>NZ_JAMAYF010000011.1:0-132379 GCF_023712445.1 Curtobacterium sp. P97 | reverse complement strand
AGTGTTCCGGTGGTCATAGCGAGAGGGAAACGCCCGGTCACATTCCGAACCCGGAAGCTAAGCCTCTCAGCGCCGATGGTACTGCAAGGGGGACCTTGTGGGAGAGTAGGACGCCGCCGGACTCAACGTAAGTGATGTGGCCATCGGCCCTCCATCGAGAACTCGTAGGGGAGACCCTCGTTCTCGTGGAGGCCGGTGGCCACATCTGTTTCCGCCGTAGGTCGCTCGACTCGCGGTCCGGTTCGTGATGGACTGGGCCCAGCAGTGAGCACGGACGACCGTGCGGCACCCCCCCCACAACGACACAGCGGACGATCGCCCGGCGCATTCGAGCACGGGCACGCGATGAGGAGCAACGGTGGCGAACGACGACGAGCAGCAGCGCAACGACCGGGATCGCGGGGAGCGGCGCGAAGGCAGCCGCTGGTCGTCCGGGCCGCGCGACTTCGAGCGTCGCGAGGGGGATCGTGCGCGACGGGACGGTGACCGTCCAGCCCGCGACGCCGGCCGGAGTGGTCGTGACGACCGTCGGGGCTTCCGCGAGGGCGACCGGTCCTTCAGTGACGGTGGCCGTCGGCCGGCTCGGCAGGGTGACCGCGACGGTACGGGGCGTCCGCCCCGCGGTGACGGTCCTCGAGGCGCTGACCGCCCGGGCCGTGATGGTGACCGCCGTCCGTTCCGTGGCGGCGACGACCGTCGTCCGCAGCGTGATGGTGATCGTCCTTTCCGTGGTCGCGATGACCGTGCGCCCTTCCGTGGTGGCGACGACCGTCGTCCGCAGCGTGACGGTGGCGACCGTCGTCCGCAGCGTGATGGTGATCGTCCTTTCCGTGGTCGCGATGACCGTGCGCCCTTCCGTGGTGGCGACGACCGTCGGCCGCAGCGTGACGGTGGCGACGACCGTCGTCCGTTCCGTGGCGGCGATGACCGTCGTCCGCAGCGTGACGGTGGCGAGCGTCGTCCGTTCCGTGGTGGCGACGACCGTCGTCCGCAGCGTGACGGTGGCGAGCGTCGTCCGTTCCGTGGTGGCGACGATCGCCGTCCGCAGCGTGACGGTGGCGACGACCGTCGTCCGTTCCGTGGTGGCGACGACCGTCGTCCGCAGCGTGACGGTGGCGAGCGTCGTCCGTTCCGTGGTGGCGACGATCGTCGTCCGCAGCGTGACGGTGATGACCGTCGTCCGCAGCGTGACGGTGATGACCGTCGTCCGCAGCGTGACGGTGATGACCGTCGTCGGTTCCGTGGTGGCGATGACCGTCGTCCGCAGCGCGACGGTGGTGAGCGTCGTCCGTTCCGCGGTGCCGACGACCGCCCCCGCCGCGACGACGACCGGGGCGACCGCCCTCGGTTCGGCGATGGCTCCCGTCATGCCGGCGCACGCTTCGGCGAGGCTGCCCGTGACGACTGGGAGGACCGTGACCCGTACGGCACGCGTTCCGTCCGTCCGCGACACGAGGACCCCGAGATCGACGAGAGCGTCTCGCCGCGGGACCTCGACCCGGCTGCCCGCGCCGAGCTCAAGACGCTCAGCAAGGACAACGCCGAGTGGGTCGCGAAGCACCTCGTCATGGCGGCGCTGCTCGTCGACGAGGACCCGGAGACGGCCAACCTCCACGCCCTGAGCGCTGCGCGTCGGGCCGGTCGTGTGGCGGTCGTCCGCGAGACCGCGGCGATCACCGCGTACCGGACGGGCGACTTCGCCACGGCGCTCCGTGAGCTGCGCACCTACCGTCGCATCTCCGGCAAGAACGACCAGCTGCCGATGATGGTCGACTGCGAGCGGGGTCTCGGACGTCCGGAGCGGGCGCTCGAGCTCGGCCGGTCGGTCGACCGCGCCGCGCTGGACACGGCGGTGCAGGTGGAGCTCGCGATCGCGATGTCCGGCGCCCGGATCGACCTGGGCAACCCGACGGCCGCGCTCGGCGAGCTCGAGATCCCGCAGCTCGACCCGACCACGGCGTACAGCTGGTCGCCGGCCCTCTACAGTGCTTACGCGGCCACGCTCGAGGAGCTCGGCCGCCAGGACGAGGCCGACGAGTGGTGGGCGCGGGTCGACCGGGCTGCCGCCGCCCTGGCCGAGATCGCCGACGAGAACGCATGGGAGACTGTCGATGTGGTCGAGGAAGAAGTCGAAGGACACGACGAGCACGACGCCGTCGTCGGTGACGAGCACGGGACCGGAGCGCTCGACGACACCGACCAGCTCGGCGACGACGTCGACCCCGACGACGACCTCGGCGAGATCGACGACGACAACCCCCGCGACGTCGACGGCTCCGCAGCCGACTGACGTCCCGACGCCGCCGACGGACGGTGTGGACGTCGTCCTCACCGACCTCGACGGTGTCGTGTACCGCGGACGCAACGCGATCCCGCACGCTGTCGAGGCCCTGACACGGGCGTCGCTGACGGCTCGGGTCGGCTACATCACGAACAACGCCTCTCGTCGGCCGTCCGACGTCGCGGAGCACCTCGAGGGCTACGGCCTCGAGGTGACCGCCGACGACGTCGTGACCTCGTCGCAGGCGGGCGTGCGGCTGCTCGAGACGCTGGTGCCGGCCGGGTCCACCGTGCTGGTCACCGGCGGCCTCGGGCTGACGAGCATCGTCGAGGAGGCGGGCTTCAGCGTGACGACGAGCGCCGACGACGCTCCGGCAGCGGTCATCCAGGGGTTCTCGCCGGACCTCGGGTGGACGCACCTGGCCGAGGCCTCCTTCGCCCTCGCCGATCCGGACGTGCCGTGGGTGGCGACGAACATGGACTGGTCGATCCCGGTCGAGCGTGGCATCGCGCCCGGCAACGGCACGCTCGTGTCCGCGGTGCACCAGGCCGTCGGGCGGATGCCGGTGGTGGCGGGCAAGCCGGAGCGACCGATCTTCGACGCCGCGATCGCCCGCTTCGGCGGCGAGCACCCGCTGTTCATCGGCGACCGGCTCGACACGGACATCAAGGGCGCGAACGACGCCGGCATCCCGAGCGTGCTCGTGCTGACGGGCATCGACCAAGCGAAGCAGGTGCTCGCGGCCGACCAGCGCTCGCGTCCGACGTACGTCCTGCAGGACCTCCGTGGGCTGTCCGAGCCGTACCCGGTGACGGTGCGGCGGCAGGACCCGGACGGCACCCGGTACGTCACGGTCGGCGGCGCCACGGTCGCGATGCACGGGCACGTCGTCCGGGTGCTCGACAGCGGGACCCCGATCGACCTGCTCCGCGCCGGAGCGGCGCTGATCTGGGAGTCCGGACTGGCGATCTACGGCCTCGACGTCGACCCGAAGCTGTACGGCGGCGAGTAGCGTGACCGACGTGCCCCACCCGCAGCAGCCGCCCGAGCAGGAGCAGGGCGAGCAGCAGCAACCGGGCGAGCAGCAGCAGCAGGGCGAGCACCGACAGCCCGTGCAGCAGCCGGACGCCTTCGCCGAGCGCACCGCGGCTGCCGAGGCGCTGCCCCTGCCCGAGCGCGCCGACGCCTTCGCCGCGCTGCACGACGACCTGCGCACCCGCCTCGAGAGCGGCCAGGCACCGCAGGGGCACAGCTCGGGTCGCGCTGCCGGCGCCACGCAGGTGTGGGGGAGCGGACGAGGAGACGGCGGTGCCGGTGCCTGAGCACGACGAGGAGCGCCCGGTCCGGTTGGACGCCCTGCTCGCCGCCCGCGGGCTGGTCAGGTCACGGACCGCCGCGGCGAAGCTGGTCCAGGCCGGCCGCGTGACGGTCGGGGGCACGGCGGTCGTGAAGCCGTCGGCCCCGGTCGCGCCGGACGCCGAGCTCGTCGTCGACACCGAGGACGAGTGGGTGTCGCGTGCGGCGCGGAAGCTCGTCCGTGCCCTCGAGGCCTTCGACGTCGACCCGAGCGGGCGCGTCGTGCTCGACGTCGGCGCGTCCACGGGCGGGTTCACACAGGTGCTGCTCCACCACGGAGCCGCCCGCGTGGTCGCCCTCGACGTCGGGCACGGTCAGCTCGACCCGGTGGTCGCGATCGACGAGCGGGTGCGTGTTGTCGAGGGGTGCAACGCCCGTGACCTCACGCCGGACACCTACGCGGCGCTCGACGACGCAGCGCCCCGCACGAGCCTGGTCGTCGGGGACCTGTCCTTCATCTCCCTGCGCATCGTCCTGCCCGTGCTGGCGGTCGCCGTGCCCGCGGACGACTTCGTGCTGCTCGTGAAGCCGCAGTTCGAGGTCGGCCGTGGTGGTGTGCGCGAGGGCATCGTGCGCGACCCCGCCCTGCGGAACGACGCGCTCATGAACGTGCTCTGGTCGGCGTGGGACGCGGGCCTCGGGACGGTCGGGCTGACCGCATCGCCGATCGTCGGCACGCACGGCAACCACGAGTACCTCGCGCACTTCCAGCGTGGTGTCGGGGGTCATCCGGCAGGATGGGGGAACCCGACAGCGTGGATCGGTCGGGCCACCGAACTCACCGAAGGGGCTGCATGAGCGACGACGACCGGCACATCCTGCTCGTCTCCCACACGGGCCGACAGGACTCCATCGACGCCGCCGTCGAGGTCTGCGACCTGCTGCACGCCGCCGGACTCACCCCGGTGATGCCGTTCGACGAGTACGCCGACGTCCGACGGGCCGAGGCCTCGGTCGGCCAGGTCGACATCCTGGGTGTCGACGTGCAGGCCGACGCCCTCGAGATCGTCATCGTCCTCGGCGGGGACGGCACGATCCTCCGTGCCGCCGAACTCGTGCGGGGGACGCGCGCCCCGATCGTGGGCGTGAACCTCGGACACGTCGGCTTCCTGGCCGAGAGCGAGCGCGACGGGCTGCGGGCCACGGTCGAGCGTGCCCTCGTCGGCGACTACAAGGTCGAGGAGCGTGTGACGCTCCAGGTCGACGTGGTCGTCGGGCACGAGGTCGTCTACTCGTCGTGGGCGCTGAACGAGGCGACGATCGAGAAGGCCTCCCGCGAGCGCATGCTCGAGGTCGTCACCGAGGTCGACGGTCGGCCGCTGTCGTCCTTCGGCTGCGACGGCGTCGTCGTCGCCACCCCCACGGGGTCCACGGCCTACTCGTTCTCCGGCGGCGGCCCGATCGTCTGGCCGGACGTCGACGCCCTGCTCATGGTGCCGCTCAGCGCGCACGCCCTGTTCTCGCGTCCGATCGTCGTCGGGCCGGACTGCACCCTCGCGATCGAGGTCCTCCGGCGCACGAGCGGCGTCGGTGTCCTGTGGTGCGACGGCCGTCGCACCCACGACCTGCCGCCGGGTGCCCGGGTCGAGGTCCGTCGATCGCCCGACCCCGTCCGGGTCGCCCGGCTGAAGGACGCGCCCTTCACCGACCGGCTGGTCGCCAAGTTCCAGTTGCCCGTCGCGGGCTGGCGCGGTCCGGCGACCGAGGACGACGCATGATCGAGGAGATCGTCATCTCCGACCTCGGCGTCATCGGCGAGACCACGCTCGAGCTCGGACCCGGCTTCACCGTCGTCACCGGCGAGACCGGTGCGGGCAAGACCATGATCGTCACGGCGCTCGGGCTGCTGCTCGGTGCCCGGGCGGACGCCGGCTCCGTGCGCCGCGGCGCCTCCAGCGCGGTGGTCGAGGGGCGTTGGCACGTCCCGGACCACGCCGCCGTCGCGGAGCGTGTCGAGGACGCGGGCGGGACCGTCGAGGACGGCGAGCTCATCCTGACCCGCACAGTCTCGGCGGAGGGCCGCAGCCGTGCGACGGTCGGCGGCCGCAGTGCCCCGGTCGCGGTGCTCGGCGAGCTCGCCGACCAGCTGGTGACCGTGCACGGGCAGTCGGACCAGATCCGCCTGACGTCGGCCTCGGCGCAGCGCGCCGCCCTCGACGGCTTCGGCGGCAGGGCCGTGCAGCGGGCACTCGGCGCCTACGTCGCCGCCTACGACACCTGGCAGGCGCACGCCGGCGAGCTCGAGACGCTCGTGCGGGACCGCGACGACCGCGTCGCCGAGGCCGAACGCATCCGCGCCGCGTCGGACGAGATCGAGTCGGTCGACCCGCAGCCCGGCGAGGACGTCGAGCTCGCCGAACGCGCCGAACGCCTCGGCAACCTCGAGGAGCTCCGCCTGGCCGCCGGCACCGCCCACGAGGCACTGTCCAGCGAGTCCCTCGACGGGGTCGCCGACGTCGTCGGACTGGTCGAGGCGGCACGCCGGGCCGTCGAGCGCGTCGCCGGGTCCGACCCGGCCCTCCAGCCCGTGCTCGAGCAGCTGACCGAACTCGGGATCCAGGCCTCGGACGCATCCGCCGGCCTGTCCAGCTACCTCGGCTCGTTGGAGCCGGACGCCGGGCACGACCTCGAGCTCGTCAACGAACGCCGGGCACTCCTGGCGAACCTGACGCGCAAGTACGGCGAGACGGTCGACGACGTGATCGCGTACGGCCAGCGGGCGAGCGACCGGTTGCTGGAGCTGGACGGTGACGACGACCGCATCGTCGCGCTGCAGCAGAGCGTCGAGCAGGACGAGCAGGCCCTCGCGCAGACGGCCGCCGCGCTGACCGCGGCCCGCACGAAGGCCGCGGGCGACCTCGCGAAGCGGGTCACCGCGGAACTCCGGACGCTGGCGATGGCCGGCGCGACCCTGGTGGTCGAGGTCACCGACGGCGGCGAGTACCGCCGGCACGGGCGCGACCAGGTCGCGATCCTGCTCCAGCCGCACTCCGGCACCGACCCCCGCCCGATCGGCAAGGGCGCGTCCGGCGGCGAGCTCTCGCGCGTGATGCTCGCGATCGAGGTCGTCATGGCCGGCAGCACGACCGTCCCGACCTTCGTGTTCGACGAGGTCGACGCCGGCGTCGGCGGAGCCGCGGCGATCGAGATCGGTCGGCGGCTCGCGAAGCTCGCCGAGCGGACGCAGGTCATCGTCGTCACGCACCTCGCCCAGGTCGCCGCGTTCGCGAACAACCACCTCAACGTCGTCAAGGACGCCAGCGGCGCCGTGACCTCGTCGAGCGTGCGCCGGCTCGAGGGCGAGGACCGGCTCCAGGAGATGGCCCGCCTGCTCTCCGGCCTGGGCGACAGTGCGAGCGGCATCGAGCACGCACGCGAGCTCCTCGACGTCGCCGGCCAGCGCGCCTAGGCAACGGTCCGGCCTGGAGGCACGCCCCGCCCCCGGCTCTCCGCTCGCGTCCGCAACACGCAACGAGGGCGGCTCCTCGCAGCGGTACAGCGCTGCGCACAGTCGCCGACGTTGCGTCCTGCGGGGACGGCGGGGGTGACCGGCCGGCGGGCGCAACGCCCGCGGCGAACGCGGGTCGCGCCTCCCGGCAGTTCTGACGTACGATGGAACCCCGTGGCGGACACTCTCAGCGGCGGAACCAATTCTTCGACCTCGACCCCGAAGGTCACGAAGCAGATCTTCGTGACCGGCGGGGTCGTCTCGTCCCTCGGCAAGGGCCTGACGGCGGCCAGCCTCGGCAACCTGCTCACGGCGCGCGGCCTCAAGGTCGTCATGCAGAAGCTCGACCCGTACCTCAACGTGGACCCGGGCACCATGAACCCGTTCCAGCACGGCGAGGTCTTCGTGACCGACGACGGTGCGGAGACGGACCTCGACATCGGGCACTACGAGCGCTTCCTCGACATCAACCTGTCGCAGGCCGCGAACGTCACGACCGGTCAGGTGTACTCCAGCGTGATCGCCAAGGAGCGTCGCGGCGAGTACCTCGGCGACACCGTCCAGGTCATCCCGCACATCACCGACGAGATCAAGCGTCGGATGCGCGAGCAGGCCGAGAACGACCCGCAGCCCGACGTCATCATCACCGAGGTCGGCGGCACGGTCGGTGACATCGAGTCCCAGCCGTTCATCGAGTCCGCCCGCCAGGTCCGCCACGAGCTCGGCCGCAACAACGTGTTCTTCGTGCACGTGTCGCTCGTGCCGTTCATGAGCGCCTCGGGCGAGCAGAAGACCAAGCCGACGCAGCACTCCGTCGCCGCGCTCCGCTCGATCGGCATCCAGCCGGACGCCCTCGTGCTCCGCTCGGACCGTCCGGTGTCGGAGTCGAACAAGCGCAAGATCGCCCTCATGTGCGACGTGGACGAGGACGCCGTGGTGAACGCCGTCGACGTCCCCTCGATCTACGACCTGCCGACGCTGCTGCACGACCAGGGTCTCGACCAGGTCATCATCGACGCGCTGAAGCTCGACGCGCACGACGTCGACTGGTCCGCGTGGAACCCGGTCCTCGACGCGGTGCACGAGCCGAAGAAGCACGTCACGATCGCGCTGGTCGGCAAGTACATCGACCTGCCGGACGCCTACCTGTCGGTCACCGAGGCCCTGCGCGCCGGTGGCTTCGCCCACAACGCGAAGGTCACGCTGAAGTGGGTCGTGTCCGACGACTGCACGACGCCCGAGGGTGCCGCGAAGCAGCTCGGTGACGTCGACGGCATCTGCGTCCCCGGCGGGTTCGGTGTCCGCGGCATCGAGGGCAAGCTCGGCGCGCTCAGGTTCGCGCGTGAGCAGGGCATCCCGACGCTCGGCCTGTGCCTCGGCCTGCAGTGCATGGTCATCGAGTACGCCCGCCACGAGGCCGGCCTGACCGACGCGTCGAGCACCGAGTTCGACCCGGAGACCTCGACGCCGGTCATCGCGACCATGGCGGAGCAGGTCGACATCATCGCCGGTGGCGACATGGGCGGCACGATGCGACTCGGCCTGTACCCGGCGCACTTCACCGACGGGTCGCTCGCGGCCGAGCTCTACGGTGCGTCCGAGGCCTCGGAGCGCCACCGTCACCGCTACGAGGTGAACAACACCTACCGTCAGCAGATCGCGGACGCCGGCCTGGTGTTCTCGGGCACCTCGCCCGACGGCACCCTGGTCGAGTACGTCGAGCTGCCGCGCGACGTGCACCCGTTCTACATCGCCACGCAGGCACACCCGGAGCTGCGCTCGCGTCCGACGAACGCGCACCCGCTGTTCGCCGGGCTGGTGGACGCGGCGATCGCGCGCCACGAGGCGTCCAGCCTGTTCGACCCGGCCGAGGAGTCGGCGGAGGTCGTCGCGTAACGCGCGCTGTCGCTCAACGCGCGTTGTCGCTGACGGGAGGCGCGGTGCCGGCTGGCACCGCGCCTCCCGTCCGTCCCGGGGAGGGCTGACGGAGCCGCGTGCCAGGATGGGCTGGTGACTGCCGCTGACGCACCGATCGCCGACGAACACGCCTCGTACGAGGTCACCGACTCCACCGTCGTGTACGAGGGTGCCGTCTGGGACGTCCGCCGTGACCACGTCGACTACGACGGGCACGACATGGTCCGCGAGTACATCGACCACACGGGCGCCGTCGCCGTCTTCGCGGAGGACGACGAGGGCCGCGTGCTCGTCATCCAGCAGTACCGCCACCCCGTGCAGCTGCGCGACTGGGAGCTGCCGGCCGGGCTCCTCGACCACGAGGGCGAGGACCACCTCACCGCCGCGCAGCGGGAGCTCGGGGAAGAGGCCGACCTCGAGGCGGACCACTGGGAGCCCCTCGTCCGGTACAACACCTCGTCGGGCGGCAGCGACGAGTTCATCCAGGTCTACCGGGCCCGTGGGGTCCGTGCGACGGCGTCCGCGTTCGAGCGTGAGGCCGAGGAGGCGGACATCGTGACCCGATGGGTGCCGCGGGCGGAGCTCGTCGAGGGGATCCTCGCGGGCCGCCTGCAGAACTCGGCGCTCGTCGTCGCGACCCTCGCGGTCGATGCGATCGAGCGGGGCGCGGTCGAGCGCGGCGCGGTCGAGCGGGACGCGGTCGAGCGGGACGCGACGGCGTGACGGCCGACAGCGGGCTCGGTGCCCTGCTGCGGGACGGGCTCTGGACGCACGAGCCCGTCGCCGTCGAACCCGTCGTCGATCGTGCCGCCCTGCTCGTGACCGCGGAGGAGGGCAGCGATGCCTGGCGGACGACCTCGTACGGGTTCGTCCACGACTCGGAGCACGCGCTCCTCCGACCCACCGACGGCGCGTTCGCCGTCGAGGTCTCGTTCGTCCTCGACTTCGCGGAGCAGTTCGACCAGGCCGGGGTGTTCCTGCGGGTCGACGAGCAGGAGTGGGTGAAGGCGGGCGTGGAGTTCTCCGACGGGCTGCCGCAGGTCGGGGCCGTCGTGACGCACGGGACGTCCGACTGGTCCGTCGCGCCCGTGCCGTCCTGGACCGGGCGGGTCGTGACGGTGCGCGCGAGCCGCTCCGGTGACGCCGTGACGGTCCGGGCCTGGGCCGAAGGCGAGGAGCCCCGGCTGGTGCGGGTCGCGCACCTCGACCCGGACGCCGTCGTGTCGGCCGGCCTGTTCTGCGCCGCACCAACCCGGGCCGGGCTTGCGGTGACCTTCACCGCCTGCCGCTTCGGCGAGCCGGACGCCGGGCTGCACTGACGACCTCCGCAGGGCGGTCCCGCACTAGTTTTGTCGGGTGATCCCCCTCGACCGTGCCACCGACACCTACCTGCGGCACGTCGCCGTCGAGCGGGGACTGTCGCAGCACACGGTGGCGGCCTACCGGCGGGACCTGGCGGTCTTCGCGGAGTGGCTCGCCTCGACGCCGGCGGTCGACTCCGCGGGCGCGGACCGGGCTGGGGGAGCGGAGGCGCTGACGGACGTCGCACGCCTCGCCCGCGCGGACGTCGCCGGGTTCGTCACGCACCTGACCTCGCGACCGGAGCAACCGCTCGCGCCCCGGTCGGTCGCCCGGATGCTCAGCTCGGTGCGGTCCTTCACCGCGTTCGCGGCCGCCGAGGGCTGGCTGCCGCTCGACCCCGCCACGGCCGTCCGGCCACCGAAGGCGCCGTCACGGCTGCCGAAGGCGATCTCGGTGCACGACATGGAGCGACTGCTCGGCGCCGCGGGTTCGGCGGACGACGACCCCGTGCAGCTGCGGGACCGGGCGCTCCTCGAGCTGCTCTACGCCACGGGCGCGCGCATCTCCGAGGCGGTCGGGTTGTCGGTGGACGACGTCGCGACGCTGTCCGACCCCGAGGACGACGAGGGCGACGGGCTCGCGGTCGTGAAGGTCACCGGCAAGGGGAACAAGCAGCGCATCGTGCCGCTCGGCAGCTTCGCGCGGGCCGCGGTCGACGCGTACCTCGTCCGGGCCCGGCCGGTGTTCGCGGCGCGTGGGCCGTCGACACCGGCGCTGTTCCTCGGCGCTCGGGGCGCACGGCTGTCGCGGCAGAGCGCCTGGCTCGTGATCCAGGCGGCGGCGGAGCGGGCCGGACTGGCGGCGCACGTGTCCCCGCACACGTTCCGGCACTCGTTCGCGACGCACCTGCTCGAGGGCGGCGCGGACGTGCGCGTCGTGCAGGAGCTGCTCGGGCACGCGAGCGTCGCGACGACGCAGATCTACACGCTCGTCACGGCCGACATGCTGCGCGACGTCTACCAGACGGCGCACCCGCGGGCGCGGCGGTAGCGCTGCGCCCGGCCGGCGGACGTCGGCCGTCGGCCGGGGCCGGGGTGACGTGCGGCGCGACGTGCTCGGGCACAACCGGAAGCACGTCGCGCCATGGAGAACCCTGGCGCGACGTGTTTCCCGTGGTGCGGCGCGCCGAGCGCCGCGGGCGCGGCGGTAGCGCTGCGCCCGGGCGGCCGGCCGGGCGGCCGGGCGGGCAGGGCCGGAGGCAGGGTCGGGGTGACGTGCGGCGCGACGTGCTCGGGCACAACCGGAAGCACGTCGCGCCATGAAGAACCGTGGCGCGACGTGCTTCCCGTGGTGCGGCGCGCGGCGCGCCGAGCGCGCGAGCGCCGCGGGCGCGGCGGTAGCGCTGCGCCCGCAGCGCTCAGAACAGGTGGAACTGCGCGGACGCAGCGACCACGCCCGTCGCGACCGCGACCACGAGGGCGCTCGCCGCGGCGCTCCGCCACAGCGCCCGCCAGCCGCCGGTCGCGCCGGGACGCACGATCGCGAGGACGCCCGTGACGACGGCCAGCGTGCTCGCGATGCCGACCGGGTTCCAGACGATCGACACGACCGCGAGCAGGACCGCCACGAGCGCCGCCGCCCCGACCCGCTGCACGGACCCGCCGGACGCCCACGACCCGGTGCGCACCGCTGCACCCTCGACGGAGAACGACGGCCCGACCGGTGCGACGACGACCGGTGCGACGGGCTCCTGCCGTGCCGGGAGCACCCGCGTCGCCCCGCCCCACGCGTGGCCGTCCCACCACCGGAGGCGGTGGGCGTCCTGGGGGTCCGGGAACCAGCCGGCGGCCGGCAGCGTCACGGGGTGCTCCTCGCGGGTGCGGTGGATGGTGCACCTCGACGCTACGCAGCCGGGAGGCACGGCCACAGTCCCACAGCGGGTGTCGGCAACAAGGGGGACCGGTCGCACCTGCGCTACGGTCGTGCGGTGATCACCGCCGACGCCGAGACCCTGTCCGCCTTCTGGGCCGCCCGCCGCGACGAGGCACCGGAGCTGCCCGAGGCCGTGCCGGAGGCGTGGGCGTTCGGCGCGACGCCCGACCACGCGGACGGTCTGCTCGACCTGGTGCTCCGCGGGATCAAGGACGGCACGGCGTCGTCGATGTGGGACTACGAGGCGACGGGCGACCCGCTGCCCGAGGTCGGCGAGCTCAGCGTCATCCTCGACGGGAGGGGTGACCCCCGAGCCGTGATCGAGACGACGGACCTGCGGGTCGTCCCGTTCGACCAGGTCGGCGAGGAGCACGCCCGCGCCGAGGGCGAGGGGGACCGCACCCTCGCGCACTGGCGTGCGGTGCACGAGCGCTACTGGCGTGAGCACTCCGAGAACCCGCGCGGGTACGAACCGGACATGCCGGTGCTGTGCGAGCGCTTCCGCCTGCTCTGGCCGGAAGCGCCCGCCGGGGCGTGAGCCGGACGACCCGACCTACGCGGGGACGGTCGCGGCGTCGACCTCGTCCATGACGGCCTTCGTCGCTGCGAGCAGCCGGGCGTTGAAGTCCACGCCGAGCTGGTTCGGCACGGTGACGAGCACGGTGTCGGCAGCGCGGACCGCTGCGTCGGCGGCGAGTTCGGCCACGAGCTGCTCCGGCTCCCCGATGTACGAGCGACCGAAGCGGGCGAGCCCGCCGTCGAGGTGCCCGACCTGGTCCTGCCCCTCGACCTGCGCCCGCACGCCGAAGTAGTGCCGCGACTCGTCGTCGGTGATCGGGATGATGCTGCGCGACACCGAGACCCGGGGCGTCCGCTCCCAGCCCATCTCGCGCCACGTCGTCCGGAAGCGCTCGATCTGCTCGGCCTGCAGCTGGTCGAACGGCACGCCGGTGTCCTCAGTGAGCAGGGTCGACGACATGAGGTTCATGCCCTGCTCGGCCGTCCACTCGGCGGTCGCGCGGGTCCCGGCACCCCACCAGATCCGGTCGGGCAGCGTGTCCGACAGCGGGGACACCGACAGCGACCCGGCCGACCCGGTCATCTGCGGGTTCGCGTGTGCCATCGGCTCGCCGGCGATCGCACGACGGAACACGTCGGTGTGGGAGCGCGCCATGTCGCCGCCGCTGGTGTCGTGCGCCTCGGGCACGTAGCCGAACTGCTGGTACCCGGCGAGGGCGGTCTCGGGTGACCCCCGCGAGACACCGAGCTGCAGTCGGCCTCCCGAGATGAGGTCGGTGGCCGCGGCTTCCTCGGCCATGTAGAGCGGGTTCTCGTAGCGCATGTCGATCACGCCGGTGCCGATCTCGATGCGGCTGGTCCGGGCGGCGATCGCCGAGAGCAGGGGGAACGGCGCCGCCTGCTGCGGAGCGAAGTGGTGCACGCGGAAGTACGCGCCGTCGACGCCCGCTTCCTCGGCCGCGACGGCGAGGTCGATCGCCTGCACGAGGGCCTCGCGGCCGCTGCGGACACGCGAGCCCGGCACGTCGCGCCAGTGCCCGAAGGACAGGAACCCGATCTTCGTCATGCCGATGCGAACGCATGCTGCTGCGGCCGCATTCCGACGCGACTACGGTCGTCGGCATGGACGACCCCCGCACCGCGCTCGCCGACGAACGGCGGCGCAACGAGCGGCTGCTCGCCGACGTCGAGCGCAGCATGCGGGACGTCAGCGACGCGCGCCAGGACGCCAACGCGGACGACGAGCACGACCCCGAGGGGGCGACCCTCGCCTGGGAGCGTGGGTCGCTCGGTGCGGTGCGCGACGACGCCCGGGAACGCATCCGCCTGGTCGACGCCGCGCTCGCGCGGCTCGACGCCGGCACCTACGGGCGGTGCGCCGTCGGCGGCGAGCCGATCCCGGAGGCCCGTCTCGCCGCGGTCCCGTGGGCCGCGACGTGCGTCGCTCACGCGTGACGAGCCTCCAGGCCGACGGGGCCCGCTGACGGGGCTGCGGCCGGCGCGACACGGCCCCGACTGCGCGAGACGCCGCGGGGCGCGCAGAACGCCGTTGCATCCGACGCCGTCGCGACGAGACCGCGGCGTCTCGACGGAACGAGGGCTCCGGTGGGCCGAGGCCCGTGACGGCCGGGAGGCGCGGTGTCCGCCCGTCCCACTGCTCACGTGGCGTGGACCGGTTGCGCCGCCGTTTCCCAGCCGCGCGCCCTAGGTTGCCGCCATGGACGACACCCACGAGCGACCCGACGCGGTCGTGCGTGCCGACACCACGGCTCCCGAGACCGACGCCGACGACCGGCACCACCGCTTCCGGTGGTTCCGTCGGATGCGCGCCTGGATCCACGCGCGGCCGGGGTGGCACCTGTTCTACAAGGTGCTCGTCGGGATCGTCGGCGGACTCGTCGTGGTGATCGGGCTCATCCTCGTGCCGCTGCCCGGTCCGGGGTGGCTCGTGGTCTTCATCGGCCTGACGATCCTGGCGAGCGAGTTCCACTTCTTCCACCGCATCATCACGTGGCTGCGCGCGCAGCTCCACCGCTTCTGGGACTGGGCGAAGGCGCACGGACCGCAGTGGCTGCGGAGGGCGGCCGACCGCGGCAAGGCCGACGTCGACGCGGCGCACGCCGACGCACACCGCAGCACCGGGGTCCGCGCACAGCGACCGAACCGGGCGCGGGCCGGGCACTAGCCCTCGCGCAGCGCTACTCGGCGACGGTCCGGACGGAACCGGTCGCGGTGCGCTCGACGGCCTCGGCGGCGCGCTCCTCGACCCCGGCCGCGCTGCGTGACGCGAGCTGCAGCACGAGGGCGATCGCCGCGGCGAGGACGATGAAGGCGCCGTAGCCGGCGAGCACCGGCACGAAGCCGAACGCCGGTTCGACGAGTCCCGCGACGACGGCGGGTACGCCGAACGCCAGGTAGCTGACGATGTAGACCGACGACAGGAGTCCGGCGCGGTGCGTCGGCGCCGCGGTGGCGAGCAGCATCCGCAGGGGTGCCTGGAAGCCCGCGCCGAAGCCGACGCCCGCGATCGCGCTGCCGACGACGAGCCCGGGCAGCGAGTGCGCGAACACGAACGTCACGGTGACGACCGGGCCGACGATGAGCGCGACGAGCCCGAGGAACAGGCTCCGACGTGTGTCGAGGCGCTGGATGGCGAGACCGGTGAGTCCGCCGACGCCGGTGACGACGGCGATGAGAGCCCCGGCTGCGAAGTGGTCGTGGATGCCGAACACCGCGCCGAGGGCCGACGGCACGAGCGACAGGAACAGCCCGCCCAGTGCCCAGCTGGCGACGAGCGCCCCGGCGACGCCGCGGAAGAGCGCCCGCGACGCCCGCGGGACGGACACGGTCGGGCGGAGGGAGCGGAGTGCACCCGGTCGGCGCGTGACCCGCTCGGGCACGACGACCAGGGCGGCGACGAGCAGCAGCAGGAGCGCACCGAAGAGCACGTAGACGAGCTGCTCCGGTGCCGGGCCCCACTCCACGAGGGCGCCGCTCGACACCGCGCCGGTCGCCAGGGCGAAGGGTGGGACGGCACCGTTCAGCACGCCCGCGAGCGAGGGGAAGCGCTCGAGCGAGTTGTCGATGAGCGCTGCACCGAGGGCGCCGATGAGCAGCCCGACCGCGACGCCCTGCACGATCCGGTCGACCACGAGGGCCGTGAACCCGTCGGCGCCGGTGAACAGCACGAGCGACACGACGAGCAGCAGTCCGCCGGCGACGAGCACGGGCTTCCGGCCGACGTGGTCGGACAGCCGACCGGCGACGAGCATGGTGACGAGGAGTCCGGCGACGTAGATCGCGAACACCCCCGTGAGCATGAGCGGCGTGAGGTCCCACTCGGCGGCGTAGACGGGGTAGATCGGCGACGGGACCGAGGACGAGGCCATCGCCACGAAGAGCATGGCGGCGAGGATCCAGAACCCCGCGACTCCGCGTGCTGACTGCATGGTGGCACCTTCCGGCCGGATCGACTGCTGTACGACAGCATTCGTACAGCAGTGCACCAGTACGACGCAAGTCGTACTACTGCCAGCGCGGTGCTACCGTCGTCGCATGCCCGCCGCGCCCGTGGACTCCGTCGTCGCCCCAGAACGCCTGCCGCAGCCGACCGTCGCCGAGATGGACCTGCCCGTCGTGCTCGACGCACTGAGCGACCCGATCCGGCTGACGATCCTGCACCGCTACCTGGTCGACGCCGCCGGCGGCGTCCGCAGCTGCGGGTGGGTCGGGGTCGACCGACCGAAGTCGACGCTGACGCACCACTTCCGCGTCCTGCGCGAGGCCGGCCTGCTCGAGCAGCACCAGGAGGGACTGACGCGGTCGAGCCGGGTCCGGGTCGAGGACGTGCAGCAGCGCTTCCCCGGGCTCCTCGACCTGGTGGCCGCGTGGCAGGTCCCCGCGACCGTCATGCGCGAGGAGGTCCCCGCGTGACCGGCCGGCCCCGCGGTCCGATCGCCCACGAGCTCCCGACGATCACGACCGTCGCCGCGGTGACGACGGAGCTCGCCGCCGACCTCGACGCCGCGGGCTTCACCGTCGACCGCATCGACGCACTCTGGGGCACCGAGGCCGCCGCATCGCTGCACCGCGGTTCCCGGGTCGCCGCGCTGCGGGCGCTCGCCGCGCGGGACTCCACGCCGCTGACCACGCTCGCGACGCTGTTCGTGCTCGGCCTGCCGGTCGACCGGAGCGATGCCGAGCGGGCGTTCCCGACGGCCGGGCTCGACGCGGTGCTCGCGGCCGGTCTGCTCCGGATCGACGACGACACGGACGACGCCGGTGCTCCCGACGCCGACCACCTCCTGGTCCACCCGACCGTCGACCTGCGGCCCTACGCCTTCGTCGACGACCTCGGCGCCGGCAGCTGGTGGATCGTCTCCGACCTCGGGGAGCTCGCGCTCGGCACCGCACTGGGCGAGGAACACGTGCTCGGCATCGGCGGCGCGACCACCACGCTCTCCGGGCTCCAGGTCCCGGTGCCGGTCCGACGGGTGCTCGACCTCGGGACCGGGTGCGGGATCCAGGCCATGCACGCCCGTCGCTTCGCCGACGAGGTCGTCGCCACGGACATCTCCCGCCGCGCGCTCGACATCGCCCGGTTCAACGCGGCGCTCAACGGCATCGACGGCATCGAGTTCCGGCTCGGGTCGCTGTACGAGCCGGTGGTGGGCGAGCGGTTCGACCGGATCGTGTCGAACCCGCCGTTCGTCATCACCCCGCGTCGCGACGACGTGCCGTCCTACGAGTACCGCGACGGCGGCATGGTCGGCGACGCGCTCGTCGAGACCGTGCTCCGCGGGCTCGCCGACCACCTCGAGCCCGGCGGGACCGCGCAGCTGCTCGGCAACTGGGAGTACCGCTGGGGCGTCGACGGGCTCGACCGGGTGCGCTCGTGGTTCGCGGACGCCGAGGACCTCGACCTGTGGGTCGTCGAGCGGGAGCGCGAGGACCCGCCCGCCTACGCCGAGACCTGGATCCGCGACGGCGGCACGAAGCCCGGCACGGACGGGTTCGACCGGCTCGTGGACGCCTGGCTCGACGACTTCGCGACCCGGCGGGTCACCGGGGTCGGTTTCGGGTACGTGGTCGTCCGGCGTGCGTCGGCGTCGGCAACGGAGATCGGTCGGCCGGGAGGTACGGCTCGCCTCCGCCGCGCCGAGCGGGTCCCCGAGGCGCTCGGTTCCAACCCCGTGGGGCTCGGCGCGACGGTCGCACGGGTGCTCGACGCCACCGGGTGGCTCGAGGCGCACGACGACGAGGCGCTCGCCGCCGCCCATCTGCGGGTCGCCGGTGACGTGACCGAGGAGCGGCACTACTGGCCCGGGAACGACGACCCGACCGTGATCACGCTCGTGCAGGGCGGTGGCTTCGGCCGTCGGGTGGACGCGGACACGGCGCTCGCCGCGTTCGTGGGTGCCTGCGACGGGGAGCTGTCGGTCGCGGCGATCGTCGGCGCCATCGCGCAGATCACCGGCGTCGACGAGGTCGCGCTCGCGGCAGACCTGCTGCCGCGCGTGCGCGACCTGGTGCTGGACGGCCTGCTGCTCGCACCGACGTCCTGAGGCCGCCCCGCGCCTCCCCTCCGGTCAGCGCGAGCGGTGGTTCCGCCAGGTGTGCTCGGGGGCGTAGCCGAGGAGCTCGCGGGCCTTCTCGCTCGAGAGCAGGGAGCTCGTGCCGTCGATGTCCGCACGGCGCTCGATGTCCGGCACGAAGCGCTCCACGAGCTCGATCGTCGGGGTGTCCATCACGGTGTCGGGGCTCGCGATGACGAACGCCTCGAACCCGGTGAGCTCGGCCTCGAGCGACCGCCGCACGGCCTGCGCCCCGTCGCGCGAGTCGATGTACGACCACAGGTTGAAGGTCTTCGCCTCGGGGGAGGCGTCCCACGGGAACGACGGGTAGTCGGTCTCGTCCATGACGTTCGAGAAGCGCAGCCCGATCATCTTGAGCTCCGGGTCCCAGCGGGTGAAGTGGCGGGCCATCTCCTCCTCGACCGCCTTGCCGAGCGAGTACGAGGACTGCGGGCGGACCGCGAACTCCTCGTCGACGGGCAGGTACGGCGGGT
Organism: Curtobacterium sp. P97; assembly: GCF_023712445.1. Lineage (NCBI taxonomy): Bacteria > Bacillati > Actinomycetota > Actinomycetes > Micrococcales > Microbacteriaceae > Curtobacterium > Curtobacterium sp. P97. Next base: position 113,557 of record NZ_JAMAYF010000011.1, on the reverse strand, counting down.
GGTGCTCGCCCATCGGGATGCCGAGCAGGGTCTCGCTCGACGCCCACACGACGTTCTTGATCCGGGCGACACGGGCGGCGTGGAAGACGTTGATCGACGCGGTCACGTTGTTCGTGATGAGGGCGACGTCGGGCACCTGTCCGGGGGCCGGTACGGCGGCGAGGTGCACCACGGCGTCGACGCGGTCGTAGCGGTCGTCGATGCCCGTGAGCGCCCCGAGCACCTGGCCGTAGTCGCTCAGGTCGATGCGGACGAAGGGCACCCGCTCCGGCTTGTCGGGGGAGGGCACCCGGTCGAGCAGGACCACGTCGTACCCGTGCTCGTCGAGGTCGCGGACGACCGCCCGTCCGAGCTTCCCGCTGCCTCCGGTCACCACAACACGCGTCATCGCGTCACTCCACATCGTCGTCGGACGGCCTGGTCGGCCGGACCCCATCCTGCCGTGCGCGCCCGAGCGGGGACCAGGCACTGGCGGTACCTGTCCGGGCGACGCAGGCGGTGCAGGCGACGCAGGCGACGCAGGCGATGCGGCCGACGCGGCCCGGGGCCGGAGCGGTCGAGCGCGGCGGGAGCGCGGCGGGCCGGGGTGCCGGCGTCAGGCCGGGGCGGGCGTGACGGACTGCGCGACCGCGAGCCGTGCGACGAGCTCGACGTGGTCGGCCATGTCCCGTGACGGGTCGTACAGCCACTGGATCTGCATGCCGTCGGAGATCGCCAGGAGCACGCTCGCCAGCTGCTCGGTGTCCACGTCGGAGCGGAGCCGGCCGTCCTGCTGCATGGTGCGGAAGTCCCGGGCGAAGTCGCTCCGGCTGCGCTCGTAGCGCTCGCGGAAGTACTCGTGCGCGGGGTGCTCGTCGTCGGTGGCCGCGGCGGCGGACAGGTTGACGAACATCTGCACGAGGCCCGGGACCTCGGTGTTGTGCCGGACGATCGCCGCGAGGAACGCACCGGGGTCCTCGGCGGCGGTGCCCCAGTCGTGCGCCAGGTCGACCTCGTCGCGGCGACGGAGGATCTCCACCCAGAGGTCGTCCTTCGAGTCGAAGTAGTGCAGCAGCCCGGCCTGGGTGAGCCCGACTGCGTCGGCGATGTCCTTGATGCTCGTGCGCCGGAACCCCTGCTGCGCGACGAGGTCGAGCGCGACCGTGAGGATCTCCTCGCGCTTCGCGATCCCCTTCGCGTACGAACCCCGTCGTGCCATGGCGCGAGCGTACAGCGGGTTCGAGACCCAACAAACCTACTTCCGATAGGTTTTGGGTGCTACGCTGCCCGCAGCCGCCGACGATGGCGCGCGGAGGTCATGCCCCGTCGCCTGCGTCGCACAACGAAGGGACCGACCATCGTGACCACCGTGGACGACACCACCCGCGCCTCCCGGCCGACCGCCGCGTCGCCGCTGGACGAGCGCATCGCCGCGCTCGTCGGACAGCTGACGACCGCGGAGAAGGTCCAGCTGCTGACCGGGCGCGACTTCTGGACGACCTGGCCGGTCGAGAAGATCGGGCTGCGCCGCATCCTGATGTCCGACGGTCCGTCCGGCGTGCGCGGCGAGGTCTGGGACGAGCGCGATCCGTCGCTCAACCTGCCGTCCGCCACCGCCCTGTCGGCGAGCTGGGACCGCGCGATCGCGAAGCGCTACGGTGCCGCCGCGGCGGTCGAGGCCCGCCGGAAGGGCGTCGACGTCGTCCTCGGCCCGACGATCAACCTGCACCGCTCGCCCCTCGGTGGTCGCCACTTCGAGGCGTTCAGCGAGGACCCGCTGCTGACCGGCGACCTCGCCGCGTCCTACGTCGACGGCGTGCAGGAGAACGGCGTCGCCGCGACCCCGAAGCACTACATCGCGAACGACTACGAGACCGACCGGTTCACCGCGTCGACGGAGGTGTCGGACCGTGCGCTCCGTGAGCTGTACCTGCTCGCGTTCGAGAAGGCCGTGACCGAGGCGCACGCCTGGGCGGTCATGTCGTCCTACAACGCGATCAACGGCGTCACCGCGTCCGAGAACGACCTGCTCGAGACCCCGCTCAACTCGGAGTGGGGCTTCGACGGCATCGTCGTGTCCGACTGGACCGGCGTCCGCTCGGTGGAGTCGGCGAAGGCGTCGCAGGACGTCGCGATGCCCGGGCCGAACCCCTGGTGGAGCCAGGGGCCCCTGCTGCAGGCGGTCGAGTCGGGCGAGGTCCCGATGGAGGCCGTCGACCGCAAGGTCCGCCGCATCCTGACCCTCGCCGCCCGCGTCGGCGCGCTCGAGGGCTTCGAGCCCGTGGCCGCGCAGCCGGTGCACGTCGAGGACGGCGTCGCGTTCGTGCGGACGGCGGAGGCCGAGGGCACCGTCCTCGTCCGCAACACCGGGATCCTGCCGCTCGACGCGACCGCGGTGTCGCGGATCGCGCTCCTCGGGCACAACGCCGACCAGGCCCGCACGCAGGGCGGCGGTTCGGCGACGGTGGTGCCGGAGCACGTCGTCACGCCCATCGAGGGCATCCGAGCGGCCTTCCCCGGCGCGACGGTCGACCACGCCATCGGCGCCGTGGTGCAGGAGGGCATCGCGGAGTTCCCGCTGTCCACCATCACGAACCCGGCCACGGGGGAGCCCGGTGCACGGGTGGCGTTCGTCAAGGACGGCGAGGAGCTGTTCGTCGAGGACCGCCGTGCCACCGCGCTGTTCTGGTTCGGCGGCGACGCCCCGATCCGGGAGTCCGACCGACTCGACGTCACCACGACGTACACCGCCGAGACGACGGGGACCGTGCGGATCGGCATCGGCGCCGCCGGCCGCTCGCGCATGTGGGTCGACGGCGAGCTCCTGCTCGACGAGACCGTGCCGGTCGAGGGGGACCAGCTCGGTGCGGCGTTCCTCAACCCGCCGGCGCGCTCGGTGCCGGTGTCGGTCGAGGCCGGGCAGCAGCTCGCGATCCGGATCGAGCACGACATCGTGCAGGACGAGGCGCTGGGCGGTGTGCTCGCCTACCAGTTCGGTACCGAGCCGAGCGACGCCGACCCCGCCGCACTCGTCGAGGCCGCGGTCGCGACGGCCCGCGACGCCGACGTGGCGATCGTCGTCGTCGGGACCAACAGCAAGGTCGAGTCCGAGGGCTACGACCGCTCGTCGCTCGCGCTGCCGGGCCACCAGGACGAGCTGGTCCGTGCCGTCGCCGCCGTGAACCCGAACACGGTCGTCGTGGTGAACTCCGGTTCGCCGGTCGAGATGCCCTGGCGGAACGACGTCGCCGCGGTGCTCCTGACCTGGTTCGGCGGGCAGGAGTACGGCAACGCGCTGGCCGACGTCCTGACCGGTGCCGCGGAGCCCGGCGGGCGCCTGCCCACCACCTGGCCGGCGACCCTCGCCGACGTCCCGGTGCAGGACGTCACGCCGGTCGACGGCAAGGTCGCCTACGACGAGGGCGTGCACGTGGGCTACCGTGCCTGGCTGCGCGCCGGCACCGAGCCCGCCTACCCGTTCGGCCACGGGCTGGGCTACACCACCTGGACGATCGACGGCGTCGCTGCGTCGCCGACCGTGACGGAGGGTGACGCCGCGATCGTCACCGCGACCGTGGCGAACACGGGCGACCGTGCCGGGAAGCACGTCGTGCAGGTCTACGCCTCCCGCACGGAGTCGTCGGTCGACCGTCCCGTTCGCTGGCTCGTCGGCTTCGCGCCCGTCCGGCTCGGGGCAGGGGAGTCCACCGAGGTGTCGATCGAGGTTCCGGCCCGGGCGTTCGCACACTGGGACGGCGCCTGGCGCTACGAGCCCGGGACGTTCGAGCTCCACGTCGGTGCCTCGGTCGCGGACCTGGCCGGTTCCGCGGCCCTCGAACTGGAGTGAGCCGATTTCCGCACGGTCGTGGATGCGTTCAGTAGCATGAATCCGCGCCAGTCGGCTGGTTACCGTCGGCGCGCGCACCACCGAGGGATCGTCGTGTGAGCGAAGCGGCCTCCTGATCCGGCCGTGGGACCCCGTCGATCCCGGTGCGTCCAGAATGCGTCCCCGCGTCCGCGCGGGGGCGCATTCGTCGTCCTGTGGGCAAAGGTACGAGAGCGTACCTTTCCGCTTCTGACCAGGGGTTGTCGTGCGCAACTGGCCATGTGCCCGTTCCCGGGGAAGTGATGATGACAAATCCTTCAGAAAGTGAAAGAGTGATGCCACCATCCCGTACGGATCAGGGACGAGATGGTCATCCGGCCCGGGGCTCGTCGGACCTCACCACTCCGACTCGAGCCCCGGCCGGGTGCCTGTCGTCAGCGGTCGTGCTCAGGGCAGCCGCGGGGCGATCTCCTCGGCGACGACCCGCAGGATGCGTTCGTGCGCCGCGGCGTCGCCGTTCGCCGGCAGGGTGATCACCAGCTCGTCGGTCGCCTGGACCGCGGGGTCGGCTGCCAGGGCGTCGACGATCTCGTCCACACCGCCCGACACGATCCTGCTGAACCGGAACGGCGGACCGCTCAGGGGGCGCCCCTCGTCGTCCATCCCGCTCGCGTACCCGGTGAGGAACTCCTCGTGCACCCGGCGGTCGTGGTCGTCGAGCAGCGGGACGACGATCCGACCGACCGCCACCTTCGGCGTGCGGCCGGGGTGCTCGCCGGCGGCCTGCAGCTCGGCGAAGCGGTCGCGGTACGCGGTGAGCTGGTCCGCCTGTGCCTGGGCGAACGGGGCGCCCGTGTCCTCGGTGTTGAGTGTCGAGCAGTGCAGCAGCAGGCCCTTCTCGGCCGTGCGGACCGCGGTGCCCGTGCTGCCGCCGCCCCACCAGACGCGGTCGCGCAGGCCGGGCGACAGCGGCTGGAGGGTCAGGTCGGCACCGGCGGGGATGCTCTCGTAGCCCTTCCCCGCGGTGCCGAGCGGCTCGCCCTGCAGGACCTCGAGCAGCCGCGCCGCGCGCACCTCGGCCTCGTCGCGGAAGCTGCGTTCCGACCCGCCGAACACCGGGTCGAGGATCGGGCCGTACCCGGCGATCCCGGTGCTGATGCCGAGCTGCACCCGACCGTCGCTGAGCAGGTCGACGGTGCTGGCGTCCTCGGCGAGACGGATCGGGTCCTCGTACCGCATGCCGAGGACGGCGGTGCCGAAACCGATGGTGCTCGTGCGCTGGGCGGCCGCCGCGAAGAACGTCATCGGGCTGGTCAGGAAGGGCTCGAAGTGGCGGCCCCGGACCCAGCCGGTGCCGTACCCGAGCGACTCGGCCGTCTCGAACAGGCGGAGACCGTCCTCCAGGGCGGCAGCAGCACCGGCGGTGCCGCCGTGGTTGGGGACGAAGGAGAGGAAGCCGAGTTCGCGCACGGTCTGAGTCTATGCGCGCGCATCGATTCCCGACAGGGCGCCGGACGGGAGGCGCGGCTCGTCTCCGGCCTGCGACCTGCGGTCGGTGCGTGCGGACGCCGGGTGCGTGACGGAGCGGCCCCGTGCCTCCCGTCCGCCGCCGGCTCGTCTGCCGGTCACCGCCCACCTGGGAGGATGGGCGCATGACCGACGTCACCACCACCCCGCCGCTCCTCGCCGCCCTGCCGGCGGCGGTCGACGGCGCCGTCGACCCCGACGCGGTCTACCAGGCGTTCGCCGACTGGGCCGAGGCGGGCGGACGACCGCTCTACCCGGCGCAGGACGAAGCGCTCATCGAGCTCGTCTCCGGCGCGAACGTCGTCCTCAGCACGCCGACCGGCACCGGCAAGTCCCTCGTCGCGGCCGGGGCGCACTTCGCCGCGCTCGCCGAGGGCAAGCGCAGCTACTACACGGCGCCCATCAAGGCCCTCGTCTCCGAGAAGTTCTTCCAGCTCGTGGACCTGTTCGGCGCGCAGAACGTCGGCATGGTGACCGGTGACTCGAGCGTCAACGCGGACGCCCCGATCATCTGCTGCACCGCCGAGATCCTCGCGAACACCGCGCTCCGCCAGGGCCCGGACGCCGAGGTCGACGTCGTGGTGATGGACGAGTTCCACTTCTACGGCGACCCCGACCGCGGCTGGGCGTGGCAGGTGCCGCTGCTCGTGCTCGAGCGCGCGCAGTTCCTGCTCATGTCGGCGACGCTCGGCGACGTCACGACCATCGCCGACGACCTGTCGCGCCGGACCGGGCGCCCGACCGCACGGGTCACCGGCGTCTCGCGGCCCGTGCCGTTGTCGTACGAGTACGTGCTGACCCCGGTGCAGGAGACGGTCGAACGTCTGCTCGAGGAGGGGAAGGCGCCGGTCTACATCGTGCACTTCGCCCAGGCCGCTGCGCTCGAACGGGCGCAGGCGCTCATGTCCGTGAAGGTGGCGTCGCGCGAACGCCGGGACGAGATCGCCGCCGCGATCGCCGGGTTCCGCTTCAGCGCCGGGTTCGGGCAGACGCTGTCACGACTCATCCGGGCCGGCATCGGCGTGCACCACGCGGGCATGCTGCCGAAGTACCGCCGGCTCGTCGAGCAGCTCGCCCAGCGCGGCCTGCTGCCGGTGATCTGTGGCACCGACACCCTGGGGGTCGGGATCAACGTGCCGATCCGCTCCGTGCTGCTCACCGGGCTGACGAAGTTCGACGGCTCCCGGATGCGGCAGCTGTCCGCCCGCGAGTTCCACCAGATCGCCGGACGAGCCGGACGAGCCGGCTACGACACCGAGGGCGACGTCGTGGCCGAGGCGCCGGAGCACGAGATCGAGAACGCCCGGGCCGTCGCCAAGGCCGGGGACGACCCGAAGAAGAAGAACAAGGTCAAGAAGAAGAAGGCGCCGGAGGGGTTCGTCTCGTGGGGGCCGGCGTCGTTCGACCGGCTCATCGCCGCCGAGCCCGAGCCGATGGTGTCCCGGATGCGGATCACGCACGCGATGGTGCTCGCCGTCGTCGCCCGCGGGGGTGACGCCTTCGCCGACGTCCGCTCGCTCGTGTTCGAGAACCACGAGCCGCGCTCCCGGCAGCTCGCGATGGCCCGGCGCGCGCTGTCGATCGCCCGCACGCTGATCAACGCCCGCGTGATCGAGAAGGTCGACGGGCGCTACCGCATGACCGTCGACCTGCCCGTGAACTTCGCGCTCAACCAGCCGCTGTCGCCGTTCGCACTCGCCGCCTTCGAACTGCTCGACCCCGAGTCCCCGACGTACGCGCTCGACATGGTGTCGGTCGTCGAGGCGACCCTCGACGACCCGCGCGCCGTCCTCGCGCAGCAGCAGTTCAAGGAGCGCGGCGAGGAGGTCGCCCGGATGAAGCGCGAGGGCATCGAGTACGAGGAGCGGATGGAGCTGCTCGAGGAGGTCACCTGGCCCAAGCCGCTCGACGAACTGCTGACCGCCGCGTACGAGGCCTACGCGGCCGAACAGCCGTGGGTGCTCGACTTCACGCTGTCGCCCAAGGCCGTGGTGCGCGACGTGTACGAGCGGGCGATGACCTTCGGCGACTTCGTGCGGTTCTACCAGCTGACCCGCTCCGAGGGACTCGTGCTCCGGTACCTGTCCGACGCCTACCGCACCATGCGCCAGACCATCTCCGAGGAACAGCGCACGCCCGAGCTCGACGACCTGATCGAGTGGCTCGGCGAGGTCGTGCGGCAGACCGACTCCTCGCTCGTCGACGAGTGGGAGGCGCTGGTCAACGGCTCCGTCGCGGAGGCCGCGGCGGAACACGACGAGATCGCGCCGCCGCAGCCCGCGCGGCTCACCGGCAACGCGCGCGCGTTCCGCGTGCTCGTGCGGAACGCCCTGTTCCAGCGGGTGCTGCTCGCGGCGGCCGACGACGTTGCCGGGCTCGCCGCGCTCGACGGGGCCGCAGGGTTCGGGCAGGAGGAGTGGGATGCCGTGCTCGAGGAGTACTACGAGGAGCACGACGCGATCGGGACCGACGGGGACGCCCGGTCGATGGCGTACCTGGTGCTCGACGAGCACGGGCCGGGTCGGACCTGGCGGGCACGGCAGATCTTCGCCGACCCCGAGGGCGACAAGGACTTCGGGTTCTCGGCGACGATCGACCTGGACGCGTCCGACGAGACCGGCGAAGCCGTGGTGCGCGTCACCGAGATCGGCCGGTTCGACGGCTGGGCCGAGGTCGACATCGACTGAGGGCGGCCTCGCTCGGCGGTCACACGGAACCTCGCCGCCGCGGTCCGGGTACCTTCGACGCCAGCCCCGGACACCCGGGACGGGGCACCACGGAAGGACCCGTCATGCGCATCGGATCGAGCATCGCCCTGATAGTGATCGGAGCGATCGTCGCCTTCGCGGTCGACTACCAGATCGCCGGCATCGACCTGCGCCTGATCGGCTACATCCTGATGGCAGCCGGGGTCGTGCTGCTCATCATCAGCCTGGCGGTCGGGTTCGGCGGGCGTCGGACCACGACCACCACCCGGTCGGGCGTCGACCCGGCGTCGGGGGAGCAGATCACGCGGCAGGACCGTCGCGACGGCACCTACTGAGCGCGCGTCCCGAGCGGACGACGACGACGGGCCCGGGCGAGGACATCGCCCGGGCCCGTCGTCGTGCGGCTCGTCGTCTTGCGGCCCGACAGGGCGTGCGGTTCGTCAGAACAGGGTGGCAGGCGGTTCGACCTGCACCGGCTCCGGAGCGGGCGGGACGACGGTGTCCGGCCAACCCGGTCCCGTCGGCACCTCGGTGCGGTTCTGGAAGGCGGTCGCAGCGCCGCGGGCACGGACGTCCGCGGCCTCGTTCATCTCGTGGCCGACGTGACCGCGGACCCACTCGAAGGTGACCTTGCGGCCCTGCAGCTCGGCGTCGAGCTCCTTGATGATCTCGACGTTCAGCACGGGCTTGCCGTCGGCCTTCCGCCAGCCCTTGCGCTTCCACCCGGCCAGCCACTCCGTGCACGCCTTGATCGCGTACTGGCTGTCGCAGAGGATGTGCAGCGGTTCGCCGGTGTCCTTCGTGGCGCGGAGCAGTTGCAGCACGGCGGTCAGCTCACCGATGTTGTTCGTCGCACGCGGCCACCCGCCAGCTGCCCAGCGGTCGTCATCGACGTACCAGGCCCAGCCGGCCGGTCCGGGATTGCCGAGGGCGGAGCCGTCTGCGGCGGCGACGATGGTCACGATGTGGCCTCCTGGGTGGTGCGGGGTGCTGGTCGAGCGTAGCCGACCGACGGACGCACACCAGATCAGCGCGTGGCGGGGTCGAGGTTGAGCAGGGTCCCCTTGATCACCCAGTCGTCGCCCTCCGTCTCCATCTGCGGGTTCAGCCACCGCAACTGGGCGACGGTGATCCCGAAGCGCTTCGCGATCGTGGTCAGGTCGTCACCCTGGTTGACGCGGTAGCTGACCGGGGTGCCGGTGGTGCCGCGGAGGGTCTCGTCGGCGGCGTCGAACGCGTAGCCGTAGGCACCCGGGCGAGCGGTGCCGAGCGTGACGTGGAGATCCGGCTCCGGATCCGGGATCGACCAGGACAGCGTGCCGATCGCGAGCACCTTGTGGACCCACGGGCGGTCGCTGTCGTCACCGTCGGACTGGTCCGGCACGAGGACGACGGTGCGCAGCCAGTCCGGGTCCGCCCCTGCTCCGGACAGGCTGACGGTGGCCGGGGGCTGGGCCTGCGCGCCCCACCTCGTCGTGCCCACGGCTCGGGCGTCGTAGCCGTCCCCGTACTGCGCCGTGCGCCGGAACTCCACCGACATCGGCTGCGGCTGGGTGGTGCGGTAGCCGGAGAGCTCCGCGTCGAACGTGCCGTGGTCGTTCGCGACGACCCGGACGTGGACCGCGGTGTCGCCGGACTTCGACACGGCGTCGGTCTCCGCGACCACCGTGCCGGCCGGGACCGCCTGCGGTGCCGCGACGGGCTGGGCGGTGTCGTCCGCGGCAGCCGACCCGTCGACGGGCCCCGGCGTCGCGGAGGCGCTCGGCGCAGCGTGGCCGGTCGGCGCCGGCAGCGGGGCGTCGTCGCCGAACAGCGAGCAGCCCGCCAACAGCAGCGTGCTCATCCCCACCAGTGCGACGGCCGCCGTGCCCCGTGCCCTCGTCCGACCCATCGTCCGACCCCCTTCGTCGGGACGACGGTACCCGAGCGCGAACCGGATCACGGCCGTCGTGACCGAACCGGTACCAGGAGCCCCGGCCTACTGTGCGGGGCATGAGCGACAGCATCCCGAACGTGCCCGGCCCCGACGAGTCCGACGACCGCGCCCGCAACGACGAACTCCGCGACGCGGCGCACAGCGACGACGTCGACGGCGTGAGCGACCGCGAGCAGCGTGCCGCCGACACGTCCTACAGCCCGTCGAGCGAACGGGAGACGGTCGCGTCCCAGACGCAGCAGCGCAGCCGCGAGGACCTCGAGCAGGACGGCATCGACCCGTCCCGCGTGGTGGCGGCACCCGGCACCGGCGGTGCGGACGACGCGGGCGACGTCGAGCCCGAGCCGGGCGACCTGAACCTGCCGTGGCAGTCCGAGGAGGACCGCCGGGGCTAGGGCGTGTCTCCTGAAGATCAGGTAGAGCGCTGGCGCGCTGTAGTGGTGAGATGATTCCAGCTGCTCTCCGATGCTCAGTGGTCTTCGATCCAGTCGTTCATGCCGGGTCCGACAGGCAAACGTGGCCGTCCGTTTGCGGACGCTCGGAGCATGGTCGAGGGGATCGTGGACCGGTATCGGACCGGGATCGCGTGGCGTGACCTGCCCGAGGTGTTCGGGCCGTGGCAGACGGTGTGGAAGTGGCATCGCCGGATGGCAGGCGACGGCACGTGGGACAGGGTCCTCGCCGCGGTGACAGCGTCCGCGGACCAGGCTGGGGCGGTGGATCGGTCGTTGTCAGTGGACTCCACGATCGCTCGCGCGCATCAGCACGCCACGAACATCGCCCGCACCACAGGGGGAACCATCGAATCACACGGATCCGGGACTCGAGCCGCCTGATCACGGATGCGGCCGCTCCCGCGGCGGCCTGTCCACGAAGGTCCACCAGCTCGTCGACGGCCACGGGCTGCCCCTGGTCACCCTGATCACGCCCGGACAAGCCGGCGACTCACCGAGGCTGCTGCCGCTGCTGGCAGCGCTCGAAGTGGCCCGTCCGGTCGGCAGGCCGCGGACCCGACCGGACCGGCTCCGCGGTGACAAGGCGTACTCATCCAAAGCGATCCGGCAACACCTGCGCGACCGCGGTATCGAGTCCGTGATCCCCGAGCCTCGCGACCAGCAAGGACACCGGAAACGGCGTGGTTCCCGCGGCGGGAGACCCGTGACCTACGACCGCATCGACTACAGGAACCGGAACGTCGTCGAGCGTGGCTTCTGTCGCCTCAAGCAATGGCGAGCCCTGGCGACGAGGTACGACGACCTCGCGATCGTCTACCGCTCAGCCGTCGTGCTCAACGCCGTCATCGCCTGGACCCACCATTCAGGAGACACGATCTAGATCCCTCCCGCTCCGCCCATCGTCCCCGATCGACCCAGGAGCAGGAACCATGATCACCACGACACGCACCACCAAGACCGCGGCCCTCCGTCCGGCCGGGAAGACCTCGACGCCCCGCCGCACCATCGAGGAGAAGAAGGCGCAGGCCGCCGCACTCCACGAGTCGATCGCGACGCAGGTTGAGAGCTTGCGCGATGCGGAACGGTGGACGGCGTTCCTCGCGCGCGCGTCCGCGTTCCACGCCTACAGCCTGGGCAACGTGTTGTTGATCCTCGGTCAGCGCCCCGACGCGTCGCGCGTCGCCGGGTTCCGCAAGTGGCAGGGACTCGGCCGACGATGATCCCGCACACGATCGGTGCAGCTGACGGCAGGCCTGTCGGGGCGCTCACCATTCTTGCTGCGGCAGGTGAGCACGCGCACATCGCACCCTGATCGAGGACGGACATCGACCGGTCAGCGCCTGTCGTGATCCGGCAGCGGTTCAGTCCAGGACGAAAGCGGCGCGCCGCCGCCGGTCGATCGCATGGATGGTCAGAGCAATGACCGCGCCCAGCAGTGCTCCGACGGTGTTCATGAACCAGTCGTTGGTGTCGCATCGCCGGCCGAGGGCCGGTGCGAGGGCCTGCACGACCTCGATGGCGACGGAGAGGGCGACGGTGCCGGCGAGGACGGTGAGTGGCCGGCTCGTCGCCACGCTGAGGAAGAGCGCGAGCGGCAGCAGCAGCGCGATGTTGGCGAGGGTGTCGATGCCCTGGAACGGGACCGAGAACTGCACGGTGCAGGTGACGCCGCCAGAGCGGGCACCGTCGGGGAGCAGGGTGAGCACGAGGGCGGCGACGAACGACAGGCCGGAGAGGCCGAGCAGGACGCCGCGGAGCCGCAGACGGTGGAGCAGCCAGGCGACCCCCGTGGCGACGGCGAGGGCGACCCAGAACCCGATGGGGACGAGGGGTGCGTGTTCGGCGAGGAACGTGGAGATCATCGGGTGCCTTCGTGGTCCTGGTGGTGGTCGGTTTCGTGGCCGTGGTCGGCCTCGTGGTCGGCCTCGTGGTCGGCCTCGTGGTCGAGTCGGTCGAGCCAGATCCGCATGAGTGCGGTCTCCTCGGGGAGCAACGCGTCCGACCCGTCGTCGTCGAGCCGGGCGCGGAGCTGGCGACGAGCAGCCGCGTCGAGGTCGTCCTGGTCGCGGGCGGACGCCTCGATGAGGACGGCGTCGAGGACCGCGTCCCGGAGTGCGTCGTCGTCGGCAGTGTCCGGAGCCGTCGTGGTCATCTGGTGGAGTGCGAGTCCGACGTTGGCGGCGAGCAGCATGGTCGCTGCGACGGGGACGTCGACGCGGAGCAGGCCCGCGGCCGCGCACCGGGTCAGCGTCCGTTCGAGCAGCGCGGTCAGGCCGTCCCGCGCGGAACTGCTCGCCCACGGCCGTGGGGCGAACATCAGCCGGTAGAGGGCGGCGTGTTCCCGAGCGAACGCGAGGTGGTCGTCCCATCCGTGGCGCAGGTCCGCTGCCGGGTCGTCGGACACCTCGAGCTCGGCCTTCCGAGCGGTGTACCGCTGCAGGCCCGTCTCGGCGAGGGCGTCGAGGAGCCCGCGCTTGTCGCCGAAGATCCGGTAGAGCACGGGCTGGGTCACGCCGGCCGCTTCGCAGACCGCTCGGGTGGCGACGTCCCCGTCGGGGGCAGTGACCAGCTGGTCCTCCGCTGCGCGGAGCAGGGCGCTGCGGAGCGCTTCGTCAGATCGGGCCATGCAGTGATCGTAGCGCAAGTTGTATCGATGATCGTAACCGTGCTACGTTCTGCCGTAGCGCCGAAATGCTCTGCGCGTATCACTGAAAGGACAGACGATGAGCACCACTCCTCGCCGCGTCGCCCTGGTCACCGGCGGCTCTCGCGGCATCGGCCGCGCCGTCTCGATCCGGCTCGCCGCGGACGGCTTCACGGTCGTCGTCAACCACGCCAGCGGGACGGCCGCCGCCGAGGACACCGTCGCCGAGATCGAGCGGACGGGCGGCCGTGGCGTCGCCGTGCAGGCCGACGTCGCGGACGAGCACGCCGTGGCCGCGATGTTCGACCGAGTCGAGGCCGAACACGGCGGCGTCGACGTCGTCGTGCACTCCGCCGGCCGCCTTGCGCTGTCGACGATCGCCGACCAGGACCTCGACGTCCTCGACGCACTGCACCGGACGAACATCCGCGGCACCTTCGTCGTCGCGCAGCAGGCTGCCCGTCGTCTCCGGGCCGGCGGGGCGTTCGTCGGCATGTCGACGTCGGTCGTGGGGACGCAGTTCCCGACCTACGGCGCCTACGTCGCGAGCAAGAGCGCGGTCGAGGGCATGACGATGATCCTCGCGAAGGAGCTCCGCGGCCGGGACGTCACGGCGAACGTGGTGGCCCCGGGGCCGACGGCGACCGAGCTGTTCCTCGACGGCAAGACGCAGGACCAGATCGACACCCTGGCGAAGGTCCCGCCCCTCGAACGGCTCGGCATGCCGGAGGACATCGCCGGTGTCGTCGCGTTCCTCGCCGGGCCCGACGGGCACTGGGTCAACGGCCAGACCATCCGCGCCAACGGCGGGATGGTCTGATGCCGACGCCGCGGGTCGTCCTCGTCACGGGCGCGTCGAGCGGCTTCGGCCGGCTGACGGCGGAGTCGCTCGCGCGGGCGGGGCACGTCGTCGTCGCCGGGATGCGTGCGGTCGACGGCCGGAACGCGCCCGCCCGTGCCGCGCTCGACGACCTCGCCGTGCGCGAGGGCCTGCAGCTCGGCGCGGTCGAGCTCGACGTGCAGTCGGAGCAGTCCGTCGACGAGGCGGTCAGCACCGTGATCCGTGCGCACGGGCGCATCGACGTGCTGGTGCAGAACGCCGGCCACATGGCCTACGGTCCGGCCGAGGCGTTCACGCCGGAACAGTTCGCCGCCCTGTACGACGTCAACGTCGTCGGCGCCCAGCGCGTCGCACGTGCCGTCCTGCCACACCTGCGGGCGCGCCGGTCCGGACTCGTCGTCTGGGTCGGCAGCTCGGCCACCCGCGGCGGCCACCCGCCGTTCCTGGCGCCGTACTTCGCGGCGAAGGCCGGCATGGACGCCCTGGCTGAGAGCTACGCGGCGGAACTGATCCGCTTCGGCATCGACACCACGATCGTGGTCCCGGGCGCCTTCACCTCGGGCACGAACCACTTCACGAACGCCGCCGTCCCGACGGACACCGCCCGCGTCGACGAACACGACACGGAGTACGGGGCGCTCCGGCGCGACCTGACCGACCGCCTCGCCGCGATCGTGCCGGCCGACGCCGACGTGCAGGACGTCGCCGACGAGATCGTGCGCGTGGTCGGCCTGGCCGACGGCGCCCGCCCGTTCCGGACCCACGTCGACCCCTCCCGTGACGGCAGCGAGGTCGTCTCGGCGGTCGCCGACCGCATCCGATCCGAGTTCTACCACCGCGTCGGCATCGAGGACCTCCTGTCCCCGAACGCCGCGCTCTGACCCCCGGAACGTCCGGGACACCCCACCGAGAGGAACACCATGCCCTTCGCCAACATCAAGGTCCCCGCTGACACCCTGACCCCGGAGTCGAAGAAGAAGCTGCAGGACGCCGTCACCGACGCCATCGTCGACGTCTACGGCGAGCGAGCCCGACCCACGACGCTCGTCATCCTCGACGAGGTCGCCGACGGCGGCTGGATGCTCGGCGGCACCATCCTCAACGAGGCGATGCTCGGCCGCGTCTGACCATCTCCGGGCGCGGCGGGGACCGACAGCACGGCCCCGCCGCGCCCCGCACCGGGAGTCGATCCGCGCTCCCTCGTCCTGCACATGCTCGCGTCCACCGACGACGGTGTGGCGCCCTCCCCGAAGGAACCCCGTGCACCTCACGTCTCGAGCACGCCGCACCATCGCCCTCGCCGTCGTCCCGACGGCTGTCCTGGCCTCCGGCCTCGTCATCGCCCAGGCGTCCTACGCCGCCTTCTCGGCCACGACGAGCAACGCCCCGAACACCTGGTCTGCCGGGTCCGTCTCGCTCAGTGACGACGATTCCGACACCGCGCTCTTCACGGCCTCCGGGCTGCAGCCCGGTGACACGCGGACATCGTGCATCGTCGTCACGTCGACCGGCTCACTCCCCTCGACGGTGAAGCTGTACGGCACGGACCCGGCGACCACCAACGCACTGTCGAGCTCCTTGCACGTCACCGTCACCGAGGGCACCGGCGGGTCCTTCGGCAAGTGCAGCGGCTTCACCCCGCTCTCGCCCGCCGCGGTCTGGTCGGGCTCCCTCGCCGACCTCGGATCGACCGCCACGAGGTTCTCGAACGGCATCGGCACCTGGCGCACCGCCGGCGGTTCCTCCGAGTCGCGCACGTACCAGGTGACGGTCGCGCTCGACGCCGCGACGCCGAACTCTGCCCAGAACGGGACCGCGCGCATCGGTCTCACCTGGGAAGCGCAGAGTTCCTGAGCCCGGCCGTGGCCGACGTCACCCTGCGTCCGGACGGACGACGCGAACAGCCCTCGGCTGTCGCGGTGACACGATCCGGGCACGCCTCCGCCTCGACCTGGGTGGTGTTCGCTGCGGCACTGCTCGGCCGCACGGTCCTCGTGGTCACCGTGAGCCTCCTGCTCTGGGCAGCGCTGCCTGCGTCATGGGCGTGGACCCCCACGACGGTGGTGTCGGGATCCATGGCGCCGAAGATCCTCCCAGGTGACGTGGTCGTCGCGATGCCGGTCCACGATCGGGAGGTGACGATCGGGCAGGTGCTGCTGGTCGAGGACCCCGACCACCCGGAAGCGCTGCTGCTGCACCGACTCGTCGCGCGGACGCCGTCGGGTTCCCTGCAACTCCGCGGTGACGCGAACCCCACGCCCGATGCCCGGACGGTGGAGCCGGAGGACGTCCGCGGGGTCGGTGTGCTCCGGGTCCCGCTGGTCGGTCTCCCTGCACTGTGGGTCCGCGAGCACGACGTCGGCAGGCTCGCCGCGGCGACGCTCGGACTCGGGGGCGCCCTCGTGCTCTCGTCCCGCCTGGGCAGCCCAGGCGGACCCGAGGTGACCCGTGCGGTCGGGCACGGTCGGCGACGACGGCGGTCCGTCCGCGCGGAACGTGCCCGGAGCGTGGTCTTCGTCGGTGCACTCGCCGCCGTCCTCGCCGTGGTGATCGTGGTGGACGATGCCGCTCGCGCAGCGTTCACGGCCACCGCGGCGAACACGGGTACCCGGCTCGCCACCGCGACGTTCCCGTGTCTGCAGCGAGCGCCGTTCGCACACACGTACCTGACCTACCGGTTCGACGACGCCCCCGGCACCTCCGCGGCCGACGGATCCGGGAACGGTCGCCACGGCACCCTCACCTCGGGAGTCTCGCTCGCCCCGGGCACCTGCCGAGCCGGGGACAGTCCGTCCCTGCTGACGGGCGGGGTGCGGGGGCAGGTGATCACGGACGCGGCGGTCGATGCACCGCAGATCTTCGCGATCGAAACGTGGTTCCGGACCACGACGACGACCGGCGGGATGCTCCTCGGCTTCGGCAACCTCCGCTCGGACCAGTCCACCAAGTACGACCGACAGCTCTACCTCTCCGACGAGGGCGCCGTGCACTTCGGCGCCTACAACGGCACCAACATCGCGATCAGCTCCGCAGCCGGCCTGAACGACGGCGTCTGGCACCTCGCCACCGCGACCATGGACGCGTCGGGCATGCGGCTGTACGTCGACGGCGAACAGGTCGCCGCGAGCTCGAACGCCAGAGCAGAGGTCAGCACCGGGTGGTGGCGGATCGGCTTCGACAACCTCAACGGCTGGCCCGGCAACCACACGACATTCCACTTCAAGGGCAACCTCGACAACGTCGCCGTATATGAAGACACGCTGCCGGCGGCCGCGGTGCAGGAACACTTTGCCGTCGGCAGATGACCGGCAGGACGCCGAAGCAGTAGGCACGCAGGCCCTGGTCACTCGGGAACGGGGCCCGCCCGCCGAGCCGGGAGTCAAGCGCATGTTCAAACCGAGTCGTCGGCAGATCAGTCCGGTGCGATTTCTCTGGACCCCAGCCGAACGGACGCGCGTACCACTGGCATCTCCGTTGGTGAAGAAGTCTTGGTAGGTCGGACCGATCCTGTCTGTAGCGCCGGCGGCGTCGACTGGCCGTCCGCTCGGGTGCGGGTGCAGCGACGATCGCCGTTGCACAACGGCGTTGATGTCGTCGGGTGACGGGTCCGACTTTCGCCCACTCGGGGCTGCCGCGTGTGGCGTCGTGAACGCGGGTTCGGCCAGCAGACCTCGCTTCAACGAAGTTCGCTGACCGGAAGGAGCTCTTGTCAGGGGACGCGGAGGCGCGGCCCGATACGGCACGTCAACATACGTTGACAGGTGACGAAACGGCGGTTGGCTCGACTCGTGGAGCACAACGCCGGCCCCGACGGCACACGCCGCACGGAGGGTGTCCGCACAGGGCAGCTCTGCCCTGTGCCCACTCCGCGTTGCAGGTCACACCGCGTAGGCCGACCAACCGGAGATTGCGGTGCGGCATCTCTGTCTCTGGGACGCCCTCCTGAGCTCATCAACTTCGGCGCTCCTGGGAACCCTGCCCCGCGCTCGTAGGTGACGCGGTCGGCAAGGCGCCACACCGCGGGTTCTCTGTGTTCGACCGTCAACCCTGGCGAGCAGTCTCGACGGTCAGGCGTCGCGGATGTGCAGCTGCTCGCCCTGTGCGCTGAAGAGGGTCAGGACCTCGACCGGGTTCGTCGTGCCGCTGGCCATGCCGTGCGGCGCTGCCGTGTCGAACTCGGCCACCTCTCCAGCATCGAGCACCGTGAGTGTCGAGCCGATCTGCAGGTGCAGCGTCCCAGTGAGAACGAACACCCACTCGTAGCCGACATGGGTCTTCTGGCAGATCCGCGCGTCCGGCTCACGACCCGGCAGGATCACCTTGAAGGCCTGAACCCCGATCGGCCTCGTGGTGAGGGGAAGGTAGATCATCCCGTGGCGACGGACCGGTTTGGGGTGCACACGTGGATCACCGGATGCGGGCGCGCCGACGAGCTCGTCGAGAGGAACCTGGAAGACGCGGGCGATCTTCAGCAGCACGTCGAGGCTTGGAGCGCGGACCCCTGATTCGAGCCTGGACAGGATGCTGATCGAGACTCCCGTGATCTCGCTCACGTCGGCGAGCCGGAGGCCCCGTCTCGTCCGCTGCTCCCTCAGCCGCGCGCCGAGCCCGTCCATCACCGCATCGAGGTCGTCGTGTCCCATACCGTACAGCCTCTCCCGCCTTTGCGATTCTCGCAAATCAGTTTGAGGTTCTGGTCACCGTGTTGCAGGGTCATCACGTGAGCAGATTCGAGTGGGATGTCGTGGTACTCGGTGGCGGTAGTGCTGGCCTCAGCGCAGCGCTGATGCTCGGACGTGCGCGCCGCAAGGTGCTTGTGCTCGATGCGGGGGCACCCCGGAACAGGTTCGCCGCCCACATGCACGGTGTCCTCGGTCATGACGGGAAACCTCCGCTGGAGCTTCTCGCGGTAGGTCGGGCCGAAGTCGAAGCCCACGGCGGTGCCATCTGGGACACTCCGGCTGTGACGACCCGTCACGAGGGCGACGGGTTCGCGGTGGAGACCGATGACTCCCGGACCGTGCTGGCGCGGGCGCTCCTTGTGGCGACGGGTGCCAGCGATGAACTGCCTGACGTCGATGGCCTCGCCGAGCGTTGGGGCAGCGGTGTCGCGGCGTGCCCGTACTGCGACGGGTACGAAGTGCGCGACCGACGGATCGGGATCCTGGCTACCGGCCCCGGCAGCATCTTCCAAGCGCAACTGTTGCGACAGTGGTCCGACCAGATCATCTACCTCGCACACGACACGGATGCGCCGACCGGTGAGGACCAGGCGGCGTTCGACGCCCGCGGCATCCAGATCGAGGATGGGCGAGTCACGCGTGTGCTGTCCCGAGGTGACCAGCTGTCCGGCGTGGAGTTCGACGATGGACGGACCATCGAGCTCGACGCGATCTTCACCGCACCGCGTCTGATCCCACAGGACGCGGCACTGCGACAGCTGGAGGTCGAGCGCACTGAACACCCCTGGGGGTCCTTCGCCACCGTCGACCCCAGCGGGAGGACGAGCGTCGACGGGGTGTGGGCGGCCGGGAACGTGGTCAACGCGATGGCCAACGTCCCTGTCTCCATCGGCACCGCGGCCCTCGCCGCAGGCGCGGTGAACCACGCTCTCGTCCTCGACGACGTCCGCCT
Organism: Curtobacterium sp. P97; assembly: GCF_023712445.1. Taxonomy (NCBI): domain Bacteria; kingdom Bacillati; phylum Actinomycetota; class Actinomycetes; order Micrococcales; family Microbacteriaceae; genus Curtobacterium; species Curtobacterium sp. P97. The sequence goes on along the minus strand of NZ_JAMAYF010000011.1, from coordinate 94,007 downwards.
CGCACTCCGCGGCAGCGCGAAGGCGGAGACGCGATGAGCGAGGACACCACGCCGAGCGAGCGGTTCTGGGAATCCCACTACCAGGGCATGGACCCGTCTTGGGGGACCCGGCCGAACGCAGTCCTCGCTGCAGTCCTGGATGACCTGGCTCCTGTCCCGGCTCGTGCTCTGGACCTCGGATGCGGACACGGTGGGGATGCGCTCTGGCTCGCCTCCAACGGCTGGCACGTCACTGCGGTAGACGTCTCCGCGACCGCCATTGCACGCGTCACCGACGCAGCGCAGCGCAGTGAGTTGGGCCCGCGCCTGAGTGCCTTCCGGAAGGATCTTGCTCGAGACATCCCCGCCGGCCCGTTCGACCTGGTGTACGCCTGTTACTTCCACACGCCAGTGGACATCGACCGGAACGCGATCATCGGTCGCACATCCGAAGTCCTGTCCCCGGGCGGGTACCTCGTCGTCATCGACCACGCGTCATCGGCACCATGGTCCTGGGGTGCCCACGACCAGGAGTTCCCCACCGCGAACGAGGCGGTGACCCGGCTGGGCCTCGGTGAAGACCTGCGCATCGTGCGGCAGGAGACCGCGTGGCGTGAGGCGTCCGGCCCTGACGGGCAGCGCGCCGACGTCGCTGACAACGTCATCATCGCCCAGCGTCCTTGACCGACCAACCGAAGCCGGTTCGTGCTTCGTGCTTGCCCCACCCTCCCCGTCACCTCGGGCCTCCTTGGCCTGCCCGAAAGTAGTGGACCACCACGTGTCAGATTCACCCGTCACCGCCCCGCCGCCGTCCGCACCGGAGAACCCACGGAAGTGGTTCGCCCTCGTCGCGATCACACTGGCCAGCCTCATGGTCGTGCTCGACGCCTCCATCATCAACATCGTCTTGCCGGAGGCGCAGCAGGAACTCGGGATCTCGGACGCTGACCGCGTCTGGGCCGTGACCGCCTACGCCATCACCTTCGGCGGGCTCCTGATGCTCGGCGGTCGGATCGCGGACATCGTCGGGCGCAAGAAGACCCTGGTCATCTCGCTCATCGGCTTCGCGATCGTGTCCGCCATCGGTGGTCTCTCTTCAACGCCAGAGATGCTGTTCGCCGCTCGCGCCGCCCAGGGTGTGTTCGCCGCAGCCCTCGCACCCGCAGCCTTGTCCTTGCTGAACGTCACGTTCACCAACCCGCGTGAGCGAGCACGGGCGTTTGCCGCGTACGGGGCCGTTCAGGGGGCTGGCGGTGCAGTCGGTCTGCTCCTCGGCGGGGTCCTGACCGAATTCGTCAACTGGCGCTGGACGCTGTTCATCAACGTGCCGATCTCCCTCGTCGCCGTGATCACGGCGATGTGGGCCGTTCGGGAGAGCCACGCCGGGAGCTCGCGCCGCCTGGACGTTCTCGGCGCGGTGCTCGTCACCGCCGGATCCGCTCTCCTCGTCGTCGGGTTCACCTACGCCGCCGAACCCGGCGCGGGCTGGACCAGCGCCGTCACGATCGCCTCGCTCATCGGCGCCGTCGTGCTTCTCGCAGCCTTCGTGTTCGTGCAGGCGAAGGTGAAGAACCCGATGCTCCCACTACGGATCCTGACGAACCGCACCCGCGCCAGCGCGCTCTCTGCCGGCTTCCTTGCCAACGCGGCGGTGTTCGGTATGTTCCTGTTCCTCACCTACTACCTGCAGCTCTCCCTCGGCTTCACACCGCTGCAGACCGGCTTTGCGTTCCTCCCCTTCAGCATCGGCATCGTCGCGAGTGCCACGCTGTCCTCATCCCTCTTGCCCCGCATCGGAGCCAAGCCCCTCATCGTCGGCGGCCTCATCCTCGCTACCGCAGGCATGGCGTGGCTGACCACGATCGGCCCGTCATCCTGGATCACCGTTGTGCTGCCCTCCCAGATCCTGATGGGCCTCGGACTCGGTGTGACGTACGTTGCGATCAACAACGCCGCGCTGAACGGCGTCACGGACGCTGACTCCGGAGTCGCCAGCGCCACGATCAACACGACGCAGCAGCTGGGCGGAGCTCTCGGCGTCGCGCTGCTGAACACCGTCTACGCCACTGCTCTCCTCACAGAGGGTTCGGGAACACCGACAGGTGCGACGACGCTTGCCGCCTACCAGACCGCTTTCCTGGTGTCCGCCGCGCTCTTCCTCGCCGCGACGATCGCCGGTCTCCTGACCCGGAATTCCGGCAAGCGAGCGCAGAGCGAAGACCCCACATCGGAAGAAGCCCACGCCAGTACTCCCGCTGCAACGCACTAGGGCGTGTCTGCTGAAGATCAGGTAGAGCGCTGGCGCGCTGTAGTGGTGACATGATTCCAGCTGCTCTCCGATGCTCAGTGGTCTTCGATCCAGTCGTTCATGCCGAGTCCGACAGGCAAACGTGGCCGTCCGGTTGCGGACGCTCGAGCCGCCTGATCACGGATGCGGCCGCTCCCGCGGCGGCCTGTCCACGAAGGTCCACCAGCTCGTCGACGGCCACGGGCTGCCCCTGGTCACCCTGATCACGCCCGGACAAGCCGGCGACTCACCGAGGCTGCTGCCGCTGCTGGCAGCGCTCGAAGTGGCCCGTCCGGTCGGCAGGCCGCGGACCCGACCGGACCGGCTCCGCGGTGACAAGGCGTACTCATCCAAAGCGATCCGGCAACACCTGCGCGACCGCGGTATCGAGTCCGTGATCCCCGAGCCTCGCGACCAGCAAGGACACCGGAAACGGCGTGGTTCCCGCGGCGGGAGACCCGTGACCTACGACCGCATCGACTACAGGAACCGGAACGTCGTCGAGCGTGGCTTCTGTCGCCTCAAGCAATGGCGAGCCCTGGCGACGAGGTACGACGACCTCGCGATCGTCTACCGCTCAGCCGTCGTGCTCAACGCCGTCATCGCCTGGACCCACCATTCAGGAGACACGCTCTAGATCCCCGGCGACGGCGACGGCGACGGCATCAGGACACCGAGTCCGGGTGCGACCCGGTCCGCTGTCCGTTCTCGAGACCGGCGATCGCGGTCAGGTCCTCGTCGGTCAGCTCGAACCCGTCGACGTCGATGTTCGCCCGGATGCGCGACGGCGTCACCGACTTCGGCAGCACGACGACCCCCTGCTGCACGTTCCACCGCACGAGCACCTGCGCCACGCTCACCCCGTGCGCGTCCGCGATCCGCGTGAGCACCGGGTCGTCGACGAGCCGCCCACGTCCGAGCGGCGACCACGCCTCGGTCCGGATGCCGTGCTCCTCGTGGAACTCGATCAGCTCGCGCTGCGGCAGCCACGGGTGGCGCTCGACCTGGTTGACGGCCGGCACCTCGCCCGTCTCGTCGACCACCCGCTGCAGGTGCGGCACCTGGAAGTTCGAGACGCCCACGCTCCGCGCCCGACCCTGCTCGCGCAGCTCGACGAGCGTCCGCCACGTCTCGACGTACCGGCCGTTCGCCGCCGCCGGCCAGTGGATGAGGTACAGGTCGACGGCGTCGAGTCCGAGCCGCTCGAGGCTCGCGTCGAACGCCCGCAGGGTCGCGTCGCGCCCCTGGTGGTCGTTCCACACCTTGGTGGTCACGAAGACGTCGTCGCGGTCCAGCCGGGAGGCACGGATCGCCTTCCCGACGCCGGCTTCGTTGCCGTACATCTCGGCCGTGTCGACGTGGCGGTACCCGGCGTCGAGCGCCAGGCGGACGGCGGTCTCCGCCTCGGCGTCGTCGACCTTGTAGACGCCGAACCCGATCGCGGGGATCGACCGGCCGTCGCGGAGGGGGAAGGAGGTGACCATGCACCCATCCTGCCCATCGGGGCGGGGGTGCGTCGTGCCTCCCGGCCGTCAGCTCGGCAGCGTGACCGGCTCGGTGTCGGGGAGGGGGCTCGCGTCGCGGCCGCGCAGGTCGGGCAACCACCGCTTCGTCACGAGCGGCAGGACGACCCCCGCCGCCGCCATCACCGCTCCGACGGTCATGCCGCCGGTCGGGCCGTTCGCGTCGATGAGGAAGCCCGCGACGGCGGACCCGCCCGCGGCGCCGATGAGCTGGCCGGTGCCCATCCAGCCGTAGGCCTCGGCCGTGTCGGAGAACTTGACCGTCGCGGACACCGAGCCGAACATGACCGCGAGTGCCGGTGCGATGCCGGCGCCGGCGATGACGAGGGCCAGGCAGAGCCACCAGAAGTCGGTGCCGCCGACCGCGAGCGCGAGCCCGACGAAGACGATCGACATGCGCGCCCAGAGCGTGTTCTTCGAGATCGGTCGGTGTCCGAGCGCGAGGCCGCCGGCGAGCGACCCGACCGCGAACACCGCGAGGACGATGCCGGCGTTCGGACTGCCCTCTCCGAAGACGCTGGTGACGCTCGCCTCGACCGCCGAGCACGCGCCGATGAGCAGCAGGCCGGTCAGCGTCGCGACGATCACCGACGGCCGCTTCAGCACGACACCGAACGCGCGCTTCGACCGGGGGATGCGGACGCGACCGAGCTCGGGGGAGGCGATGAACCACACGCCGCCCACGACCAGGAACACCATGGCGACGACGATCGCCTGCACCGTGCCGACCTGCGTCGCGACGAACGTGGTGATGACCGGGCCGGCGACCCAGATGAGCTCCTGCGCACTGGCGTCGAGCGAGAACAGGGGGGTGAGCTGCGACGAGGTCACCATCTTCGGGTAGATGGTGCGCACCGCGGGCTGCACGGGCGGGACCGCCAGCCCGCCGAGGAACCCGACGACGACGTACCCCCAGAGCGGCATCGTGACGAACGCGATCACGACCATGCTCGCCAGGGCGACGGCGCTCGTCAGGACCAGCACCGGCCGCATGCCCCAGCTGCCCATCCAGCGGCTGGTGAGCGGGCCGGCGATCGCCTGGCCGATGCTCGTCGTCGCGAGGACGAGACCCGCGGCGCCGTAGGAGTGGAACACGTGCTCGACGTGCAGCAGGTAGGCGAGCGAGAGCATGCCGAACGGGAAGCGCGCGGTGAGCTGTGCTGCGATGACGCGACCGACTCCGGGGGTCTTCAGCAGGGGTCCGTAGGCGCTCACGGGACGAGCGTACCGACCGGACGGAACGTGCCGTCACCCGTCCGGGGGTGCTGTGGACAGACCTGGTGCCCACGGTGCTCGGCACGGGCTGCCGCGACACGCCGACGCGTCGATTCCACACCTGTGGATCGAGGCTCTCCACGAGTGTGGGGAAGTGTCGGTGGTCGGCCGCAGACTGGCGGAACCGCGGGCCTCCCCGAGCTGTGCACACTGTGGAAGGGCTTGTGGAGAACTACACGGCTGTAACACTTCCTCTAGTGGTCGGTGCGGCAGTCAGCCACTAGATGTAGTGTGGAGACATCGCAGCGGCCCCTTCCCGGACACGTCTGCGCAGCTACCTGCACCACCTGCACACGTGGCATCAGCACCACCTCCACAGCAAGCACGACACCAGCAAGAACCAGGGGAGACCATGGCCGTCACCGTCTACACCAAGCCGTCCTGCGTCCAGTGCACCGCGACGTACCGCGCGCTCGACAACAAGGGCATCCAGTACGAGGTGCTCGACGTCTCCGCCGACGAAGCAGCGCTCGAGCACGTCAAGAGCCTCGGCTACATGCAGGCCCCCGTCGTCGTGACCGACGACGACCACTGGTCGGGCTTCCGTCCCGACAAGATCGCGACGCTCAGCGCCGAACTCGCGTGAGCCGTGCGGGTCCCGTCACCGGGGCCCGCAGCTCCGCCGGCCGGGAGGCGCGCAGCACCTCCGACGGGCCACCCCTGATCTGCTGTCCGCACCTCTCACAAGGAGCGCGCACATGAGTCGCCTCGTCTACTTCTCGAGCGTGTCCGGTTACACGGCCCGCTTCGTCGAGAAGCTCGGCCGTGACGCGGACCGCATCCCGCTCCTCCCGAGCGACCCGTTCCTCCACGCGGACGAGCCGTACGTACTCGTGCTGCCCACCTACGGTGGCGGCAACGGTCAGGGCGCGGTCCCCAAGCAGGTCATCAAGTTCCTCAACGACGAACGCAACCGCTCGCTCATCCGCGGTGTGATCGTCGGAGGGAACACGAACTTCGGCGCGGCCTACGGCCTCGCCGGGGACGTCATCGCCGAGAAGTGCGGCGTCCCGCTCTTGTACCGCTTCGAACTCTTCGGAACGCCTGACGACGTGCAGGCGGTCAACTCAGGATTGGATGCATTTTGGACGCAGCAGTTGCAGACGTCGATCTGACGTCGCCGCAGACGGGGATGGACTACCACTCCCTCAACGCGATGCTCAACCTCTACGACGCGGACGGGAACATCCAGTTCGACAAGGATCGTGAGGCCGCCAAGCAGTTCTTCCTGCAGCACGTCAACCAGAACACCGTCTTCTTCCACAACCTGAAGGAGCGGCTCGACTACCTGGTCGAGAACGAGTACTACGAAGCCGCGACGATCGAGCAGTACTCGCTCGACTTCATCCAGCAGCTCAACGACCTGGCGTACTCCAAGAAGTTCCGGTTCCAGACGTTCCTCGGTGCGTTCAAGTACTACACGAGCTACACGCTCAAGACGTTCGACGGCAAGCGCTACCTCGAGCGCTTCGAGGACCGCGTCGTGATGACCGCCCTCGGCCTCGCGCAGGGCAACGAGCAGCTCGCGATCGACCTCGTCGAGGAGATCATCGCCGGCCGCTTCCAGCCCGCGACCCCGACGTTCCTCAACACCGCGAAGGCCCAGCGCGGCGAGCTCGTCTCCTGCTTCCTCCTCCGCATCGAGGACAACATGGAGTCGATCTCGCGCGGGATCAACTCGTCGCTGCAGCTCTCCAAGCGCGGCGGTGGCGTGGCCCTGCTGCTCTCCAACATCCGCGAGGCCGGCGCCCCGATCAAGCAGATCGAGAACCAGTCGTCGGGCATCATCCCCGTGATGAAGCTGCTGGAAGACTCCTTCTCGTACGCGAACCAGCTCGGCGCGCGTCAGGGTGCCGGTGCCGTCTACCTGTCGGCGCACCACCCCGACATCATGAAGTTCCTCGACACCAAGCGTGAGAACGCGGACGAGAAGATCCGCATCAAGACGCTGTCGCTCGGTGTCGTCGTGCCGGACATCACGTTCGAGCTCGCGAAGAACAACGAGGACATGTACCTGTTCTCGCCGTACGACGTCGAGAAGGTCTACGGGATGCCCTTCGGCGACGTCCCGATCTCCGAGAACTACCGCGCGATGGTCGACGACTCGCGCATCAAGAAGACGAAGATCAAGGCGCGTGACTTCTTCACGACCATCGCCGAGATCCAGTTCGAGTCGGGCTACCCGTACATCGTGTTCGAGGACACGGTGAACAAGGCCAACCCGATCAAGGGTCGGATCAACATGTCCAACCTGTGCTCGGAGATCCTGCAGGTCAACACCCCGACGACCTTCAACGAGGACCTGTCCTACAAGGAGATCGGCAAGGACATCTCCTGCAACCTCGGCTCGCTGAACATCGCGCTGACGATGGACTCGCCGGACTTCGGCAAGACCATCGAGACCGCGATCCGCGGCCTGACCTCGGTCTCGCAGATGTCGCACATCTCGTCGGTCCGCTCCGTCGAGGACGGCAACGACAAGTCGCACGCCATCGGCCTCGGCCAGATGAACCTGCACGGCTACCTCGCTCGTGAGCGCGTCTTCTACGGCTCCGACGAGGGCATCGACTTCACGAACATCTACTTCTACACGGTGCTGTTCCACGCCCTGCGCGCCTCGAACAACATCGCGATCGAGACGGGGGAGACGTTCGACGGCTTCCGCGACTCGAAGTACGCGTCGGGTGAGTTCTTCGACAAGTACACCGACCAGGCCTGGACGCCGGCGACCCAGCGCGTCGCCTCGCTGTTCGACGACGCGAACATCACGATCCCGACGCAGGACGACTGGAAGGCGCTGAAGGCGTCCATCCAGGAGCACGGCATCTACAACCAGAACCTGCAGGCCGTCCCGCCGACCGGGTCGATCTCGTACATCAACCACTCGACGTCGTCGATCCACCCGATCGCGTCGAAGATCGAGATCCGCAAGGAAGGCAAGCTCGGTCGCGTCTACTACCCGGCGCCGTTCATGACGAACGACAACCTGGACTACTACCAGGACGCGTACGAGATCGGTGCCGAGAAGATCATCGACACCTACGCGGCTGCCACCCAGCACGTCGACCAGGGCCTGTCGCTGACGCTGTTCTTCAAGGACACCGCCACCACGCGCGACATCAACAAGGCCCAGATCTACGCATGGCGCAAGGGCATCAAGACGATCTACTACATCCGTCTGCGCCAGCTCGCCCTCGAGGGCACCGAGGTCGAGGGCTGCGTCAGCTGCATGCTGTAGAGCTGCTGCTCTCTTCCTGGAGGCGCGGGGCGGGCCCCGCCCCGCCCCGCGCCTCCAGTCCGTCCGATCGTCCTGTCCACCACCACCCGGAAGAAAGCCATGACCCTCACCGACCCGGTCCACGCCACGGGCAAGTCCATCCCGCTGATCAGCGCGGTCAGTGCCATCAACTGGAACCGCATCCAGGACGACAAGGACGTCGAGGTCTGGAACCGGCTGGTCAACAACTTCTGGCTGCCCGAGAAGGTGCCGCTGTCGAACGACGTGCAGTCGTGGAACACGCTCACGCCGGAGGAGCAGCAGCTCACCATGCGGGTCTTCACCGGCCTGACGCTGCTCGACACGATCCAGGGCACCGTCGGCGCGATCAGCCTGATCCCGGACGCGATCACCCCGCACGAAGAGGCCGTCTACACGAACATCGCGTTCATGGAGTCGGTCCACGCGAAGAGCTACTCGTCGATCTTCTCGACGCTCGCCTCGACGCCGGAGATCGACGACGCCTTCCGCTGGTCCACGGAGAACCCAAACCTGCAGAAGAAGGCCCAGATCGTCCTCGACTACTACACGGGTGACGACCCCCTGAAGCGCAAGGTCGCCTCGACGCTGCTCGAGTCGTTCCTGTTCTACTCCGGCTTCTACCTGCCGATGTACTGGTCCAGCCGGGCGAAGCTCACCAACACCGCCGACCTGATCCGCCTGATCATCCGCGACGAGGCCGTGCACGGGTACTACATCGGGTACAAGTTCCAGAAGGGCCTCGAGGGCGCTTCCGAGGAGCGCAAGCAGGAGATCAAGGACTACACGTTCAACCTGCTCTTCGAGCTCTACGAGAACGAGGTGCAGTACACGCAGGACCTCTACGACGGTGTCGGGCTGACCGAGGACGTCAAGAAGTTCCTGCACTACAACGCCAACAAGGCGCTGATGAACCTGGGCTACGAGCCGATGTTCCCCAAGGAGACGACGGACGTGAACCCGGCGATCCTGTCGGCGCTGTCGCCCAACGCGGACGAGAACCACGACTTCTTCTCGGGGTCGGGGTCGTCGTACGTGATCGGCAAGGCCGTCGTGACGGAGGACGAGGACTGGGACTTCTGATCCCGAACTGACTTGTAGGAGCGCCCCGCTGGCTTCGGCTGGCGGGTGAACGATTCAATCGCCGACATGACTTTCATGCTCGTAGTTGAGACGACGAGAACGGCAGTCAATAGAGGAAGGGTGACCTGGGACACAAGAACAGCCCCGAGCTGCAGCAATGCAGAACGGAGCTGCACAGCAGATCGGGGCTGGGTGCCTTTGGAGAGACGCCTCAACCTTACGGGCTCGAACGCTCAGACGCGAATCGCAAGTACCAACCGCGACGAACAGGATCTGCTGCCACTGGTATGTGAAGGACATGACCGACAGGGTTGACACCGCACTGCATCGCAGACCGCAGCGCGAAGCTACGGCGTCGTCCTTGCCAACCTGAACCCCATCAGGGGAGAACGGTACTGCAGCAGATGACTCACCTCAGTGACCTCCTGGATACAGTCCGGGATCAGATAGAAGCCGACGACAGCGCACTCGCTGAGACTCGGACGCGGCTGGCGCTGGTCCGTGCCAAGGCAAACACCTTCTACGGGGCGCTGCGGACTTACCGCAGCGGCTCGCTCGCGGTCCACACCATGAATCAGCCGGTGACCGATGGGGACGGCGGTGTCGTCCTCAACCGGAACCACTACCCCAGGCTGGGACCCGAGGGCACCGGGGAGGAAACTCCCGGGGACATCGTTGAGGAAATGCGTGTCCACCTCGGACCGCTCATTCGAGAGACTTACCCGAACGCCACCGTCGGTACTTCGAAGCGCGGCCCGAAGGTGTACTTCCACGACCCCCTCCAGGACGGCACTGACCCCACAGTTGACCTGGTCGTAGCGTTGACCAGGAAGAACGGTGACGGCATCTGGATTCCGAACCTCGACGACGACACCTGGGACGCGTCTGACCCGGAGCGCCACCGGGACCTGTTCAACGACAGCGCGGCCGAGTTCCGCTCTACTCGACGCAAGATCACGCGGTTGGCGAAGGCCTGGAACAAGCAGTGGACCACCCCAGGAGCGTCATCCTTTGAGATCTCCGTCTGGGCGTACGAGTTTGTCCAACCGGGGCACGGCGTCGCGAAGGGATTGCGCGCTCTCTTCGACCAGGCAGCCACTCGGCTGGAGGACGGCGACCCCACTACGGATCCTGCCGGCGTCTCCGCCGATCTGCATCTTGAAATCGCCACTCACCTCATGGCGAAGCGTTTGCGCACCGCGGCTGACAACATGCAGGACGCGCTGAATGGCGAGGCCAATGCCGACGTACACGAAGCCCTCGCCGCAGTGTTCTTCAGATACCTGGACGTTCCCGCCGGCTCCGCATCAGCGGACTTGGCCGTCGCCGCGCAAAAGGTACGCTCTACGACGATCGCGGCCAGTATCGGCGTTCCTGTGGCGGCCAGCACCCTCGGCGCGACAACCGCCCGTGCATATGGCGGCCATCGGTAACGGCAGTGCGCACAGCATGGCGTCCACCGCCGTGGTTTGCCGCCCCGGCACCGCGCATCCGGTTTCTCTACGAGCTCAAGGCGGTTGGCGCCACCACCCACCCCGCCACCAAGCAGTACCCCGGCGGTTTTCACATCCACCTCGCGCTGCACCCTGACGGCCTTCCGGCCCGGCAGGTCTGCATCCAGTTCTCGCAGCACAGCCCAGACACGCCACGCGTCAGTGTCGACGGACCCAAGCAGTCCCCGCACCGATACAGCGACGGCACATTGTGCATGTGGCACCCGGATGATCCGCGACATGTCCGGTGGGTGCCCTCCGACGGCGCAGCCGACCTCATTACCCGCGTCGCCGTGCACCTGATCAAGGAAGCCTGGTGGCGGCGAACCGCCGAGTGGATCGGGCCAGAGGTCACCCATGGCGATCCCGACCTCCGCGATGACCCCCGCCCGCAGATCGAGACGGATTGACTATGCACTCGACGACACCGGCAACGGAACAACCATGGATCCTCGGCGACGGCGCAGCGACGATTGCCGCCGCCGTCCTCGGCGCACTCGTTGTGGCCATCGGATACCTCGTCCAGCAGACCGCAGCCCGCAACGAACGTCGCGCCGCGATATACAGCGATGCAATTCGTGCTGTCGAGGACTACCTCGAACAGCCCTTCATCGTGCTCCGGCGTGAAGAGAACAAGACCGCAATACGCGAGATCACCGCACACATCAGTGACATACAGTCACGCATCGCTTACTACAAGGCTATGCTCCGCGTGTATGCACCAAAGGACGTTGCGCTCATCTACATGGATTTCGTCGCCGCCGCTCGACGTGAAGCCGGAACCGCTATGACAAGTGCCTGGAACACCGCGCCAATCCGCCGGGGTGACCAAGTTCCGATCGGACAACGCTTCGACAGGTCAGAAAGCGATGACGCCCTCACTCGCCTCGTCTCAGCAATGCGATGAGATTGACACGCCACGCTAGCCGTGCGCGGCGGTATCTCTGAAGGTAGTCGGCAGGGTGGGATCGAACTAAGTCAAATCGTTTGATCTGGAAGCTGGTCCCCGCGAGTACGGGCGATTGTCGGGCCGGCTAAACGCAGGCCCTCGGTGTCATTGCGCCCGCCGGACCTTAAGGGATCGGTTGAGGTTTTTGTGTGGGTCTTCAATAGCTGCCCGTGTGCCCGTGTGCCCGTGTGCTCGCGTGCCCGTCGGCCGGTCGTCCTGTCGGCGGGCAACAGCCTGGAAACCGTGTTCCCGGATCCGGGGAACACGCGCCCTTAATCGCACTCTGTGTGTTCCGGATGTGCTGCCTCGTGCCGTTGGGCGTGGCGTCCTTCACATTGTTCCCCTCCTTACTCTGAGTTCGACTAGAGCAGCGTCAACGAGAGCTTCTTCCGATCCGTTCCAACCTTTCCGTTTATGCTCGATGTGGGCGGCGAGACTTTCACCTTCCCAGGTGCTACGTAAAGTAGGGTTTGTCAGATCGAACAGGTGAATCGTTCGCCGGCCCTTCAGGGAGTGCCACTTTGGTGTGGTAGGCGTATCCCTGCCGCCGCGGTAGCCTCCCTCGATATGGTCTTTCAAATGATCCAAATACGGGTGGTAAAGACGGAAGGTCGCGCGCCTGTACGGTGACCTCGGCCCGCTCGCGAGAGGGTTTCCCGCCTTCTTCATCTTTGAGTTGCAACTCTCGCAACTCAGAAATAGGTTGTAGAGTTCGAAGGTCCACTCGGGAACTCCAGTCCTTTTGCTTTTGGGTACGAAATGATCCAAGGCCTCGCTTCGGCGGTGACGTACTCCAACAGGAAGTGAACAGTAGGTGCAGCGTGCTCCGTGTCGCCGCAGGCACCATGCCGTGAGTTCAGATCGAAACTGCTTCGTGACCTTGTTGGAGCCCCAAGCGCGAACGTCTCCATTCTTGTCGACCGTCTCGGCTATCGGAAGCCTGAAGCTTCGTGGAGGTTTTTTGAGCCGTCTCACTTGGAGTCCTCGACAAAATTGTGCACTTCGGCGATGATGGAATTGAGAACAATTGTGTCCGAGGAAGCTATTGCGCGAAGGCGCATAAGCGCATCAGCGGTAGGCGATCCAGGGTTGAATGCTCTAAGTGATCGGGCGCTCAATGCTGACATCACTGTTGTAAGGTCTCGTTCGACCAACAAATTACCGGTCACGCGTGCACCAAACACGCGGTATAGGACATTCTCTGGCGAGCGCCCGTAGAAGGGTTCATCGAATTCTTCAAATAAGCCTGGCGTTTCAGATGGCACCAAAACGTCTGAAGCGTCGGCAACGAGGTGGGGCGAATGGGTTGCAATGAAGAAGTGTGAACTGGTGCCGTTGGGGAACATGGATTGCAACAAAGGGATGAAAGAGGACTGCCAATTCGGATGTAGGCCAGTTTCAGGTTCGTCGACAAGTACCAGTGACTCTGGGTGGATGTTGGCGGCGATTCGAGTGCACATTGAGAGAAGCATCGATTGCCCAGCGCTCAGGAGGTCTGCGGGTTTCTGTTGGTTCTGCGCCTGCAGCACTACTCGAAGTGTCGCTCCGGTCGCCTTCCGCATAGTCCTAACAAGCAACGCACCTGGCAAGTTGTACGTCGAGCGGAGGTCCTGCAAAAGGCCGATCAACCGCGGCTTATGGTCCTTGTTCGTCTGCTGCATGGTGGAAATTGCCGCATTGAGTGTTGAGACAATTTCTTCAGCTACAGTAGGTGCGCGCTCGGCTTGGAATCGGTCGAGTTCCGCCACAAGGTCGGACAGTTTCATCAGTGGAAGTCGACGCTTGCGGCTGCTGCTCGCAATGCTCCATTGGTCGAAGCCGAGTTCTTGAAACACCGGGCTTAGTGTTGCTAGGCTTCGACTTTCAAGCTCATACTCGAGCAACGAGTCGAGGATGGAATCCTGGAGGGAGCCCGTTGACATGTTGTTGGATGCTTGGCGAAGTCCGAGATACCTATAGGCGCCAGCTGTCCCTCGTGGTTCGAAAGGGAATGAGTCGGAGACCAAGTTCGACACCGCGAGAATGCGCGTAGGCCCACTGCTTGCAGCTTTGTTGGTTTCTCTAGAATAGGTCATCGCCGATGTGGCAATCGCGCGTAGAAGACGGCTCTTCCCGGATCCATTAGCGCCGATGACAACCGTGAAGCGATCCCGTCTGCCTTGGACCTCGCTGTCGGGGGCGAGATCAAACCCGAGACCGCCCTCGTTGAAGCGCGTGAGTGCGAACATTCCCTGAGCATCTCACATTTACTGTTCGAGCCCAAGGATCCGCAACTGTCAGGCGAGTTGTCTCCTCGTGGTGTTGGTCTCAAGCTCGAATCCGGGCCGTCCTAGTGTTGTCGAGCTTGGCGCGGACGCGCGCGCCAAGCCTTCGACGTTGCAGAGGTCCCGTCGCATCCGATATTGAGGTACTGCGCGCAGGTCCTCAATAGCGCGCTCGAATACGCAAGCGCCCCGGTACCGCAGTTCGTCTCGAAAGAGCTTGAAGGTCGGTCTGTCGATCGAACGAGACATGCGGCACCGAGCTTCCGGGCCGGGCGACATCAGGGCTCCCGTCTGCCAGCGTCGCGGGAAGAGTCTTGTGTCGAGCGCAAGCATCGCGTTGTTTCCGACTTTGTCATGATCCACGAGCGAGTTGTCGGCGAGCAGGTCGAGCGTCCTGCTGTGCTCGTCCCATGAGTCGGTGGGCCACGAGCAGGGTGGGCTAGCGTCGGCACCACAACTATGGCGCATCGTGTGCAGGGCAGGATCAGGCGATGCTGCTGCCCCCGTCGACGAGGAGCTCGCTCCCCGTCACCTCGGAGCTCTGGTCGAACACGATGAAGAGCACCGTGGCGGCGACCTCCTCGGGACGGAGGAGACGACCGAGCGGGAGCCCGCTCGCCATCTGCTCTAGGAGCGCGTCCGGGTTGCCCGGGGCGAGGCCCGCGAGCCCCGGCGTCTCCGTGGGCACGGGGACGATGGTGTTGATCCGGACTCCACGCGGTGCGAGCTCGGCCGCCTATGTGCGGGTGAGGGTCGCGATCGCGGCCTTCGATGCCCCGTACAGGCCGAACGACGGCTCGGTGCCGGATGCAGCCGTCGAACCGGTGACCACGACGGCTGACCCCTCGTGGAGGAACGGCAGCGCGCCCTGGACTGTGAGGGTGGTCCCGCGGACGTTGGTGCCGAATGTCCCCTCGAAGTCCTCTGCGGTAACGGCATTGAGCGACTTGAACTCGCCGCCGCCGGCGTTCGCGTGCATGGCGTCCAAGCCGCGACCACGCTGGGCGACCGCGGCGAACACCGTCGCGATGTCAGTCGGCTGGGCAGCGTCCGCCCGGATCGGCGTGACGTCGTAGCCGAACTCGTCGCGCAGTGCGTCGAGCGCCTCCTGCCGCCGGCCGGTGACGAAGACGTGGGCTCCTTCGGCGACGAAGCGGCGTACGACCGCGAGTCCGATGCCCGACGTTCCGCCCGTGACGAGTGCGGTCTTGCCCTGCAGCGTCCCTGTCATGACGATCTCCTGGACCTGTTGTTGACTGCCTGGTCCAGAACGGCACGCCGTGCTTGACTGGTCGGTCAAGAACGACTTCCGAGGAGTCCGCATGCCGTGACCGCGCAAGTTCGACGAGGCCGACGTGGTCGAGCGCGCCCGGCGCACGTTCGCGGAGTCCGGGTTCGACGGCACGTCGCTCGACGACCTGCTGGCAGCGACGGGGCTCGGTCGGCAGAGCCTATACAACACGTTCGGGGGCAAGAAGGAACTCTTCATGCGCGCGTTCCTCAGCGACACCGCCGACGCCGTCGAGGTCGTGCAGTCCGTCCTGCGGAGCGCCGAGCACCCGATCGCGCGGATCCGCACGCAGCTGGTCTCCGCTGCGGTCGAGCACGGGGCGGCGCAGGGTCCGCCGTCACTGCTGCTCCGCGCGGCGGTGGAGCCGTCGGCTCGGGACCCAGAGGTGGCCGCCACCGTGACCGAGGCCTTCGACACCATCCGCGCTGGCTACACGGCCTGCATCGTGGACGCGCAGGCGGCCGGCGAGGTCGAGGCTGACGCCGACGCCGAGGCGCTCGGCACCTACTTCTGCGCGGTCATCGAGGGGATGGGGGCGATCGGACGCGTCGGGACCTCACGAGCGGCGCTCCTGCAGGTGGGGATCGCGAGCCTCGCGGCACTGCCGATCACACCGCTGGGTGCAGAGCACCTCGGAACCGCGGACTGTCCCTGGGACTGATCGTC
Organism: Curtobacterium sp. P97; assembly: GCF_023712445.1. Classification (NCBI taxonomy): domain Bacteria; kingdom Bacillati; phylum Actinomycetota; class Actinomycetes; order Micrococcales; family Microbacteriaceae; genus Curtobacterium; species Curtobacterium sp. P97. The sequence goes on along the minus strand of NZ_JAMAYF010000011.1, from coordinate 77,941 downwards.
GCCCTGTACCAGGGCAACACCGCGACGACGCGAGCGGCGGGACGGACCGCGACCGCGCCTCCAGTCCGGTTCTGCAGGCGCGCATCCCGCAACCGCGACGGCACCCGCCCGTCGCATGGAACATCACCGTTGCGACGATGAAGCCGGTCCTCGCCACGATGCGAGCACCGCAGTCGGGCGTTCCGATCCATCAGGCCGGTCCCCTCGAGGATCAGCGGCACGGACGGCAAGCCTGCGTTAGCTTCGAGTGAGATGACACCGTATCTATGGGGGACACAACGGTGACCGGATCGACAGACCTGACCGCGTACGCGCTGCCGGACTTGACGTCCTTGCCCTCGGGACGTACGACGTGGATGCGAGGGTCGTGTCGAAGGGCGACGACGGAACCGTCGTGGTCGAGTACACGGCGACGAACGAGACCACGCTCGGCTCGGCCCTGCGGATCCCCGGGCTCGACCACGACGCGGTGAACCGAGCCGCTGGAGACCACGGGCCGTTCTCGCGGGTGACGGAGCGGTTCACGTGGAAGGAGAAGGTGAAGTGGTGACGAGACACTCGGCGGGCATCGCGACGTTGATCGCGGTGCTGACGCTGTTGTTGACCGGTTGCACCGTCATGGCACAGCCCGAGCCGGAGGACTACACCGGCACCTGGGTGCTCGAGGGTGCGGAGGGCGACCGAGCGACGGAGCTCACCGTGTCGGCGAACCGGACATACACAGCGCGCAACATCCCGATCGACCTCGCGTGCCGAACCGGCAACGCTGCGACGAGCCCTCCGGGTTGTGCGAACGGCGAGGACTCGGCGAGCTTCTCCGGACGATGGACGGTGGCCGACGGTGACTCGCCCGGCATCCGGTTCTACTTCGATAACCACTTCGTGCGCCAGGGCTACGCGACCAACGGAGCACTCGGTTTCTACAGCGGATCACTCGATGTGCCACGTCCCGACTACCTCTTCGTCCGTTCGTCGTCGGACTGACCGGAAGCCTCCTCCGCAGCCCGTCCGGTGACTGTCCTGACGGGGACCGCGACGACGATCGGGGAGTCGTGGCGGCGTGGATCTGCGGGATGCCCTACCGGTGGGGGCCCGTGGCTCGTGTCGGCTCCCACCCGTGCTGCACGAGACGCACAGCCGGTCCGTCCGACGGCCGATCCACCACCGGGCGCGGTTCGGCTCAGGTGACGTGCGTCCGATCGTCGCTCCGCTTCGCGCTCACCCACATCGGGAGGTCCCCCTGCAAGGCGGCGACGCGCGGGTCGGAGGTGGTGCGACCGCCACTCCTGGGGAGGTCGAGGTAGCTGCGTCGGACCACGTGCGAGAAGGGTTCGCCGCAACTGTCGTCGCTGTGATGGCGAAGCTGCCACCGCTGAGGATGCCGTCGCAACGACGCTGCGTCGGCACGGGTCGCGGCGCTGGAGAGGAGCACTGACCACAGTTCGTCGTCGGTCATGCCGGCCAACTCGGTCGGTTCGAGGGCTCCCGTGTCGAGGAGGCGACCCACCAGGCCCCGCACGACGGCGACGGGCACGAGGTTCGCCGCGCTCCTCTGGGCGAGTGCTTCGCTGATCGCGAGGTCCGCCAGTTCGACCGCATCGACCGGATCGGCATCGACGGCACCGTCGCTCAGATGCAGCCGTCGCAGGAGTTCGTGCGGTGCTGATCGTGTGCGCCCGTGGGCCTGTCCGCTTCGGAGGAACGAGTCGAGGTGGTCCAGCTTCAGGCCGCCGTGCGACGCCGTGAGCGGCGAGGGGATGCTTCCGTCGTCGAGTGCGATGATCGTCTCGGCATCGCCACCGAGTGCCGCATCGGTGGCGAACAACGCGGTGATCCGCTGTCGGGTGAGGTCGTGGTGGTCGAGACCTGCGAGACCCTCGAGCGTGTGGCTGAACGGGAGGTGGCCGACGTCGTGCAGCAACGCAGCGGTGCGTGCGGGTCGGTGCTCGGGCGCGAAGTGGGCCACGAGTGCGAGTACCCCGAGCGAGTGCTCGAGGCGAGAGTACGTCTGCACCGTCGTGATCGACGCGGCTCCTGCGTGGGCGATGAAGGCGAGACGCCGCACCGGCCAGGTGCGGAGGAGACGCTGTTCGGTCGCCGTGAGGCGCACCTCGATCCGCCACAGTGGGTCGAAGTACACCCCGTCGTTCCCCAACGTGTCGACCGCTTCTCGGTGCACTCTGGCCTCCCCGTCGTCCGCACCGACAGGAGCGGAGCGGACGGCCGCTCCAGGAGGTTCGTCCCGTGCCGCGCGAGCGACGACCGCAGGGATCAGGACGGGTCGGCGATCTCCTGGAGCGCTGCGAGGTGCGCACGCCACGCCGTCCGACCCTCGCGTGTGACGGTGAGCGACGTCCGGGGGGTCTTCCCCGTGAAGGCCTTCCCGACGGCGACGTACCCCGCCGACTCGAGGAGCGCGACCTGCTTGCTCAGCGCCGAGTCGGTGATCTCGACGGCGTCGCGGACCTCGCGGAACCCCAGCGTGGTGGCACGGTCGAGTGCGGCCATGATCGAGAAGCGGACCGGGTTCAGCAAGTGACCGTCGAGCCGGTGACGGGGATGGACCGGTGCCTGGTTCGTCGTCGTCATCGTCGTGCCTCGTACGACGCGCAGGCCATCGTGACCGCCAGGATCGCTCCGGACGTGATCCCGGACCACAGGACGGATCCGTGCGCCCAGGCGACGACGGCGATCGCAGCCCCGTAGGTGACGAACCAGCTCGCGATGTAGGTCGTCCATCGACGGCTCCGCGCGAAGGCCGCTCGCCCGCGGATGGACACCGCGAAGAACACGATCAACGCGAAGAAGGCGGCGAGTGTGCCGACGTAGGTGAGGCCGAAGGCCGAGCCGGTCGTCAGGCCCATCCCGAGGGTCCCGAACGAGGTCACCGTGCCGAGCGCGAGGATGAACGTCACGTACGGCCACCGGGTGGACTCGTGAGCTCGTCGACTGAGGCGATCGGCGGTGTCGAGGAGCGTCCGCGCCTCTGCCGGGCTGATGCTGTTCTGGTTGTCCATGGTGTTCCCCTCTCAGGTTCCAGCCTGGCACAGACTTGCCATGTTGGCAAGTGCTTGCCGATCCGCCAAATCCACCGCGACACGGGCGACGGACGGCTGCGGGTGGTCATGGCCGCGGCTGAGCGTCGTGGGCGTGGTGCGGATCCGATGCGAAGGCTCGTTCGTAGATCTCGTGGACGACAGCGGCCTTCGCGTCGTTGTAGCGCAGGCCGTTGCCGGCGTTCACGGCCGCTGCCTTCGCGTCCGCGTACACCTGCCGGTCCTCGGGGTGGGATCGCAACCACTCCACGAACAGGCGATGCCGTTGCGGCTCCGCTGCCCCCGGCTGCCACACGTGCAGGTTGGTGTTGGGATCGCCGAGGGTGAGCTGCCGGTGCGGGTCACCGGCGATCACGTCGCGGAAGACCAGACGGAACCCGACGGCCTCGAGCTCCGGGAGCCAGGTGCGTTCATCACTGAGGTCGGGCACGAGCAGGTCGGCGTCGATGACCGGCTTGGCGATCATCCCGGGAACGGCAGTCGAGCCGACGTGCGCGATGGTGTGATCGGCGCCGAGCGCACCTGCGACGAGGTCCCGTACGCGCGCGAACGCATCGGCCCGATGTGGGTCGTGGTCCTGGAGGCTGCCAGGGTCGACCTGTCGGAACGCGACACGCTGCGACTGACGGGCTGCGTTGCCGTCTGCGGTGAACGGCCGCCAGAGCGGGTGTGTGGCCACAGCCACATCATGGACCCTCGACGTCACGCCGAGGACGGCGATCGTCGGTCGGTGATCGGGTCCGAGCACGCCGGGGGACCGGTGGTCGGTGGACCGCGCGACCGTCGTCGGACTCACACCTCCCAGTCCGACAGGGAGGTCCTGCCGCGGAGGAGACCGGCGAGTTCGGCGTGCACCGTCATGGTCTTCTCCAGACGCGCTGCCCTGTCGACGGAGAGCGTCCCCGCTTCCCAGTCCCGCTCCGCGATGTACGCCGTGTACGGGTTGACGACGCACTTGAAGTCGAGCATCAGGGACTGCGCGAGCGCGCCCGTCGCCATGTAGCTGTGCGGGAGCCCGGCAGCGCACACGAAGGTGACCACCTTGTCGAACCATGCAGCACGCCGGCCTTCCCCCGTCGCACCGGTGGCTTCGATGAGCGACTTGACCGCCGATGACGGCGCCCAGTTGTAGATCGGGAACGCCAGCACCACGCCGTCGGACTCCCGGATGACATCGTGCAGCGCATCGAATGCGTCACTGTCGAAGACCTGGTCGTTGTCGAACGCCGGCAGCGATGCCGTTGCGAGGTCGACGACCTCTGACCCGTGGCCGTTCGCCCTCAGGAGGGACGCCGACCGCTCGGCCAGCCGGCGACTGGTGCTGACGGGATCGAGGCTGCACGAGATGACCGGCAGACGCAGGGGAGTCACCCCTGCACGGTACCGATTCAGGTGCGGCGGAGCGTGGTGCGACCGGTCCGTGGCAGGTCGTCCTCGTGCCGGTCGGGGCCACCAGCTGACGCGCGACCGCCCGCAGCCGGCCTCCTCAGGACAGCCAGCCGTCCGAGTGGCCGAGCCCTGCTCACCCGTCGACGTCGGTCGACTCCGCTCCCTGGACCTGGGGCGGCAGTCCGCGGACCGCTCCGTGCCAGGCCCAGGCAGCGGCGAGGAACACACCAGTGGCGATGAGCCACAGCAGCCAGGGCATCCGCGAGTCCATCAGTCCGAGGGTGAGCGGGAAGAGTGCCATCCCGATCGAGCTCGCGGTCTGGAACACCCCGATCGCTCGGCCTCGGATGCGTGGGTGCGGAGCTGCAGCCATGACCGCGTTCGCGGCGGGCAGGGAGATCATGTCCGCCGCGGCCAGCACGACCGCGACCACGACGACGTAGGACCACGCGCCCGGCCCGTGCAGCGGCGGAAGGACGATCAACGGTGCCGTCGTCGCAGCGGTGAGGACGGCGCCGAGCGCGATGAGCGTCCCGCGCCGTCGCCCGGCGACCCACCGGGTGACGGACGTCTGGAAGAGTGCGCACAGGCCTGTGGCGATGGCGAACTGGACGGGTGCGACCGCTGGGGACATGCCCCACCGCTCGATGAACAGGACACTGAACGCGACGTTCGGCAGCAGCATGGCGGGGCCGATCAGGAACTGGCCGAGCGCGATGAGACGCATCGACCGGTCGGCGACGAAGGCGCGCAGCAGCCCGGAGGCATCGGCTGGTCCCGCTCCCGTCGGTGCCGCCGCCGGCGGGGTCCGATGACCGGTGCGTTGCGTGGCGAACACGACGGCCGCTGCGACGCTGGTGACGACGTTGGCGAGGACCAGCCACCGCAACCCGTCCTGGTGTCCGTGCGCGAGGGTGACCGCAGCGACGATCGCGCCTGCCCCGAGGGCGGCGGCCTTCGTCGCTTCGAGGAAGGCGAACCAGCGCTCGAACGGGCGGCCCGCCGCGAGGTCGTGGACGTACGCGGTCCACGAGGTCCAGTAGAGCCGTTCGGATGCATTGGCGAGGAAGATCGCCGCGAAGATCACCACCGGATCGTGGGCGGAGAGGTAGAGCGTGAAGCCCGCTGCGGAGAGCAGGTTGTTGAGGACCATCGACGCCCTGGCACCGAACCGGTCGGTGAGGACGCCGCCGACGAGTCCGATCGGGAGTGCCACCAGCGATGCGACGGTGGAGAGGACACCGATCACCGCCAGGGACACGTCGGTGGTGATCGCGAAGTAGACGATCGTCAGCGGCAGCGTGAGGCCGGCGCCGATGGTGTCGGTCAGGACCGCGAACGTGACGAAGCGGTGCTCGTGGAGGCTCGCGAGCGGGGCCCGGAACCGGGCAGGGGTGAAGCGCATGGAGGTGTTCCCGTGAGGTCGTCGCACCGCCGCCGAGCGGCGACGCGGGCGTGCAGGAGCACACGAGCAGAACGCTCGCGGCGAGGAGGGCTGACCGTGTCGGTCAGCTCAGTGCTGCGTTGCCATGACTCCGGGAGGGACGGGCCGCGGTCCGACGAGCTCGGGGGCGGCTTTCGTGGGGAACAGTCCACGAGGGGCACTGAGCGGCATCGTCGCCACCTTCCCCGTCGTCGGACCAGACCGACGAACGTCAGCAGCGTCCACGTCGACCGAGCAACGGTTGGTGCAGCACACCGTTCGGGTCAGCGGCGCTCGCGCGCCTCCGGTCCGGGCCGGGAGGCGCGGGTCCTGCGGGTGCAGCGGCGCCAGCCCGTCACTTCGTTCGCTGGTAGACCGTTGCGACGACCGACCCGTACAGCGCGAAGGCGGCGATGCCGCCGGGGAACATCGCGAGGACGGCCGCGGGTACCGCCCACACCTGGTGCACCCAGAGGTGACCTGCTGGCTCCGTGGTGGTCATCGCGGCGAACGAGCACGCGGAGACGAGCACGGCCCACGCCGCCGTCATGCAGATGATCGGCAGGAAGTGCCACCCGAGGCCGAGCAGCGGGTAGACGAGCGGGAGGAGGAACATCGCCGGCGCGATGATGAAGCCGGTCCTGGCCGTGATGCGGAAGGCCTTCCGGCTGCTGTTGACCTGCGCGATGGTGCGCTGGTCGTCGACCTCCGACTCCGGCCATGAGTCGTACGGGAGGCCTGCGCGCGTGTCCTTGTGGTCCATCTACGGCAGCCCCGGCCAGGACACCGCGGGCCACTCGAGCTGCCCGGCCGTCGCTCGTTCCCGATGATCTGTGGTCACGGTTCCCCCCTCGCGTTCCCCTGACGGCAGCGTACTGCTCTCGACCTGATCTGCCGCCGCCGGACCTGCCCCCGCCTCCCGCTTCAGCCGACGTGCTCCCACGACGACAGCGCCGTCCAGTCCTGCGGGTCGAAGGCGAAGGAGCTGCCCATCGCGGGCTGGTCGAGTGCGCGGCTGATGGGCTCGCGTCGGAGGCTCGCCAGCAGGAGTGCGCCGACCCCGCCGTGAGCGATGAACACGATGCCCCGCTCGGGCGTCTGTGCCGCGATGCGTCGGACCGCGCGCTCGACACGGCTCTGGGCGTCGATCGCGCGTTCCCAACCACGGACGGACCGGTGCGGTTCGGCGAAGAACGCGTCGACGGTCGGTTCGAACTCGCTCGGGTCGAGGTAGCCGGTCGCGCTGCGGTCCATCTCGCCGAGGTCCTCGTCGACCTCGAACTCCGAGTCCGACTGTCCGGCGATGATCTCGGCGGTGTCCAGGGCCTTCCGCTCGCTGCTGCTGACGATGCGGAGGGGCTGGGGGAACAGCGTCGCGATGCGTGCGGCGCGGGCCCGTCCGACCGGCGACAGACCCCAGTCCTGGATCCGGACGGTCGGGTCGACGGTCACCTCGGGATGGGACACCCACGTGCACAGCATCATCCGACCGTACCGACTCAGTCCGTGGCCGAACATGCGGTGGGATCCGGAGGTCGGTGGCTCCGCCGTCGGAGTGAGCGGAGCCACCAGGCCATCAGCGCCGAGCGACTGCGGATGCACCCTCACCGATGGTCGTGCCCGGGTGATCCTCGCGGTACCGACGCACCTCTCGCGGGTCGACATGAACGCCGCGGAGATCGACCGCGACCGCACCGACCGTGCCTGGGCCAGCCGCGGCGAACCACAAGGTTGCGAGCGCCACCATCCCCGCTGGCGCGGTGCCGAACAATGCGAGGGCCACCGCCGCCGCCAGTACTCCGCCGACGGTCGTGAGAGCGCGAGTCCTCGTCGTCACGAGAAGCACTTCTGCTGCACGGCAGAGATGCCGAGGAGCTCGGCGCCGAGCGCTGCCGCAGCCCCTCCGAGCGCCTGGATCTTCTCCCACTTGAAGGTGGCGCCCCAGAACAACTGCACCGCTTTGGAAACGCCGCCGAGACTGTTGATGAGCCGCTTGATCTTGAGGATCTTGGCAGCGGGGATGGCGGTCGAAGCGATCAACCAAGCGATGGCTCCGGCGCAGCCGAGGACGTCCGCGCGGCTACCGGTCAGCAGTTCAGGGTGGTTCTCGCGGAGCCATTCGTGCGTTGCTGCATCCCCTGCGGTGAGGATGGAGTCCGGGATCTGCTCGATGAGGGTGAGGCCTCGCTGGAGGTCGGCCGCCTGGTGGTCGAGGCTCCTCGTAGTGGCGATCGATCCGAGCGGCATGTCCTGCTCCGTGGCATGCGCCGGAGGAGCGGTGAGTACGGTCGCGCACATTCCTGCCGCGACAGCCAACGTGATGGAGAGCTTGATGGAGTTCTTGTTGGTGAACGACGTCACGATCCTACCTTTCGTCCCCGGCGCCCCTCGCCGAGCTGGGACCAGCGTGCCCGGCCCTTGCCAGAAGATCAAACGTGATATACCGCACACCTGTTAGCAGTGGCTCGAGCGATCGCGGCACGGGCTTCAACCGGCGGTGCCTCAGCCCCTGACCTGCGGTGCACCGTCAGTGTTCCAGCGGAACAACACCAGGTGCCAGAGGCCCGGGCGCTTCCTCGACGGATCGATCAGGCCGTCGGCGCCGAGTGCCACCAGGCGGTCTCGGACCTGCCACGAGGCCGGGACGCCACCGTCTGCGACGACCTGCTGCCACGGAGCGGTCGCGTCCTCGAGGTCGACCACGGCTTCGGAACGAGCGGCCCGGTCGCGGAGGTCGACGATCCGGGACGCCACCACGCCCACTTCGACGATCATCGGCTCCGTGGCGCGCTTGTCCGGATGCGCCACCAGTGCGGCCTCCACACCCTCGACCGACGAGCTGAGGTACAGCGTGGGCTCGTCAGCACGTGAGTACCGGCCTGCGGACCGTGACCCTGCGATGGCGGATGCGCGGAAGCGCGGGTCCACCGCGCGGAAGAAGGTGCCGCGCACCTCCGGTGCGAAGATGTCTCGGTCGTCGCTCACGAAAGCATCCTGGTGCGGCTCACGCCGGCGGCGTCGCTCCCGCGCCCTCGGTGTCGTCAGCGCCCGCCGGACCGGTACCGGCCTGGTCGAGGTTCTCGTGCGGGTCGCCCATGTCGCCGGTCGCCTTGCCTGCCGGGGACAGCCCGAAGTGCTTGCGGACGGCATTCGCCTGGGTGTCGGTCACGGTGTTCCCGGCTCCTGGGGAAGGGGCATCCTTGATCGCGCTCTTCGAGTAGCCGACGTGCAGGTCGTTGCCGTCGAACGTGGCGTCCTCGACCGGGACGAGCACGGTGTGACCCCCGAGGAGTCCCGTTGCGACGCTGATGAACGCGGCACTGCCGTCCTCGGCGGAGGGGAAGACCTGCGCGACCTTGCCGACGGATGCGCCGTCGCGGTCCTTGACAGGAGCGTTCTCGATCTCGTGGATCTTCGCCTTGGTGATCATGTGCGTAGTCAACGCCCTGTGCCTGATGCTCCGCGGGTCTGTCACTCGCCGTTCCGCTGGAGCTCCTCTGCATTGCCAGCGGTGCAGACGGAGACGGCGTCGAGGCTGTACCCGCGTTCGTCGGCGAGGAAGTCGATGCTCGTGGCCGGGCCGCCCGTTCCCCGGACGCCCTGCGTCGGGTCGGTGCCTCCGCTCTCGTGGCGTTCGGTCGAGAGGCCCTTGTCCTTCCACAGCCGTTCGACCGTGGCGACGTCGTCGGCGGGATCTCCTGCACGCTGTTCGCGCATCTCCGTCAACAAGTAGGCGGCACCACGTGCACCGTTGTCGCGCATGCAGCCTTGGACAGCCGGACCGCTCGCGACCGACCAAGTGCCGCCGACTGCGCCGGCGGTGTCGTCGACGATCGTGACGACGGTGTCCTTCGCCTGGTCGGGGGCTGCTCGTTCTCCGAGGAGGGCCCTCCGGAGCACCCCATCAGTGCGAGCGCCGCAGCAGCGACGGACACCGCGGAGCCGGTGATCCTGTCGGCCTGCAGGCGACGTGCCGTCTTCATGTCCGCCCTGATCCTCACGCCTCGACACTAGCGAGACGGGCGGAACGACGGAGTCCGAGGCGGTCGGAGTGCTCGATCTCTGGGCGATCGCAGCCGCCTTGTCCGTGTTCGGCATCCTGTTCGTCATCGGCTCCGCCGCGACGCAGTCGCTCCTGTCGTGGATCGTGCCGCTGACGCGGTGAGCTACCTCCTCGCTGCTGTTCTCGTCACCCGCGTCCGACTCGACGAGCACACATCGGCGCAGCGTGCACGTCCGCGGTTGCGCCGCAACCTTGAGGACCGCCTGCCGAGGATCTCTGTTCCGCCCGAGCGGTACCAGAAAGGCGGCGAGGACCCCGCACGGTTGCTGCGCAATGTGTGGAATACCCGCGCTAGCGTGCTGCTCCCCGGTGAGGTCGGGGTTCCGACTGGGATGGGCCTGAGGGGGACATCATGGGGAAGATCGAGTTCGATGTGGCTGCAGCGAGCGCCGTCATCCGGGCGGCCACGTCGGCGGAAGACGAGCTCCGCGCTCAGTCAGGGACCCGCCGGTCTGCGGTCGAGGAGGCAGCGGCTGATTTTGCCGGTGTCTACGCCGACCGGTTCACCGAGTCTGCTTCGGCCGAGTCAGCTGACCGGGGCAAGCTGGCGTCCGTGCTGAACGACCTTGTCGGGCAGATACGCGAAGCCGAGTCCGCTGCGCAGGCCGAACAGGAACGCTTGGACGCCCTCGAAGCTTGGAACGACGCCGAACGTGAGCGCCAGCGCGTCGCAGCGATGTCCTTGCTCGATACCACCACCACCCTTCCCCCAGCCGCCATCCGTGCGCCGAAACCGTCGGAGGTCGCCATCCGACCACCGACGATCCACGCGGCCTTCGCACCCCGGGAACGCACGCGCTCCGGGGGCGGCACAGGAAACGGTCGTAGCTCGGCCGACCCAGCGCGACTGCGAGAATTCAGCACCGTCAGCCGGGCCAAGGACGCGGCCGCCGAGGGAAAGGCAGCAACACTTGCCAGCGCTTGGGAGGCATTCACCGTCTCGTGCTCCTGGGTGCAGATCGACGGGTGCACATTCGTGACTGGATTCGATCGGTTCCTCGTGGAGAACCGGGCCGATGCCGCATGGATCGACCGCATCGCTGATGCGTTCGAACAAGCCGGTAGCGGCGGATCGCTGGCGAACGCCAGGATCGACAAGGTGATCGACGACGAGCTCGTCCGCGGTGTCCAGCGCCTCTTCGCCGATGGGATGAGCCCGACCGAGGTCGCGGCGATGTGGTCGGACCTCGGGCTCACCCGGGAAGACGCAGCGGAGCTCGCGCTCCTCCCGACTTCGGTGCTGACTGCTCTGGGAAACCTCGAAGGGGCTCCGTACTGGGCACGCGGCGCCGCGAACGTCGCCGTTCTCGACCGCCGCATCGCATCCGCCAAGCAGTTCCTCGACGACATCGGTCGCCCAGATCGCGTCTACAGTGCGGAGGCGCGGGAGGACGCGGCAGACCTCTCCGCACTCGAATCAATCAAGTCTTCTCTCAACCCCAACGGTCGCAACGGAACCAGAACGCTCACGATGCTCAGCACAGACCACCCGCCCCTGGCGGCGGTGTCCATCGGAGATCTCGACGAGGCGACCAACGTCACGTGGGCGGTACCGGGGATGGGATCGAGCACGGGCAGTATGACCGACTGGACGAGCGCCGCTCAGAACGTCTACGGCGAGCAGGCGAAGGCGACCCCATCCGGCCGTGGTTCCACGAACGCCATCGTCGCCTGGATGGGATACGAAGCACCGCCGGTCCCTCCGGCGAGCTTCACCGTCTTCGGCAGCAACTACGCGAAGGCCGGCGGCGAGAAGCTGGCTGCCTCGATCAAGGGGCTTGATGCGACGAGGGCCGGAGGAATGCCGACGGTCAACGTCCTCGGGCACTCATACGGCACGACGACAGCGTCCTACGCACTCACAACGGAGGGCGTGCACGTGGATTCGTTCACCGCCATCGCGTCGGCCGGGATTCCGGACAGCATCCACGGAGCGGACGACATCCACGCCGATAGGGTGTACGCCGGACAAGCGGAAGTGGCGAAGCCGATCATCGAGCACTGGGGTGGCGACGAGTGGGCGGCGGTCGGTCGGGGCCTCAGCTCCGATCACCATCAGGATCCGACTGCGCCGGAGTTCGGTGCGACCAGCTTCGGCGCCGACGGGGCGCCAGGCCTCAATCCAGTTCGCGACCACGGCGTACACACATGGTACGGCGGCGGCTATCTGGACAAGGACACGCAGTCGCTACAAAACGTTGCATACGCAACCACGGGCCAACCTGAACGGTTGACGAAGTGATTCCCCCGATGTCGCAGAAGCGAACTGATGCGGAAGGAACTCTCGAGTGAGGTCAAGTAGGCGGCAGACCGTCTCCGTCGTCAGGTCGGTCGGGGCAGTGCTGCTCGCCGTCACCATTCTCACTGGTTGCACCGAAAGGTCTGGCATGAACACGAAAGAAGCAAAGCAGTCCATCGTGACGTTCGTCGAGGGATCGACCGACGTGGTGGGGGACGGCTGGGAGATCGGTGAGGGCCCCGGGCTCGGGAAGTGTGGTGTCGGCCTGGGACAAGGGGGCGTGCAGTACGTCTACGCCAAGGTTCGCCCAGCGAGCGCTGACCCGAAGGCCGACGTCGAGGCGGTGGAGCGGCACTGGAAGGAGCTCGGGGTCACAACGGAGCGGTACCAGACCGGCGGTGAGGACCCCATCCTCGGCGTTCGAGGCAGGGGTGGCCCGGTGGAGTCGTCCGACTTCCGCGCGGATCCCCGCGGGTACACGATCGACGGCAGCTCGCTTTGCGTCCCGGGTGACTTCGACAAGATGAGCCTCGAAGGCCAGGAATGACGACAGCGACCTGATCGCCCGATCGACCCGCGCCTCCAAGCCGGACCGAGCTGGGCATCTGACGGACGGCTCGCCCCGTTGCAGAGGCGAGGCTACCTGCGGAGCGGGGGCTACCGCCTTACCGGCACGGCGACGTTCGCGAGCTCGGCGCGCACAAAGCCGTTCCCGTGTTGGAGCGATCCCGTCCGGCAACGCTGACCACTCGACCAGGGCCGCCCATCGAGTGATCGGACCGACGCCGAGGTTGCAAGCTGCTCTGGTCGCTGTACATGGCGAATCCGGGGCTCATGGACGGCGGCGACGCGCTCGCCTCAACGGCGACTTGCTTCCTCCTCCTCACGCGGTGCTACTCCGCCTTCACCGTTCGTCGAATCCGTTCCGAGCCCGTCGGGGTGATCGCGAGCGTGTGCAACAACACCGGACTCCTCCTGCTCGTGACGCAGGTCGTGGTCGTGTACCTCATGGCGGGCCTGTACAAGGTCCAGGGTCAGCTGTGGCAGGACGGAACCGCGCTGTACTACATCCTGAGCGTTCCGGAGTTCTTCCTGCCCGGCGTGACGCCGTTCGTCCTGCAATCGGATTGGGTTCTCGTCATCGGCGCGTACGCGACCGTGCTCGCATCGGTCTTCTTCCCAGTGCTCGTGCTCTTCCGCCAAGGAAGACCGTTGGCTGTTGCGGTGATGCTGACGTTCCATCTGGCGATTGCAGTGCTGATGGGGCTCACGTCGTTCGCGCTCGTCATGGCGGCGTACGACCTTCTCTTCGTGAACCATCACGTGGTGCGCTTGCACCGCCGGGCGGCCCTGCTACGCCGCGCATTGGCCGGCTGTCGAGAGGAGACAGTTGATGAGAGATCTGTTGAGAGTACGGCGACACTGGCGGGCGAGCATCGGCGACGAGCGGGGCTGGCGTTCTGTGCGTCCCGCCAGCGGGCCGTACGCAAGGGCTGCTCTGGTCGAGTGGGGAAGTATCACCAAGGGACTCGTGGGGACCGCTGCGACGATGGTGCTTCCGCTTGATCGCGAGGTCCGTCAGTTCGCGCCCTGGTTCCCGGAGGCTGACTTCACCGTCCAAGACCTGATTGAGCACACCTCGGGACTCCCTCGCCTGCACGTCGGTATGGGACTGGTGCCGTTCCGCGATCCGTACCTTCCGACGATCGGAGCCCCTCTGGATCCGGACAGCGTCGTTCGCAGCGGAGACCGCGGACAGTTTGCGTACTCGAACCTCGGCTACGCCCTGCTCGGTGAGTTACTCGACGACGTCGACGGCAACTGGTTCCGAACGGTACGGAAGCAGGTCCTCGAGCCAGCGGGCATCACCACGGCCACGACAGCTCCACTGGAGACAGCCAGAGTCGTGCCGCGGAGGCTTGGTCGGCCCGTCGAGCCGTGGACGATGACCGGGTCGCCCTATGCAGCTGCAGGGGGCGTCTGGTCGACGTTCGAGGACCTGTGCCGATATGCGGACTGGGCTCTGGGAGACCTGGACGGCCCGGCGCGGACGGTTGCTTGGCAACGACGGGATGCGACGATCTGGATCAACGGACAGGTACGTGCTGCAGGTGCTGCCATCGTGTCTGCGGGTGGCGTGACGGCGGTCGTACATGCCTTGGCGCAGCGGCTCTTCACTCCGGACCGCATCGCCTCAGCCGTCATCGAACGGGAGCTCGCAGGGCGTGGCGAGCGACGTCGATGAGATGAGCCGCGGCGGTCAGGAGGTGACCAACTCGAGCTGACTGGCGGCCAGCCCCGCGCCGACGCGCAGGTGCCCACACATGTGACCGACCCGCCAGGAGCGACCCCTGCCTCCAGGCCGGATCGAGACCAGCGCAGGCGGGGACACGGCGGTCGGCTCGCCCCGTTGTTGGGGCGAGCCGTCCTGCGGAGCAGGGGACTACCGCGCTGCCGGTACCGCGACGTTCGCGAGCTCGGCGCGCACGATGTCCGCACCCGCGGAGAGCGCACCGAGCTTCTGCAGAGCCGCCCCGCGCGCCAGCGGCGCCATGCCGCAGTTCGTGCTCGGGATGAGCTTGTCGGCGTCGACGTGGTCGAGGGCGCGGCGGAGGACCGCGGCGACCTCTTCCGGCGTCTCGACCTGCTCGGTGGCGACGTCGATCGCGCCGAGCATGACCTTCTTGCCGCGGATGAGTTCGACGAGTTCGAGCGGGACGTGGGAGTGGATGCACTCGAGGGAGACGATGTCGATCGAGGACTGCTGCAGGAGCGGGAAGGACTGCTCGTACTGCCGCCACTCGGCGCCGAGGGTCTCCTTCCACCGGTTGTTCGCCTCGATGCCGTAGCCGTAGCAGATGTGCACGGCGGTCTCGGCGCGCAGGCCCTCGGCGGCGCGCTCGAGTGCGGCGACGCCCCAGTCCTGCACCTCGTCGTGGAAGACGGTGAAGGCTGGCTCGTCGAACTGGATGACGTCCACGCCGGCCTCCTGGAGCTCGAGTGCCTCCTGGTTGAGGATCGTCGCGAACTCCCACGCCAGCTTCTCGCGGCTCTTGTAGTGCTGGTCGGAGAGGGTGTCGATCATGGTCATCGGGCCGGGGAGTGCCCACTTGATCGGCCGGTCGGTCTGGGCGCGGAGGAACCTCGCGTCCTCGACGAACACCGGCTCCGGGCGGCTCACCGCGCCGACGACCGTGGGCACGGCGGCGTCGTAGCGGTCGCGGATGCGCACGGTCTCCTTGCGCTCCTGGTCGATGCCGTCCAGGTGCTCGATGAAGGTGGTGACGAAGTGCTGCCGGGTCTGCTCGCCGTCGCTGACGATGTCGATGCCGCTGCGCTCCTGCTCGTGGACAGCGGAGCGGAGCGCGTCCTGCTTGCCCTCGACGAGGGCGTCACCCTCGAGCAGCCAGGGGGACCAGAGTCGCTCGGGCTCGGCGAGCCAGGAGGGCTTCGGCAGGCTGCCGACGATCGCGGTGGGGAGGAGCGTGCTCATGCGCGTGGGGGTCCAGTCGGTCAGTGGGTGAGGGCAGCGGGGGCGGCGGGAAGAGCCTGGCCGGCGTGTGCGGTCTGCTCGGCGAGCCAGCGGTCGAGGAAGTCGCGGTGCGGTGTGACGAGGTGCTCCTCGGTCCACCGGCCCTGCGTGACGCCGAGGCGGCTGCGTTCCTCGCGGTCGTAGGCGATGCCGGTCGACGTCCAGTCGTCGTGGTCGAGGGTCGGGCGGAACGTGCTCGGCGCGACCTCGTTCGCGTTGTAGATCTCCGGCCGGTAGATCTTCTGGAACGTCTCCATGGTGGCGATGGTGCCGATCAACTGGAGGTTCGAGTAGTCGGTGCGGACGTCGCCGCGCGAGTAGAAGGCGAGCGGCGCCTTGGACCCCGGCGGCATGCAGTACCGGACCTGCATGCCCATGCGACCGAAGTAGTCGTCGGTGAGCGACGAGTGCTCGTGCTCGTACTCCGCACCGAGGACCGGGTGCACGAAGCCCGTCTGTCGGTAGGTCTGGCTCGTCGAGACGCTGATGCAGACGACGGGCTCCGCGTCGAACTCCGACCGGAACGCGTCCGACCGCAGGAAGTGCTGGAAGAGCTGTCCGTGCAGCAGCCCGAAGTCGGCGGGGAGCGAGGGAGCCGACGGCAGGCGGACGGCGAAGTCGTGGTCGCGGAGGTACGACGAGAAGTTGTTGCCGACGATGCCCTGGTGGCGCTCGCCGGAGTGCTGGTCGACGATCGTGACGTCGAGCACCTCGATCAAGGGGAAGCGCTCGACCAGACCGCCGTCCTCGAACTGCATCGTCACCGACACGATGTCGAGCTCGACGCGGTAGCGATCCGCGTCCGGGTGACCGGCCAGGTCGTTGCAGCGCCCGTTGATCAGCGCGAGCGCGTTGCGGAGGTTCTGCTGGCGGTGCTCCCCGCGGGCCAGGTTCGCGAAGTTCGTCGTCAGGCGGGAGCTCTCGGCGGGGGAGTAGTCCTCGTCGAAGCGTGTCCTGCTGATGCTGAAGGTGATGTCGTTCGCCATGGTCCGGAGTCCGGTCGTCGAGCGCCCGCGGGCACTGTGGGAAGGTCCTCCGATCATGACGGGAGGCGCGGGTCATCAGGTAATACCGAGACGCTATCCAGTCGCATAGCCTGTTCCTATGGCTCGCGTTGCGAACGACATCACCCTGCAGCAGCTGCGGTACTTCATCGAGGTCGCCTCCGAAGGATCGATCAGCGCGGCCGCAGACCTGCTCTACGTCTCGCAGCCGACCATGTCGGCTGCGATGAAGGACCTGGAGGCTCGCATCGGCCGGCCGCTCTTCACCCGGTCCGCACGTGGGGTCGTGCTCACCGTCGACGGCGTCGAGTTCCTCGGGTACGCCCGCCAGGTCGTCGAGCAGGTGTCGTTGCTCGAGCAGCGGTACGTCGGGCGCCAGGCGTCGCGCCGGCTGCTCGGGGTGTCGGCCCAGCACTACTCGTTCGCGGTCGAGGCCTTCGTGCGGATGGTCGAGGGCGCCGACGCCGACCAGTACGAGTTCTCGCTGCGCGAGACCCGCACGTGGGACATCATCGAGGACGTCCGGACGCTGCGGAGCGAGCTCGGCATCCTCTACCGCAACGACTTCAACCGGCAGGTCCTCGGCAAGCTGATGCGGGACGCCGGGGTCGTGTTCACACCGCTCTTCGTCGCGCAGCCGCACGTCTTCGTCGCCCGGCGGAACCCGTTGGCGTCGCAGGAGCGGGCGACGCTCGACGACCTGGCCGAACTGCCGCGCCTGACGTTCGATCAGGGTGCGAACAACTCCTTCTACCTGGCCGAGGAGATCCTGTCGACGATGTCGAGCAAGCGGGAGATCCGGGTGTCGGACCGGGCGACGATCTTCAACCTCATGATCGGGCTCGGCGGGTACACGATCTCGACCGGGCTCATCAGTGACGACCTCGACCCGGAGATCGTCGCCATCCCGCTCGACGTCGACGAGCGCATCGAGATCGGGTGGATCGCGCACTCCTCGGTGCCCCTGACGGAGCAGGCGCAGACGTACCTGGAGGAGTTGCGGGCGGTCGTCGTCAGCTACGGGGTCGAGCTGCTCGGGGCGCACTGATCCCGTCGAGGATCTCCGCCGCTCGTCACTCCCCGTTGCCCTGCATCTCGACGGCGTCCCCGTCAGCACATTCGGACGTTGCTGAGACCGTGTACCGACGGGTGTCCGCCAGGAAGCTGATGGACGTGGTCGGGCCACCTGCGCCGCGGAGACCGAGGATCGGGTCGTCGCCCCCGCTCTCGTACGGCTGCGTGGTGATCCCGGCTTCCTCCCACAGCTTCTCGACGACGGCGATGTCCGCTTCGGGTTCACCGGTCGGCTCCGCGAGAGCCGTGATGTACCTGTAGGCAGCGCCGTCGCTGCCGTCGCTCTTGCTGCACTGCTCGACCGAGGGCCCGCTGGAGACCTCCCAATCGCCCTCGAGCGAGGAGGCAGTCCGGTCGACGATGTCCTGCACGGACTGCCGGGCCTCGGCAGTGCTCACGGGCCCGTTGCTCTCCGAGTCCACGGGGCCTCCTCCACTGCAACCGGTGATGACGACGATCGCTGTCGCCGCAGTGACGACGGCGATCACCGCACGGACGTGTTCCCTCACCGTCCGCATCGGTCAGGGATCCGCTCCGGCGACGATGCCGAGGCCGACCTCGAGCGTGGTCCGACCCTTCGGTGGTCCGCGGTCATCTCGTCTCCCTGTCCTCGGGCCGTCGCTCGTCGTTCCTCGGCTGAGCGTACCGCGGCAGCGGCGCCTCACGTCCGCACTGTCGAAACCCTCTTGACTACGTAGTCAGCCGCGTGGTTGTCTTGCTCCCACACCCGCTCAGCGGGTGACCACCCGACGCAGCGAAGGAGCTGGCCCATGAGCGACATCGCCCCCGTGCGCCGCCTCCGCCCAGCGTCGATGACCGACGTCGCCGCCCTCGCCGGTGTGTCGCAGAAGACCGTCTCGCGCGTGGTCAACGGCGAACCCCACGTCACCGAGGCCGTCCGCTCCAAGGTCGAGTCCGCCATCGCCGAGCTCGGCTTCCGCCCGAACGCCGCCGCACGAACCCTCAAGTCCCAGCGCTCCCGCCGCGTCGGCATCATCACGATCGGCACGGACCTGTACGGCCCGACCGCGATGCTCACCGGCGTCGAGCAGGCCTGCCGCTCCAACGGCTACGCCCTGTCGATCGTCCGCACGGTGACGGCCTCGGCCGAGGAGCTCCAGCCCGCGGTCGACTCCCTCGTCGAGCAGGGCGTCGAGGCGATCGTCCTGTCCGAGCCGGTCGAGAACCAGATGGACCAACTGCGCATGCCGGCCGGCGTCACGGTCCTGACACTCGGCCCGCCCGACGTCGCCGACCGCGAGAACACCCTGGCCGTCGGTCTCGACGAGAGCGGTGCCGCCTTCGCAGCAACCGACCACCTGCTCGCCCTCGGTCACGAGACCGTCTGGCACATCGCGGGCCCGGCGAACTGGACGTCGAGCGTCCGCCGCGAGCAGGGCTGGCGCGCCGCCCTGCAGGACGCGGGTGTCGCCGAGCATGCACCCGTCGAGGGGGACTGGTCGCCGCAGAGCGGCCACGACGCGATGCGGTCGCTGCTCGCCCGTCCCCACGTCACCGCGGTCTTCGTCGCGAACGACCAGATGGCGATCGGCGCCATGTCCGCCATCCAGCAGGCCGGGCTGTCCGTGCCGCAGGACGTCAGCATCGTCGGGTTCGACGACATGCCGATCGCCGCCTTCCTGCCGACACCCCTGACCACGATCCGCCAGGACTTCGACGAGTCGACCCGTCTCGCGATGCACCGCCTCTTCCGCACCCTCGACGGCCACCCGCCCGCCGAGCGGCACCGGATGCTCCCGGGGCAGCTGATCACGCGCGCCACCAGCGCGCCGCCCTCCGCCGAGCGCCACCACCTCCGCCCCATCGACTGAACCCGGCCGGGAGGCGCAACTCGCGTCGGTCCGGCGAGTGAGCGCTCACGAGCGCTCGCCGACACCCATCGATCACCCCGACGACGACGTCAGGAGTCAGCACGTGACCCCAGTACCAACGCGACCTCCCGGAACGACGGGAGCCGTGCCTCCCGTCCGTGACGGTCACCGAGCGCCCAGCCGGCGCGACCTGCTCCGCTGGGGCGCCGCCGCCGGCGGTGCGTTCGCACTGAGCGGGCTGCTCGCCGCCTGCTCGCCGCAGTCGACCGCGGCGGTCCGCTCGGGCAGGGCCGACCTGTCCTTCTGGACGCACGACCCCGGCTACGAGAAGTTCTTCACCGAGGCGCTCCCGGTCGCTGACCGGGGGTCGCGGTTCGACTACGCCCTCGACATCACCACCATCGCGGCGGCGGACATCCCGACGAAGCTCATCGCGCAGGCGGTCGCGGGGACGGGGACGCCGGACGTCGCCGGTCTCGAGATCGGCGCGTTCTGCCGGATGCTCCGCGGCGACATCGCGAAGGAGCTGCTGAGCGACCTGTCGTCGTCCGTCGCGTCGAAGCGGGACGACCTGATCAGCGCCCGGTTGACGCCGTTCTCGAAGGACGGGCGCCTGTACGCGCTCGACTCGGACACCCCGCTCTGCGTCTACTACCACCGTGCCGACCAGTTCCGGGCGCTCGGGATCCCCGACGACCTGGCCACGTGGGAGGAGACGATGGCGGTCGGCGCGAAGCTCAACAAGAGCAAGGGTGTCGCGCTCCACGCGGTCGCGGTCACCGACCCCGGCGGCACGCTGCAGAGCTACCAGATCCTGCTGCTGCAGCGCGGCGGCGACCTGTACGACGAGTCCGGCGACATCGCGATCCAGACGCCCGAGGCCGAGCGCACCCTGCAGTTCCTGGTCGACGGCGTGCAGTCCGGCGCGATCGCCACGGTCGCCGACATGTACGGCCCGAGCCTGCAGTCCGGGCTCAAGGGCGGCACGATCCTGGCGGTCGACATGCCCTCCTGGTACGCGAGCTACGGCATCAAGCCGAACGTGCCCGAGCAGGAGGGCAAGTGGCGGGTCCGCAACCTGCCGCGGTTCGCCGGCGGCGGGAGCACGACGAGCGTCGGCGGCGGGACGGGCTTCGCGGTGCTCCGCGACAAGCCCCTGACGCAGGCCGGCATCGACCTCGTGCTCGCCGCGTACCTCGACCCCGACCAGCAGGTGAAGCGGTACGAGGACCTCGGGTACCTGCCGACGCTCCGCTCGGTGTACGACGACCCGCGGCTCGCAGCGCTGAGCGACCCGTACTTCGGCGGGCAGCAGCTGTTCGGCGTCTACGAGTCGGTCATCGACGAGGTGCCCTCGCAGCACCAGAGCGCGAACGCAGCCATCCTGCAGACCGTCCTGAGCGGCTACCTCATCAAGGCCTACAAGGGCCAGATCTCCCCGAAGCAGGCGCTCGACGCCGCTGCGGCCGACTTCCGCGGCCAGACCCGCGCCTGAGGAGGACGACGTTGTCCACATCCACCGCCACCGGCATCCCGGTGTCCGCTCCGCCCGCTGCAGCCGATCCACCGGGCAGGCGGCGCCGCCTCAACACGAACGGCGGCAGTGCCCCGTACCTGTTCATCGCGCCGTTCTACGTGCTCTACGGCCTGTTCATGATCGTGCCGGTGCTCGCCGCCCTGTACCTGTCGCTCACCGAGTGGGTCGGCCTCGGGACGCCGAACTGGATCGGTCTGAGGAACTACGCAAACCTGTTCCGGGACACGAGCTTCGGCACGGCCCTGGTGAACTCGCTGATCTACACGCTCATCGCCGTGTTCGTCATCGTGCCTGTCTCGCTCCTCGTCGCGCAGGCGCTGAACGCCAAGGGACTCCGAGCGCGTGACCTGTTCCGCGTCACGTTCTTCATCCCGATGGTGCTGTCGCCGATCGTCATCGCGCTCATCTACAGCCTGGTCTTCGACACCAACTACGGGTTGCTCAACGCCACGCTCGGGGCACTGTTCGGGCTGCCGGACACCGACTGGCTCGGCGACCCCACGCTCGCGAAGGTCGCGATCGGCTTCGTGCTCCTCTGGCGCACGGTCGGGTACCTGACGATCTTCTTCCTCGCTGCGCTGCAGAACGTCTCCCCGGAGCAGTACGAGGCCGCCTCGCTCGACGGGGCCGGCACCTTCCGGAAGTTCACGAACGTCACCCTGCCGGCGATCCGTCCGGTGACCGCCTTCGTCGTGGTGACGAGCTTCATCAGCGCCGCCCAGCTGTTCGACGAGCCCTACCTGCTCACGAAGGGCGGCCCGGGCGAAGCGACGCTCTCCGTCGCCATGTTCATCTACCGCGCCGCGTTCGAGCGGCAGCAGTTCGGCTACGCCGCCGCCGCCGGGGTCGTGCTCTTCGCCGTCGTCTTCGGCGTCAGCCAGATCCTCAACCGCGCACTCGCCATCGGGAGGGACGCATGACCGCCACCGTCACCGAGGCCGTGACCACCAGGGGCAGCGCACGCCGCCCACGGTCCGGCCCGCCGCGCACCCCCGGGTGGATCGCCCGCCGAGGGCTGCTCTACGCCACGCTCGTGGTGCTGCTGCTCGTGTTCGTGTTCCCGCTGCTGTGGGCGCTGTCCGGCTCGTTCAAGCGCCGCGGCGACATCTTCTCCACGCCGCCCACGCTCATCCCGAGCCCGGCCACCGGCGAGAACTACGTGAACCTGCTCACCACGCAGCCGTTCTGGGCGTGGTTCGGCATCAGCGTCGGCACCGCCGTGATCGCCACCGTCGTGTCGGTGTTCGTGTGCGCGATGGCCGGGTACGGGTTCGCGAAGTTCCGGTTCCGGGGCAAGCGGGTCCTGTTCGCGGTGATGTTCTCGTCGCTGTCGGTCCCGTTCGCGGTGATCCTCGTGCCGCTCTTCATCCTCGTGGTGAAGTCGGGGCTCGCGAACCCCTGGTTCTCGCTCATCGTGCCCTGGGTGGCGCCGGCGTTCGGGATCTTCATGATGCAGCAGTTCATCACCCAGTCGATCCCGGACGAGATCATCGAGGCCGCTCGCATCGACGGCAACTCGGAGTTCGGGACCTTCCGGCGCGTGGTGCTCCCGCTGCTCCGGCCGTCCCTCGGGGCGCTCGCCGTGTGGAGCTTCCTGCAGAGCTACAACTCGTTCCTCTGGCCGCTCGTGCTGGTGTCGAACTCCGACCAGTACACGCTGCCGCTCGGGCTGAACGCGATCTTCGCATCGGAGAACCGGTCGTACGACCTCGTCCTCGCCGGCGCCGTGCTGGCGAGCGTGCCGACGATCCTCGTGTTCCTGCTCCTCCGGAAGCAGCTGCTCGACGGCCTGACCGCGGGGGCGGTCAAGGGATGACCGACACCTCGGACCGCACCACGAGCCACCGCGCTACGGGCCACCGCGCCACGGGCCACCGCACCACGGACCACCGCACCACGAACGGAGCACCCCGCACCATGCAGCACGACCGCGTCCTCTTCGGCGCCGCGTACTACCACGAGTACCAGCCCACCCCACGGCTCGACGAGGACATGCGCCTCATGCAGGAGGCCGGCTTCACGGTGATCCGGGTCGGTGAGTCCGTCTGGAGCACCTGGGAGCCGGAGAACGGCCGGTTCGAGCTCGAGTGGCTCGCGCCCGTGCTCGACGCGGCGCACGAGCACGGCATCAGCGTGATCCTCGGCACGCCGACCTACGCGCTGCCGATGTGGCTCGCCCGCATCGTGCCCGAGGTGAACGTGCGACGCCGGACGGCCGGGGAGCCGATGGGCTGGGGCGCCCGCCAAGAGATCGACCACGCCCACCCGGCCTTCCTGTTCCACGCCGAGCGGGTCATCCGGAAGATCGTCGCCCGGTACGCCGAGCACCCGGCCGTCATCGGTTACCAGGTCGACAACGAGCCCGGGAACGAGCTCATCGCCAACCCCGAGGTCTTCCAGCGCTTCGTCGACCACCTCCGCCACACCTACGGCAGCGTCGAGCGGATCAACGAGGAGTGGGGCCTGACCTACTGGTCCCACCGCCTTTCGACCTGGGCGGACCTGTGGACACCGGACGGCAACGTGCAGCCGCAGTACGACCTCGCCTGGCGCCGGTTCCAGGCGTCCCTCACGACGGACTTCATCGCGTGGCAGGCCGAGATCGTGCGCGAGTACGCCCGCGAGGACCAGTTCGTCACCACCTGCATCTCCTACGAGCGACCGACGGTGGAGGACGACGCTCTCACCCGGGCCCTCGACGTCACCGCGGGCAACCCGTACTACCGGATGCAGGACGCCCTCGAACTGCCCAACACGGACGAGGCCCCGCAGTACTGGACGTCCTCCGGCGCGTGGTCCGTCGTCGCGACCGGCGACCGGATGTACGGGTCGAAGCAGGCCCCGTTCCTGGTGACCGAGACGAACGCGCAGGCGATCGGCTTCTCGTGGATGAACGAACCCGCCTACGAGGGCCAGTGGCGGCAGGCGGCGTGGGCGCTGGTCTCCCGCGGGGCGTCGATGATCGAGTACTGGCACTGGCACACGCTGCACTTCGGTGTCGAGACCTACTGGGGCGGTGTGCTGCCGCACTCGCAGCAGCCGGGGCGCACCTACGAGGAGATCGCCCGCATCGGCGCCGAGTTCCGGCACGCGGGTGACCGGGTCGCCGGGCTCCGGCCGCACGCCGACGTCGCCCTGCTGTTCTCGAACGAGTCGAAGTGGGCGCTGAACGAGCACCCGGCGCTCGGTGACGGCGCTGAGCCCGACCGCCGCTCGTGGCAGACCGTGTACGACGCGTTCGCCCGCGGGGTGTTCGAGGCCGGCCTGCAGGCGAACACGGTGCACTCCTCGCAGGTGTTCGACCGCGATCCAGCCGTGGTCGCCCGGGAGCGCCCGGTCCTCGTCGCAGCGGCGTTCACCATCGCGACGGACGACCAGCTGCGGTGGCTCGCGGACTACGCCGAAGCCGGCGGACACCTGGTCGTCGGCATCCGCACCGGGTACGAGGACCAGGAGGCCCGCGCCCGACTCGAGCGCAAGCCGGCCTTCCTCGACACCGCGGCCGGCGTGCACTACGACGAGTTCAGCAACCTCGGCCGACGCGTACCGGTGTCCGCGGGCGCTGCTGCCGCGGACCACGGCTTCACGGTGCCGACCGGCGCGACGGCGACCCGCTGGGCGGACGGGCTGCTCGTCGACGACGCCGACGTGCTCGTCGACTACGACCACCCGCACCACGGCCGGTTCGCCGCGGTGACCACCCGAGCCCACGGTGCGGGACGGGTGACGTACGTCGGGACGGTGCCGGACCCGGCGCTGGCCGCGGCGATCGCCGCCTGGGCGGTCGAGCGGGGCAACGGAGCGACTGCTTGGCGGCCGCAGTCGGAGACCCAGTCGGTGCAGACCGCCACGAACGCCCGCGGCGAGACCGTGCACGTCGTGCACAACTGGTCCTGGACGCCGAGCACCTTCACCGTGCCGGTCGACGCGGAGGACGTCCTCGACGGCGCGGCGCTCGCGGCGGGGACCGAGCTGTCGCTCGGGGCCTGGGACGTGCAGGTGGTGGCCGTCCGTCAGCGGGTGACGTTCAGAGTCCGACGCTGCCCTGCGAGATCCCGCCGTCGATCGTGACGGTGGTGCTCGTCATGTACGCGGCCTTGCCCGACGCCAGGAACACGACGACCTCGGCGATCTCGTGCGGCTTCGCCGGGCGCCCGAGCGGGATCGCGTCGTCGAGCTGCTCCAGCTTGTCGGGATCGGAGGTCGTCGCCGTGTTGATCGGGGTGTCGACCGCACCGGGAGCGATGTTCACGATCCGGACCCCGTGCGGCCCGAGCTCCACGCCGCCGCTCCGGGCGAGCATCCGCATGCCGCCCTTCGACACGCAGTAGGCCAGGTTGCCGGGCATCGGCCAGTCCTCGTGCACGCTCGAGATGTTGAGCACGAGCCCGCCGTTGCCCTGTGCGATGAACTGCTTCGCCGCGGCCTGCGTACCGAAGAACGCGCTCTTCATGTTGACGGCCATGACCTTGTCGTAGCCCTCCTCGGTCTCCTCGAGCAGGGACTTCCGGTCCTCGATCCCGGCGTTGTTGACGAGGACGTCGAGCGAGCCGAAGGCGTCGACGGCCTTCTGCACCATGCGGTGCAGGTCCGCGGCGCTGGTGATGTCGGCGTCGACCCCGACCGCGTGGCCGCCGGCCTGCTCGATCCGGGCGATGAGCGAGTCGGTCGCCTTGGGGTGGGCGACGTAGTCGATGACGATGTTCGCGCCCTCCGCTGCGGCGGCGAGGCAGATCTGCTCACCGATCCCGCTGTTCCCGCCGGTGACGACGATGGTCTTGCCCTCGAGCAGCATGGTTCCTCCTGTGGGTCCGGTGCTGCCCACGGTGCTCCGATGTCGCTCCCGAGGTCCGGCGGATCGGCTGAGGTGTCGTGCAGGTGGAGGTGCCGCGACGGGAGGTGCTAGCGGACGCTGGTCTCCGGGAGCGGAGCGGGGTCCGGCGCCTGGTCCGCCTGGACGGCGAACTGGGTCCGGTGCAGCTCCTCGTACCGGCCGCCCGCGGCGAGGAGTTCCTCGTGCGTGCCGCGCTCGACGACGGAGCCGTCCTCGATGACCAGGATGAGGTCCGCGCTCCGGATGGTCGACAGGCGGTGCGCGATGACCATCGCCGTGCGACCGTCGAGTGCCTCGCTCAGGGCGGCCTGCACGGCGGCCTCGGACGTCGAGTCGAGCGCGGCGGTCGCCTCGTCGAGGATCACGACGCGGGGCTGCGCGAGCAGGAGCCGGGCGATCGTCATGCGCTGGCGCTCGCCGCCGGACAGTCGGTAGCCCCGCTCGCCGACCATGGTGTCGAGCTGGTCGGGCAGCGACCGGATGAGCGGTTCGAGGCGCGCACGTCGGACGGCGTCCCACACCTCGTCATCGGTGGCCTCGGGGCGGGCGAGGCGCAGGTTGGCGCCGATGGTTTCGTGGAACAGGTGCCCGTCCTGGGTGACCATGCCCATCGTGTGCCGCAGTGACGCGAAGGTGACGTCGCGCACGTCCGTCCCGGCGAGTCGGACGGCACCGCTGTCGACGTCGTACAGGCGGGAGAGCAGCTGCGCGATCGTGGACTTGCCCGCGCCGGAGGACCCGACCAGGGCGACGGTCTGCCCGGGCTCGATCCGGAACGAGACACCGTGCAGGACCTCGTCACCGCCGCGGGTGTCGAGCGTGGAGACCTCCTCCAGCGAGGCGAGGGAGACCTTGTCGGCGGACGGGTAGGCGAAGCGGACGTCGTCGAACTCGACCGCGACGGGGCCGTCGGGCAGGGTGACGGCGTCGGGCTTCTCCTGGATGAGCGGCCGGAGGTCGAGCACCTCGAAGACGCGCTCGAAGCTCACGACGGCGCTCATGATCTCGACGCGCGCGTTCGCCAGGCTGGTGAGCGGTGCGTAGAGGCGGGTGAGCAGGAGTGCGAGGGTGACGACGTCGCCCGTGTTCAGCTGGCCACCGAGGGCGAGCGTGCCGCCCAGGCCGTACACGAGTGCGAGCGCGAGCGCCGAGACGAGCATGAGTGCGGTGACGAAGACGAACTGCAGCATCGCGGTGCGGACGCCGATGTCCCGCACGCGGGCGGCGCGGACGCGGAACTCCTCGGCCTCTTCGTCGGGGCGCCCGAACAGCTTGACGAGCGTCGCGCCGGGTGCGGAGAACCGCTCGGTCATCTGGGTGCTCATCGCGGAGTTGTGGTCGGCGGCCTCGCGGCGGAGCGCGGCGAGGCGGCTGCCCATCCGACGTGCGGGGACGAGGAACACCGGGAGCATGACGACGGCGATGACCGTCACCAGCCACGAGGTGCTGAGCATGACGACGAGGGTCAGCACGAGTGCCACGGAGTTCGTGACGACGCCGGAGAGCGTCCCGCTGAAGGCCTGCTGCGCGCCGATCACGTCGTTGTTCAGCCGGCTGACCAGCGCGCCGGTCCGGGTCCGGGTGAAGAACGCGATCGGCATCTTCTGCACGTGGTTGAACACCGCGGTGCGGAGGTCGAGGATGACGCCCTCGCCGATCCGCGCCGAGTACCAACGGGTGAGCAGCGACGACGCGGCGTCGGCGACGGCCACGAGCGCGATGACCAGGGCCAACCAGACGATCGTCGACCCGGCGCCGCGGGCCGCGATGACGTCGACGACCTGGCCAGCGAGCACCGGCGTCGCGACCGCGAGGAACGCCCCCACGACGGACAGCGCGATGAACACCACGAGCTGCACCTTGTAGGGCACGGCGAACGTCATGATCCGTCGGAGCGACTCGCGGGAGAAGCCCCGCCCGGCGTCCTTCGCGGACGAGATCTTGTACAGCGAGCTCCAGGCAGCGCCTTCCATGCTCATGCAGCCAGGATACGTCGGGACCACCGACGCCCCGCGCCCCGGTCTGCGACGATCGGAGCATGCCCTCCGACGACCGGCCCCTCGAGCGCCTCGGCTTCCTGACCATCGGCTCGTTCGACCCCGTGCGCCCGGCCGACGGCCACGAGGAGACGCTCCGCGTGATCGAGCGAGCCGAGGCCCTCGGCTTCGACAGTGCCTGGCTCCGGCACCGCCACCTGCAGCACGGCATCTCGTCGCCCGTGGCGATCACTGCCGCAGCCTCGCAGCGCACCTCGCGGATCGCCCTCGGCACCGCGGTCACCCCGATCGGCGCCGAGAACCCGTTCCGTCTCGCCGAGGACCTCGGCACCGTGGACGTGCTGCTCGGCGGTCGGCTGCAGCCCGGCTTCTCCGTGGGGACGCCCATGCACTACGACCTCTACCGTGACGCGATCCACCCGGACACCGCCGAGCACGAGGACCTCGGCAACGACCGACTCCTGCGCTTCCGGGACCTCGTGCGCGGCGACCCCGTCACGGCGGCCGTGGAGCGCCGGGGGATCGAGGAGTTCGCCACGACCGTCCAACCGCAGAGCCCGGGTCTCGCCGACCGGATCTGGTACGGCACCGGCAGCACGCGGTCCGCGGTGTGGGCGGCCGAGCACGGCTTCCACCTGCTCACCTCGAGCGTGACCCGGAGCGAGGTCGGCACGGACTTCGCCGCGAACCAGCGCGCGCAGGTCGACGCCTACCTCGACGCGCACCCGGATCCTGCTGCGGCGCGGGTCTCGCAGGGCCTCGTGGTCATCCCGACCGACTCGGCGACGCCGGAGCAGGTCGAGCGGTACCGGGCCTACGCCGCGGCGCGAGCCGGTCGGGTCGGGGTCCCGCAGGGGCCGGGGAAGCTGCTGTTCGCCGCCGACCTGGTCGGGAGCTCGGCCGAGATCGCCGATCGACTCCGCGCCGACGCCGGGTACCAGGTGGCGACGGAGGTGGCCTTCGCGCTGCCGTTCTCGTTCGCACCCGACGACTACGCGCAGATCATCGAGGACATGGCCGGTCGGCTCGGCCCCGAGCTCGGCTGGACCCCGGCCACGAGCGCCAGGTGACCGCCAGTCCCGAGTGGCAGGTTGGACGGGTGCACACCACCATCGACTCCGCGACCGAGGTCGTCTCCGGCATCCGCTTCCCCGAGGGCAACCGCTGGCACGACGGCCGGCTCTGGTACTCCGACATGCACACGGGCGAGGTCTTCTCGGTCGACCCCGGTGCGGCGGACGCGCGACCACGCCTCGAGACGACCATCGACGGCCAGTCGTCCGGCCTCGGGTGGCTCGCCGACGGTCGGCTGATCGTCAGTGCCATGAACGCCCGGACGATCCAGGTCGTGCGTCCCGACGGCTCGAACGAGCCGTTCGCCGACCTGTCGTCGACCGAACCGTCGCTCCTCAACGACCTGGTCGTCGACGAGGCGACCGGCCGGACGTACGTCGGCGCGTTCGGCTACGACCTGTACGGCGGTGAAGAACTCCGCCCGGGACCGCTCTACGTCGTCGACCAGGACGGCTCCGCCCGGCTCGCCGCCGACGGCCTGGTGTTCCCGAACAGCGCGAACGTGCTCCCCGGCACGCGGACCCTGGTGGTCAGCGAGACCTGGGGTGGTCGACTGACCGCGTTCGACATCGAGCCGGACGGGTCGCTCACCGGCCGCCGCGAGTGGGCGACGCTGCCCGAGGGCGTCACGCCGGACGGCAGCACGGTCGATGCCGAGGGCGCGATCTGGGTCTGCTCGGTGGACACGGGGGAGTTCCTCCGCGTCGTCGAGGGCGGCGAGGTCACCGACCGCATCGACGCCCCCGGCCTGTGCGCGATCGACTGCGCGCTCGGCGGCGAGGACGGTCGCACCCTCTACCTCGCCACCGCCGACAGCTACGACCCGGACACCACGGCGCGCACGCGCGCCGGGCGGATCAGCGCCGTCCGCGTCACCGTCCCCGGGCCGTGACCACACGACCGACCTGAGCAGTCGACGGCGGGGCGCAGCTGACGGACGGGAGGCGCGGTGCGGGCCGGCACCGCGCCTCCCGTCCGACGGCTCCCGCGTGGTCAGGGGGTGGTGAGTCGGGCGCGCAACCGTGCGCTCAGGTCGTCGTCGGCACCGACGGCGGCGAACGCCGCGTCGACGTCGGCGGCGACGTCCTCGACGATCGGTGTGACGGTGGCGAGCCACTCGGTCACCTGGTCGGCATCCCAGGTCGCCTGGCGGTCACCCGGAGCGTGGGTCCCGGTGCCGGCCATCGCGCGGACGGAAGCCGCGTGGTCCTCGGCGACGGCAGTCGGCGGGACGCCGGCGTTCGCGAGCAGCAGCGTGCTGATCATGCCCGTCCGGTCGCGCCCCGCACTGCAGTGCACGAGCACCCCGGACGGCGCGTCCGCGATCGCCCGCAGCGCACCGAGCACCAGGTCGGGCAGGATCCGCCAGTTGTGCCGCCAGTACTCGGGGGAGTCGAGGATCGGGAAGCACACCTCGCGGAACTCCGGGTCGTCCTGGTCCTCGGTCGGGGCCGCGACGACGGTGATGTCGGTGAGGGCGTCCGGAGCGACGAGGGGATCGCCGTCGCGACGCCCCACCTCGTCGGCGCACCGCAGGTCGACCACCGACCGGAGACCCCACACGCGTGCGTCCTGCCAGCCCCGGTCAGTGAGCAGTTCGCGGCGCGGGCCGCGTGCGATCCGGCCGCGCTGCGTCGCACCGGTCGGGGACGACGGGGTGGGGAGCCCGCCGAGGTCCCGCACGTTCCGGTAGCCGTCCCAGTCGAGTTCCCGCACCCTTCCACGGTACGACGGGTCCTGTCCGTTCGGCGCGTGCCCCCGGACGGGGGGAAACCGAGAGCAGGCTGCATGTCTACCGTGAAAGGCAACCGAGCGTGACACGCGTCACGTCCCCGACCGGAACCACGACCCGGTCCTCGCACACAAGGAGAGACCACATGTCCAGCGCAGCAACCCCCCGTACCGGTTCGACCCTCGTCCAGAAGGGCGCACTGCTCTTCGGGATCGTCTTCCTCATCGTCGGCATCGCCGGCTTCATCCCCGGACTCACGATGGACATGGGCACGCTGTCCTTCGCGGGCAACAGCTCGATGGCCATGCTCCTCGGCCTGTTCCAGGTGTCGGTGCTCCACAACATCGTGCACCTGCTGTTCGGCATCGTCGGCCTGCTCGCCGCCCGTTCGGCCGCGGGCTCGCGCTCGTACCTGCTCATCGGCGGCATCGTCTACGCCGTGCTGTTCGTCTTCGGCCTCTTCGTCGCCGGCATGGCCGGGGCTGCGAACTTCGTCCCGCTGAACAGCGCCGACAACGTCCTGCACGCCTTCCTCGCCGTCGCGATGATCGTCCTCGGCGTGCTCCTGCCCCGCGCCGGACGCACCACCCGCTGACACCCAGCCCAGCGCAGACAGGAGCGCGTCGGTCCTCGGACCGGCGCGCTCCTGTCGTCCGTGGGCCACGGGCGTGCGCCGGGACGGACGGGAGGCTCGTGGTCGACCCGCACCGTGCCTCCCGTCCGCCGGGTCGCGCGGTCCGCACCGGCGGTGCCAGGATGCCGTCAGCACCGGTCGCGGACCGGGCGGATCGGTGAGGGAGACGGGCATGGCCGAGGTGTTCAGCGACGCGGAGCGAGCCGCGATGCAGCAGGCAGCAGCGGAACGGAAGGCGACGCGCGGGCTGAAGGGCGCCGCGAAGCGCGAGGCCGAGCGCGAGGCGTGCACGGCCGCGATCGAGGCACTCGAGGGCTTCGACCAGGTCCTGGCCGCGCGCTACCACGTGCTCGTGACCGAGGTCGCTCCGGAGCTCGATCCGAAGACCTGGTACGGGTTCCCGTCGTACGCGCGGGACGGCAAGGTCGTCACCTTCGTGCAGCCGGCCTCGAAGTTCGGTGCGCGCTACGCGACCGTCGGGTTCCAGGAGGACGCCACGCTCGACGACGGCGTGATGTGGGCGACCTCGTTCGCCGTCGTCGAGTGGACCGACGAGGTCGAGCAGCGGCTCCGGGAGCTCGTGCGCCGGGCGGCCGGCTGACCCCGCGACACCCCCCCCGGCCCCGTCGGGCGCTACTCGTACCGGAGCGCGGTCACCGGGGCCGCCCGCACGGCTCGTGCCGCCGGGCCGAGCGCAGCGGCGAGCCCGGTGCCCGCAGCGCCGACCACCACGACGACCACGAGCCAGAGCGGCACGACGGGCGCGATGAGTTCCGCACCCTTCGTCGCGCCGAGCAGGGTGTACGCCCCGGCCCAGCCGTACGCGGTGCCGAGCAGCCCGCCGAGCACGACCGCGACCGCGACCGTGATCGCCGTCTCCGCGAGGACGAGCGCGCGGACCTGCTGCCGCGTCGCGCCCACCACCCGGAGCAGTCCGAGCTCACGTCCCCGCTGCGCGGTCGTCAGGGCCGTGACGGCGACGACCCCGGCGGCCGCGATGACCCCGGCGGCACCGACGAGGCCGGTGAACATGACCGCGAGCTGGTCGAACTGCTCCTGGATACCGCGGTAGTACTCGGGGTCGTCCGCGGCCTGGCCCTGGAGCATGCTGGCGTAGGTCGAGAACCCGACGGCGAACGTGGCCATGAGCGTCACCGCGATGAGCAGCCCCACCGTCGCGCGGGCGGTGCGCTTCGGCGCCCGGAGCGAGTTCCGTGCGGCCATCGCCGGCACGACCGACCGGGCGGACGCGGCGGCCGCGATCCGCAGGACGGCGGGGAGCAGCACCGGGGCGGCGACCACGACGCCCGTGAACGACAGGGCACCGCAGGCCACCGCGAGCAGCAGGGAGTCGACGCTCGTCGCGCCGAGCACCACGGCGACGCCGAGCCCCGCCGTGCCGAGCAGGGAGAGCGTGCTCGCGGTCACCGTGCGGCCGACGGAACGGGTCGTGCCGGGAGCGGCCTCGACGCCGGCCTCGAGCGCGCGGAGCGGGGAGATGGTGAGGACGGCGCGGGAGCCGATGCGGAACGCGACCGTCGTGATGACCGCGACCAGGAGCCCGATCGGGACCAGGGACGGCGGGGCGACGACGCCGAGCGACGGGAGCACGTCCGCGGCCGCGGCGACGGCGAGCGCGGCGTCCGCGACGACCGCGCCGAGGACGGTGCCGACGGCGGCGCCGACGATCCCGCAGGTCGCCCCGGTCCGGGTGACCTGCCAGCGGAGCTGCTGACCGGTGGCACCGAGGACACGCTGCAGTCCGAGCGAGCGGGTGCGGCCGGCGATGACGGTCGCGCAGGTGTTGGACGCGACCACGGCGCTGACGTACAGGGCGATCCCGATGAAGACCCACGCCACGACGGGCAGGATCGCGGCCACCGTGGCGCTCGACCCGGTGCGTTCGCCGAGCTCGACGATCCGGTGCGCGGCCTCGGCGCCGGTGACGACGAGGGCGCCGAGGCCGGCGGAGAGGGCCGCGACGGCGACCGTGGCGCGGTGCTCGCCGAACGGACGGGCGCGCCGCGTCCTCGTGCGTCGGTGGCGGCCGCGGGGACGGGGCACGTCAGGACCCGCCGTCGCCCGGGTTCGGCGTCCAGGCGACCCAGCGGTCACCCGTCGACGTCATCGACCACGGGCCGCACCGCAGCACCGAGGTGGCCTTGTACACGTCCGGCGCACCGTCGACGTCCATCGTCGGCGCGGACTGCCGGGGCGTCGTGCTGCAGGCGTCGTCGGTGACACCGTCGGTGCTCGTGAAGACCAGCGTGGTCGGGGTCGTGTCGGAGCCCTTCCCGCCGGTGCCTGCGACCGAGGTGATGTCGCTGGCGTCCGAGGGCAGCCAGTCGGGTGCGGAGTCGAGGTCGGCGCGGGTCGAGGCCTCGGAGGTCACCCGGTCGTGGGCGAGGTCGCCGAGGGCCGAGCAGCCGGTGAGCGTCAGGGCGCCGAGGGCGAGCACGCCGACGGCGAGGGGAGCGGTGATCGTGGAGCGGGGCATGTCGAGCCTTTCGTGTCTGGGACGATCACAGCGCACCGCGGCCCACGGCGGGATCGGCACAGCGGAGGACCGACGTGCTCCTCCGGGATGACATCCGGTGCCGCGCCTACTCGAACATCGCCCGCAGGTCGGCGTACGGATCGCCGTCGTGCACGTGCGCCGACGGCGGCTCCGGCCAGTGCGTCGTGCCGTCGTCCGGCCAGCAGGGCACCACGTGGAAGTGCAGGTGCGGCACGCTCTGCCCGGCGTCGGTGCCGGAGGCCTGCAGGAGGACGGTCCCGGTCGCGCCGAGGGCACCCCGCAGCGCGAGGCCGACCCGTCGCGCCAGCGCCGTGCAGGCTGCGAGCGAGGTGGGGTCGGCGCTGAGCAGGTCCGCGGTGTGGGCGACCGGGACGACCAGCGTGTGCCCGGGCGCCAGCGCCGACGCCGGGAGCGGGGCGAAGGCGACGGCGTGCTCCTCGCGTTCGACCCAGGTGACCGGTTCCCCGCCGGCGATGATGCTGCAGAACGTGCACGACTCCATCGCTCCAGTCTGGTCGACGCCGACCAGGGGGAGTGAGGTCGTCCTCGCGGAGGACGCGACCGACACGGGGTGCGTCCTAGCGTGGGACCTCCGACGACGAAGGAGGACGACGTGTTCGAGAACCTCGCTGGTGCCCACGTGCTGGTGCTCGTGCTGCTGCTGACCCTGGACGTGCTGGCGCTGGTGCAGGTCTGGCGCGACCGACGCCGGAGCGACGCGGTGAAGATCGTCTGGACGCTCGTCATCGTCCTGGTGCCGGTCGTCGGCGTGCTCGGTTGGGCGGTCAACTGGCTCCTGGGGAGGGCGGCGGACGGCCTGCAGCGCACGGGGCGCTGACCCTCCGGCCCCTCCGGCCCGTCCGGGGCGTCTGCTGCGTCCGAGGTGTTCGAGGTGTTCGAGGTGTTCGAGGTGTTCGAGGTGTCCGAGGTGTTCGCGGTGTCCTCGGCGTCCGCGGGTCGGATCGGGGGACAAGAACCGCACAGCCTGCGGATCGCCCCGAGGGCCCGGCCTAGCGTGGCATCGTCATGGCAGCCGAACACCGCAGACCCGTCGAGCCCGATGCGGCTCCCACCGTCGCGCACCACACCGCGCACCACGCCGCGAGCGCCGAGCAGCCCTCGGGGCCGCAGGCCGAGCAACACCCCGAGCAGCACTCCGACCAGCAGCAGCCGACCGGCGGACGACCGGCGCAGCAGCAGGACGACGCCCCGGACCCGAACCGGTGGAAGGCACTCGTCATCTGCCTGCTCGGCGGCGGCATCGTCCTGCTCGACGTGTCGATCGTCAACGTCGCACTCCAGTCCATCTCGAGCGGCCTGAGCGGCGCGACCCCCGAGGCCGTCCAGTGGATCCTGTCCGGGTACGCCCTGGCGTTCGGACTGCTGCTCGTGCCCGGTGGCCGGCTCGGTGACGCCGTCGGCCGTCGCCGCATGTTCGTCGTCGGTGTCGCACTCTTCACGGTGGCGAGCGCGCTCTGCGGCTTCGCCCCGAACGGGTTCGTGCTCGTCGTCGCCCGCCTGGTGCAGGGCCTGGCCGGCGGTCTGCTCACCCCGCAGGTCACCGCGCTGATCCAGCAGCTGTTCCGCGGCAAGGAGCGCGGCACCGCCTTCGGCCTGTTCGGCGCGACCGTCGGCATCGCCACCGCGATCGGTCCGCTGGTGGGCGGCCTGCTCATCACGGCGTTCGGCACCGAGAACGGGTGGCGCTTCGTCTTCTTCGTGAACCTGCCCGTCGGGCTCGTCACGATCCTGCTCGCCTTCCGCTACCTGCCCACCACGCCGAAGGCGGAGCGCGGCCAGAAGCACGACTTCGACCCGGTCGGGATCGTCCTGCTCGGCGCCGCGGTCGTCGCGCTGCTGCTGCCCTTCGTGCAGTCGGAGCAGTGGAAGAGCAACGCCAAGTGGTGGCTCGTCGTCGCCGCGGTGGTGTTCGCGGTGCTGTTCGTGCTCTGGGAGCGCCGCTACGGCCGGGACCACGAGCCCGTGGTCGACCTGCGGCTGTTCCGCCGTCGGTCGTTCTCGCTCGGGGTCGGTCTCGCCACGGTCTACTTCGCCGGGTTCACCCCGCTGTTCTTCGTCCTCACCCTGGCGCTGCAGTCGGGCCTGCAGTACTCCGCGCTGCTCGCGGGCGTCGCGTCGGTGCCGTTCGCCATCGGCTCGGGCATCGCGTCGACCGTCGGCGGCCGGATCGTGCACCGCTTCGGTCGGCAGCTCATCGTGGTCGGCACCGTGCTGGTGCTCATCGGCCTCGGCGCGGTCGTCTGGGTCGTCGCGGAACACTACGGCCCGGACCTCGGCTGGTGGCTCGTGCTGCCGCTGCTCGTCGCCGGCATCGGGTCGGGTCTCACCATCTCGCCGAACCAGACGCTCACGCTCTCCGAGGTACCGGTCCAGCAGGGCGGGTCCGCAGGTGGTCTCATCCAGGTGGGGGCCCGCGTCGGCTCGGCGATCGGCATCGCCGCGGTCGGCAGCGTGTTCTACTCGTCGCTGGCGAGCACGAAGGGCGACTACTCGCAGGGGCTGCCCCTCGGCCTCGGGGTGTCCCTGGTGTTCGTCGCGGCGGCGCTCGTCGCGGGCATCGTCGACGTGGTGGTGGGGAAGGTGCGCGGGACGGAGGCGTCCGTCTGAGCCGACACACGGCTCCGCGGGTGCCGGCTCCGCCCGGTGACCACGCGGGGGACTGGTCTGCCGTGCACCGACTCCGCTACCGTCGCGGTACGCGGGCGGCGAGTCCGCGACCGACCGGAGGGGGCACCGTGACGACGGACGAGCGCGCGCAGGACAGCGACCGACCGCTGCGACGACCGACGGTGGTCACCGCTGCCGTGGCGATCTGGGCGGTCGTGCTGCTGGTACGGGTCGCCACGCTCTCGGTGGCATCGGTGCAGCTGGCGCAGGACGAGTCCGGTGGCTGGTTCATCGCCGCGATCGGTGGGGTGCTCGGCATCGGGATCTGCGCGTTGCTCGCCTGGGCGACCCTGCTCGTGTGGCGTTGTTCCGGCACCGCGCGGGTGTGGCTCGGGGTGATGGGTGCCTTCGCCCTGGTGGACGTCGTGATCGCCGTGGCCGTCGGGAGCGCGGACCGGCCCACGCTCGAGCCGGTCGCCGTCGTCGCCGCGGCCGTGCTGCTGTACCTGCCGTCGGCACGCCCGTGGTTCCCTCGCTGGGAGCGACGCCCGCGTGCGCAGGAACCGAGGACCATCGGCTGGGACCCGCAGACCGGGGAGCGGATCACGGAGCCGCGCGAGGCCGCCGACCAGCGCTGAACACGCCGCGCCCGCGCGCGACACGCCGAGCCGGGAACCGATCGCGTCGGTGCGGACACCACCTGACATGAACCAGATCACGGGGGACCGGGCCGACTGGGCCCTGAGCCTCGCGGGGGACGGGCAGGCCTTCGGCAGGGTCTTCGACCGTCACGCCGCGAGGCTCCGGCGACATGCCGTCGGCCTCGTCCCGGCAGCAGCACCGGCCGACGCGGACGACGTCGTCGCGATGACCTTCCTCGAGGCCTGGCGGCGCCGTGACCACGTCCGCTTCGTCGACGACTCGCTCCTGCCGTGGCTCCTCGTCACGGCGACGAACACCGCGCACAACGTCACCCGGTCGGCGCACCGGCACCGGGCGTTCCTCGGCCGGTTCCCGGCGCCCGAGCCGGCGCCCGACCCCGCGGAGCAGTTCGGCGACGGCGGTGCGGTCGCGGCCATGGGGCGGCTGTCGCTCGACGACCAGCGCGTCCTGACCCTCTGCGTGCTCGAGGGACTCAGCGAGCGCGAGGCGTCGGCGGTGCTCGGCGTCGCCCCCGGGACCGTCAAGTCCCGACTCCACCGGGCGAAGGCCCGGCTCCACAAGCGGTACACAGCCACAGCGGAACCCCTCGGAGGCGCACTGTGAACGACGACTTCTCCCCCCGCCTGACCGCCATGCGCGACGCGCTCGTCGCGGAGGTCGACCGCACCGGTGCTCCGGGGACGGCCCCGGCCCGTCACCGACGCCCGACGCGTGCCACCGTGCTCGCGGTCCTCGCCGCGTTCGTGGTCGGCGGCGGGCTGACCGGCGGCCTCACCGCAGCGGCGCTGCCGGGCGCGGACCCCGACGCCGCGGTCGAGACCGGGCTGGCGATCTCCGCCCGGTACCAGGTCGAGGAGGGCGACCACGCGCGCGTGCTCGGGGACCCGGTCTTCCTCGTGGCGCACGGGGACCGGACGACGACGGTCGTCGATCCGCCCCGCGGTGCGGACGCACTCACCGTCGCGTGGACCTGCCTCGATGCCGGGAGCTTCCGCGTCGAGGTCGACGGCACCCCGGTCGGCGGCGAGTCCTGCACACCCGCACGCGACGGCCACGATCCGGTCACGGTGGGCCTCCTGCCGGTCGACGACGGGGCGGTGCGGGTGACGGTCGCGGCCTCGGGATCGGCACGGTGGGCACTGTGGACGTCGTGGACGGAGCGGGCGACGATCGCGGGACCGTCGCCGCAGCAGGACGCCGAGACCGACGACGGGGTCGTCACGCTGCAGGAGTACACGACGGCGTTCAACCGGCTGCAGGCGTGCATGGCGCAGGCCGGCCACCCGATGGCCGTCGTCCCGCTCACGTACGCCGCCGACGGCCTGTCGAGCTCGACACCGGGCGGCGACGGGCCCTGGTACCGGTACGGCATCGCGTCGGAGAGCATCGAGGTCTACGACACCCAGTGCTACCCGCGCGAGTTCGAGGCCGTCGACACGATCTGGCAGGGCGAGCACCCGGAGCCCTGACCCGGCACCGCGACGGACGGGAGGCACGGTGCCGGCTGGCACCGTGCCTCCCGTCCGTCAGCGGTGCGCGTCCCGCGACGTCGCGGCTGTCGAACGACAGCGGTCTCGTCGCAGGACGCGTGTCACGCGCCGCCGCCCGCGTGCCTCACACGCCCGCGGGCACCGCCACCCGTGTCAACCGCACCGGCACCGCCTTCGACACCGGCGTGTTGCTGCCCTTCGCCGCGCTGTCGAGCGGCACGAGCACGTTCGCCTCGGGGAAGTACGCCGCCGCACACCCGCGAGCACTCGGGTACGCGACGACCCGGTAGTCGCGCAGCACGCGCTCGACGTCGTCGTCCCACACCGTCGCGACGTCCACCCGGTCGCCGTCCTGCAGCCCGAGCTCGACCAGGTCGTCCGGGTTCACGAAGACGACGTGGCGGCCCTTCTTGATGCCGCGGTACCGGTCGTTCAGGCTGTAGATCGTCGTGTTGTACTGGTCGTGCGACCGCAGCGTCTGCAGCAGCAGGGTGCCCTCGGGGCGCTCCACGTGCTCGAGCTCGTTCACGGTGATCATCGCCTTGCCGGTCTTCGTGGCGAAGGTCCGGGAGTCGCGGGGACCGTTCGGCAGGACGAAGCCCTCCTTGCTCGCGGCGCGGCGGGAGTAGTCGTCGAAGCCGGGGACGACGTGGCTGATGTGGTCGCGGATCACGTCGTAGTCGTCCCGCATGCCCTGCCAGTCGACGGCCACGCGGTCACCGAGGGTGGCCTTCGCGAGCTCGCAGACGATCGCGACCTCGGACAGCAGCCCGGGGGCGACCGGCGGGACCTGCCCGTGGCTGCCGTGCACGGAGCACACGGTGTCCTCGACCGAGACGAACTGCGGGCCCGCGGCCTGCACGTCGATCTCGGTGCGGCCCATCGTCGGCAGGATCAGGGCTTCTTCGCCCACGACGGCGTGCGACCGGTTCAGCTTCGTCGACACCTGCACCGTCATCTCGGTGCCGCGGAACGCCGCCTCGGCGAGCTGGCTGTCGGAGATCGCGGCGACGAGGTTGCCGCCCATCCCCATCCAGAACTTGATCTCGCCGCGCTGCATCGCCGTGATGCCCTTCAGGGCGTCGACCCCGTGCTCGCGGGGCGGCTCGAAGTGGAACTCCTCCGCCAGGGCGTCGAGGAAGCTGTCCGGCATCTGCTCCCAGATGCCCATCGTCCGGTCGCCCTGCACGTTGCTGTGCCCGCGGATCGGCGAGGCGCCGGCGCCGGGTCGGCCGATGTTCCCGCGGAGGAGCAGGAGGTTGATGATCTCCTTGATCGTGTCGACGGCCTTGGTGTGCTGCGTGATGCCCATCGCCCAGGTGATGATCGTCCGCTCGGAGCGCATGTAGCGCTCGGCGAGCTCGTCGATCTCCTCGGTGGTCAGGCCGGTGGCGC
Organism: Curtobacterium sp. P97; assembly: GCF_023712445.1. Lineage (NCBI taxonomy): Bacteria > Bacillati > Actinomycetota > Actinomycetes > Micrococcales > Microbacteriaceae > Curtobacterium > Curtobacterium sp. P97. The sequence continues at coordinate 37,827 of NZ_JAMAYF010000011.1, read as the reverse complement.
GGAGGACCTCGTCGTCGTCGACCCGCAGGACGTGCTCGACGAACGCCTCGTACCCGCTGGTGTGCTCGGCGATGAAGGCGTGGTCGACGACCGTGCCGGGGGCGGCGAGCTCGGCCTGCACGACGCGCTTCGCGAGCGCCTGCAGCAGGGCCATGTCGCCGCCGAGCCGGATCTGCACGAACTGGTCGGCGATCTCGGTCCCGCGGCCGACGATGCCCCGGACCTTCTGCGGGTTCTTGTAGCGCTTCAGGCTCGACTCGGGGAGCGGGTTGACGGCGACGATCTCGGCGCCGTTCTCCTTGGCGTCCTCGAGCGCGGTGAGCATCCGGGGGTGGTTCGTGCCGGGGTTCTGGCCCATCACGATGATGAGCTCGGTCTCCTCGAAGTCGTCGTAGGCGATGGTCGACTTGCCGATGCCGACGACCTCCGCCATCGCGAGGCTCGTCGACTCGTGGCACATGTTCGAGCAGTCGGGCAGGTTGTTCGTGCCGAAGGCACGGACGAAGAGCTGGTAGACGAAGGCCGCCTCGTTCGAGGTGCGCCCGGAGGTGTAGAACGACGCCTGGTCGGGGGAGTCGAGCCCGTTCAGCTTGTCCGCGATGATCCGGAACGCCCGCTCCCAGCTGACCGGCTCGTAGTGGTCCTTCCCCGCGGGCTTCCACACGGGTTCGGTGATGCGGCCCTGCTGTCCGAGCCAGTACTCGGTCTTGTCGGCGAGGTCGTGGACCGAGTGCTCGGACCAGAACGTGCGCGGCACGAGCAGCGGGGTGGCCTCCCACACGACCGCCTTTGCGCCGTTCTCGCAGAACTCGGCGGTCTTGCGCTTGTCCGGGTCCGGCCAGGCGCAGCTCATGCAGTCGAACCCGCCCTTCTGGTTCAGGTTCAGCATGAGCTTGGCGGTGCGGGCCACGCCCAGCTGCTCGATCGCCGGGGCCATCGAGTGCAGGACGCCGGGGACGCCTGCGGCCCACTCCTTCGGTTCGCCGACCGTCATCTCGGCGTCGGTCACGTCGTCCTTCGGGGGCTGTTCGGTCACGGTGCGCTCACGGTCTCTCGAGGGGCTGGTGCTGGTTCGGTGATGCGTTCGGGGCGGCTGTAGACGACCATGCTCTGGCCGCGCAGGAAGCCGACGATCGTGATGCCGACCTCCTTCGCCAGGTCGACCGCGAGCGACGACGGCGCGGACACGGCGGCGAGCACCGGGATCCCGGCCATCGAGGCCTTCTGCGTCAGCTCGAAGCTCGCCCGGCCGGAGACCATGAGGACCGTGCCCCGCAGGGGCAGCCGTCCTTCCTTCACGGCCCACCCGACGACCTTGTCGACGGCGTTGTGCCGACCGACGTCCTCGCGGAGCACGAGCATCCGCCCGCTGGCGCCGTCGAACAGCGCTGCGGCGTGCAGGCCGCCGGTCTTCTCGAACACGTCCTGGGCCTCGCGCAGCCGGTCGGGGAACGTCGCGAGGAGCGCCGGGTCGAGCACGAGGTCGTCGTGCAGGACGCTGTGCTGCGAGGTCGTGCGCACGGCGTCGATGCTGGCCTTGCCGCACAGGCCGCACGAGCTCGTCGTGTAGAACGCGCGCTCCAGGCTCGGGTCCGGCGCGGGGACGCCGAGTGCGAGCGTCACGTCGAGCACGTTGTAGGTGTTGAGCCCCTCGTCCGTCGCGCCGGCGCAGTACCGGGCGGCGGCGAAGTCGTCACCCCGGGCGATCACGCCCTCGGACACCAGGAACCCCGCGGCGAGGTCGACGTCGTTGCCGGGCGTCCGCATGGTGATCGCGAGCGAGTTCCCGCCGACGCGGATCTCGAGCGGCTCCTCGACGGCCAGCAGGTCGTCGCGCACCGACCGGGACGTCGCGACGGTGATGCGGGTGACGCGCTTCCGCGCCGTGATCCGGCTCATGCTCCGGGTCTACCACCCGTGCCCGGCACCCGCCAGGGCGGTGCGGTTCCCGCACGCCGTCCTGTGGCGGTCCTCAGGCCCGCCGTCGGACCGTCCGGTGCGCCCGTCAGCACCACGGCAGCCGGACGGGAGGCACGTCCTCGCCCGCCACGCCGCCCCCGGCCGGGACGACCAGCAGTCCGTCCGCGTCGGCCAGGCCCCGGAGCATCGCCGAGGTCTGGTGCGACGCCGGGACGGCACCCTCGGGCGTCGCGCGGTACGCGAGCACCAGCGCGCCCGGCCGGTCGTTGGGCACGTCGACCGCGAGCCGCACCCGTCCCATCGGCTCGAGCGGCCGCCCGAGCAGTCCGGCGACGAGCGGTCCACCGAGCAGCACGAGGCCGACCATCGCGGCCATCGGGTTGCCGGGCAGGCACAGGAACACCGTCGCGCCCCGGCGGGCCAGCAGCATCGGTCGACCCGGACGCACGTCGACCCGGTCGACGAGCAGCTCGGCCCCGATCCGGGCGAGCGCACCGCGGACGTGGTCGGTCGACGAACCGGCCGTGCCGCCCGTGCTCACGACGAGGCGCTCGCGAGCGGCGTCGAGCACGCGGGCGGTGGTGTCGGCGTCGTCCGGCACGCGGTCCGCGGCGACGGGGTCGGCACCGAAGGTCCCGAGCACCGCGGGAAGGGTGTGCGAGAAGACGTCGCGGACCTGTCCGGGTCGTGGGACCCCGGCACCGACGACCTCGTCGCCGAGCACCGCGACCCGGGCGGTCGGGACCGGCGCGACGCGCACGTCGTCGACCCCCGAGGCGGCTGCCAACGCTGCACGCGGAGGCGTGAGCACCGTGCCGCCGGTGAACAGCACCTGGTCCCGGGTGACCTCCTCGCCCGCCGGCCGGACGTGTCGTCGGGTGGACGGCGTGTGGCGGACCAACCGGCCGTCGTCGTCGACGGTGGCGTCCTCGGACCGCACCACGGCCGCCGTGCCGGGCGGGACGGGTGCCCCGGTCGTGATCGGTCGGGCGTGCCCCGTCGTCAGCGGCGCGCCGGAGGGGACCGCTCCGGCGACGATCGGCGCGCCGAGCACCCACGGCCCCGGCCCCGCGACGGCCCACCCGTCCATGGCTGCGCCGTCGTGCCCGGGGACGTCGCCGCGGGCGGCGAGGTCGCCGGCGAGCGTCCGGCCGAGCGCCGACGCCAGGTCGAGCCGGACGGATCCGGCTCCCGGGTCGGCGGCGGTGTCGGCGGCGAGGCGGACGCCCTGCCGGTGTGCCTCGTGTCGGGCGTCGGACCAGGACGGCAGGACCAGCGTCACCGGGCGTCGGACCCGGTGGTGCCGTCGGTCCGGCCCGTGTGCTCGGGTCCGTCCGGGCCGTCGGTCGTGTCCGGGGCGTCCCCGTGCGCGAGTGCGAGCCGTGTCGCGGTCGCTGCGGCGTCGGCCAGGTCCGCCTCCGACCCGCCGCGGAGCCCCGCGGCGTACCCGACCAGGAAGGTGGTCAGCGGGGCAGCCGGACGGGCCACGCCGTGCGCGGCGTCACGGGCGAGGTCGAGCACGACGTCGCGGTCGAGCGCAGAGCCCTGGGGGAGGCCGAGCGCCTCGGCGAGCTCGGCGGTCCAGGCGGCGAGGACGTCGTCAGTGGTCATGCGGTCAGTCAAGCAGCCGGGCGTCCGCCGTGGCCCGCGTGGCGTCCTCCGGTTCGTCCACGTCCGCACAGAGTGCGGCGGGCAGCCGGACCTCGACGAGCCGGAGGCCGTCGGTCAGCCGTCGCACCGCCGCGCCGGTCGGGTCGCCGAGCGCCCGGACCGCGGCGCGCAGCGCGTCCGAGCGGTACAGCGCGAGCAGGTGCTGGCGACGCCCGTCCTCGTCGACCGCGACGACGCCGTCCGTGTCGTCGGGTGCCGTGCCGGCGGCGTCGAGCAGCAGCGCGGCCGCCGGCTCCGGGCGCACGAGGTCGCACGCGAGCACGAGCGTCCACGGCGCGGGGTCGGCCACGGCGGCGAGTCCGGCGGCGATCGCGGCGACCGGCCCGCCGAGGGGCGGGTCCTCGCGCGTGTGCACGACCCCGGCGGGTGCACCCCGTCCCGCCCGCAGCCCGACGAGCACGGTCCGACGAGCGCCGGCGGCCGCGGCGACGGCGTGGTCGGACAGTGCGACGCCGTCGGCGACGAGGGCGGTCTTGTCGATCCCACCCATGCGCGTCGCTCGGCCGCCGGCCAGCAGGACGGCGTCGTGGTGCGGTGCGGCCGGGGAGGTCATGCCTGCACCGTAGCCGGACGGCCCGGGGTCAGGAGCAGCGCTCGAGCGCGAAGGACTGGAGTGCGTCCCACTGCGACGGTCCCTGGCCCAACGCGGGGCCCCACCGGTGCAGGACGCGGCACCCGAGCGCGGTCGTGGCCTGGCGCACCGGGTCCGCGGCGCGTCCGTCCCGTGCGACGAGGAACAGCCGTTCCCGACCGGAGTGCACCATCGACTCGATCTGCGCCGCGGAGAACACGGCGACCTGACCGGAGAACCCGCCGTCGGTCAGGACCTCCTTCCCGGTGGCACCGATCACGTCCGACGCGACCCGCCACGAGTCGGTGAGGAACAGCGGGGCGCCGTCCCGCCCGCCACCTGCGCGCTCGGCGTCCCGCACCAGTTCGGCGTCCGCCGTGGGCAGGCCCTGCCCAGCGCCCCACGGGTCCGGTGCCGCGACGGTGAAGGGAGCGTCCTCGGTCGCCTGCCCGACGCGGCGGGGACCGCCTCGGCCCGGCGCCGACACCCGCTGCGATCGCGCAGCGTCCCACGTCGCAGCGTCCTGTCGCACCCCGACCGACGCGTCGCCCCGGTCACCGTCGCGAGCGGCGTCGAGCGCCTGCAGGGAGAAGCACGCGGGCCCGAGCACGACCGCGGCGACGAGCAGGGCCCCCGCGGTCCGGCGCCCCGCCCCGCCCGGCGCTCGTCCGGTCGCCGCCGACCCGGACCGACGGCTCCGGACAGCGAGCACGACGAGGGCGGCGGCGGTCGTGCCGACGGCGACGGTCGCGAGCAGTGCCGGCTCTGCCGAGGTGCGTGCGAGCCAGGTCCACCAGGCGCCCTGCAGGACGAGCAGCCCGGCGGGGACGAGCCGCAGTCGGCGGTCCGGCGCGTCCGCGAGCCGGGCGGCTCCCCACCAGCCGAGGGCGGCGAGGGCGGCGAGCTGCACGCCGATGCCCGCGACGTAGGCGGTGTGCGGCAGGTGCATGACGGACAGGACCACCACCGCGGTCGCCAGCCAGACGACCAGCGTGCACAGCGTGGCGGAGGGGACCCGGGCCTCCCGGACGGTGCGCCGCGGCCACCAGCGGAACGCGCCGAGCACGATCCCGGCGAGCGCAGCGGGCCACGACCACCCGACCTGCGAGGCGTAGCGGGGTGAGAACAGCTGCAGGAGCGGGTGTCCGGCTGCGTGGCTGACCGCGAGCGACCACCGGTCCGCGGCCGCGTCACCAGCGGTCCGCAGCGCACTGACGGCGCCCGGCCAGGCGCCCGGCAGGAACCGGTCGACCCCGTTGTAGCCGAAGACCATCGCGAAGACGCTGTCGTCGGTGGAGCCGTCGACGAACGGGTGGTCGGCCGTCGGGAGCAGGGCGACGACGACCGACCAGCCGAGGCTCGCGACCAGCGTCGCCGACACCAGGGCGGCGAGGTGACCGGCGGCCCGACGCCAGCGCGGACCCGGACCGGCGGTCGCGACGAGGGTGCCGACCACCAGCGCCGGCAGGACCAGCCACGCCTGCAGCATCTTCGCCTGGAACCCGATGCCGACGAACAGTCCCGCGAGCAGCAGCGGCCACCAGGTGCGGGTCAGGGCGGCACGTTGCCACCACACGAGGGCGACGGCGAGCGCAGCGGTGAGCAGGCCGTCCTCCATCGGGTGGCCGAACATCGACACGAAGATCGGGGTCGCGGCGGTCAGCGCGGCCGCGACCAGACCGGCGCGGGCCCCGAGCCAGCGGAGCACGACCACCGACACCGCCAGCGTGGTGACGGCGCCCTCGACGACCTGCGGCAGGCCCATCGCGGCCGCGGACATGCCGAAGAGGTGCACACTGATCGCCTGGGGGACCGCGAAGCCGGCGAGCTTGTCGAGCGTGACGGTCGCATCCGGGTCGAAGGAGCCCGAGAGGAAGGCCGGCAGGGACTCGGACATGGACCGGACGGCGCTCGCGTAGAAGGACAGGTCGCCGCCGCGGCCGAGGTTCCAGCTCGTGAGCACCGCGCCGAGCACCACCACCAGGGTGAGGGTGGTCTGCTCCCACCGGCTCTGGTGCCACCACCGGGCCGGGCGTTCCGCGGCCGCGTCGATCGTCGTCATGCGGTGACTGTCCCGCCGCAGTCGATGGAGCAGCCGTGCTGAGCCGCCCGGGGGCAACGGATCCGTTCAGCCAGGCCCCCAGGGAACCGCGGTCTCCGGACGACGGTGGGGTCGGGGCTGTCGCGTCCGCCGAGCACCGGCTATGTTCGGCAGCACAACAAAACCGGACGACGGTGGCGACGCGGCCGCCGGAGGAGCAGCCCATGGTCGAGCACGGAGTCCAGCACGAGTCGGTCGCGCACCGCACCGGCGAGACGGTCCTGACGGTCGTCGACCACCACGGCGCACCGCTGCCGGACGTCGAGGTCGCCGTCGAGCAGACCCGGCACGCCTTCGGGTTCGGCAACATCGGGTTCGACTTCGTGGAGCTGGCGAACGACGAGGTCGACGGTGCCGGACGGGAGCGCCTCGAACGCCTCGCCGACCTGTACGCCGACGTCTTCACGACCGCGACGCTGCCGTTCTACTGGGGTCGCTTCGAGCCGGAGCGCGGGCGCCCGGACACCGCTCGTCTCCGGCGCACCGCGGAGTGGTTCCGCGACCGGGGGATCGCGCTCAAGGGGCACCCGCTCGTCTGGCACACCGTGCAGCCGGACTGGCTCCTCGGGCTGCCCCTCGACGAGGTCGAGCAGCTGCAGCGGGAGCGCATCCGCCGCGAGGTCGGCGACCTCGCCGGGCTGGTCGACACGTGGGACGCGATCAACGAGGTCGTCATCATGCCCGTGTTCGACAACGGCGACAACGCCATCACCCCGCTCGCCCGGGCGAAGGGCCGCATCCCGACGATCCGGATGGCGTTCGAGGAGGCCCGCGCCGCGAACCCGCACGCGACCCTGCTGCTCAACGACTTCGACCTGTCGAGCGCGTACGAGTGCCTGATCGAGGGCGTGCTCGAGGCCGGCGTGCAGATCGACGCCATCGGGCTGCAGACCCACATGCACCAGGGGTACTGGGGTGAGGAGACGATGCTCGCGATGGTCGACCGCTTCGCCCGGTACGGCCTGCCGCTGCACCTGACCGAGACCTCGCTCGTGTCGGGTGACCTCATGCCCGCGGACATCGTGGACCTGAACGACCACGTGGTGGACTCGTGGCCCTCGACGCCCGAGGGCGAGGCCCGACAGGCGGACGAGGTCGAGCGGCACTACCGGAGCCTGGTCGGGCATCCCGCGGTCGAGGCGGTCACCTCCTGGGGCATCACCGACGCGGGCGCCTGGCTCGGCGCGCCGATCGGGCTGGTCCGCGAGGACGGGACGCCGAAGCCGTCGTACGAGGCACTCCGTCGCCTGGTGAAGGACGAGTGGTGGACCGGGCCGACGGTGCTCCGCACGGACGAGCGCGGGCAGGTGCGGGTGCGCGGGTTCCGGGGGGAGTACCGGGCCGAGGTGCGGGGCACGTCGGCGGCGGTCACCGTCGGGCGCGAGCCGGGCGAGCAGCAGGTGGTCGCGTCCGCGACGTGACCAGCGGCGGACAGGAGGCGCGGTGCGGGTCCGTCCCGTGCCTCCCGTCCGGTGTCGCCCCCGGTCCCGCGCCGGCCGGTGCGACGTCGTCGGGGCCGCGGACGGGGCCCTGCCGCGTGCTCAGCCGAGGTCGAGCGTCCGGCCGAACGTCCGCGTGACGGGCGGCGCGGCGACGATCGCGGCGAGGGCCCTCGGGGCACCCTCGTCGGTCGCGCGCCAGGCGACGTAGGCGTCGTGGTCGGCGGGCGTCGTCCACCGCTCGAGCACGACGAGGTGCAGCGGGTCGGAGTCGTCGACCAGGACCTCGAGCGACTCGTTGCCGGCGAAGGTCGCCGTCTGGGCGAGGGTCTCGCGGATCGCGGAGTCGATCGTGTCCTGCGCGACGTCGTCTCGCAGCTGGACCTCGAGGAGGACCGTCTGGGTCATGTGCGTGCCTTTCGTCAGGTGCTCGTTCTCGGCACCCGTCCGTCGGGTGCCGAGTGCGCCAACGTCCGGGTGACCCGTGGTGTTCCGCGGACCGACGGAGAAGTGCAGAACGCAACGTCGGCGACTGCTCGCAGCGGTGGGGCGTTGCGGGGAACCGCCGGGGTTGCGCGTTGCGGGCCCGACGCCGACACATGTCGGAAAGAAAGCTTCCGGAGGAAGGTTTTCGGTGTTACTGTCCTGATCACCTAGCAGCACTAGGTATTCGAGAGGGCACGCCGCCCCCGATGGCTCGAGGAGGAGTCATGTCGACACCGACGTCGAAGGAAGAACCGCAGTCCGGTCTCGCCGGTACCGCGAACCCGCCGGTCACCGCGGCCGCGGGAGCCACGAGCACCGACCCCGCAGCCGCATCGCGCGCGTTCTCGGTCGAGGGCCTCACGCAGAACGTCAGCACCGTCCGGGTCGGCCCGAAGTACCTCTGGGCACTCAGCCTGGCCCAGTTCGGCCTCTTCGCCGCCCTGCTCACCCCGGTGTTCGTGGGCATGGCGATCAAGGCGACGGTGCTGAACCCGGACAGCCCCGAGACGATCGTCGGGTCGGTCCTGCCGTTCGGTGCCCTCGGCGCCCTGCTCGCCAACCCGCTGGCGGGGGCACTCTCCGACCGCACCCGCACGCGCTGGGGTCGCCGTCGGCCCTGGATGGTCGGTGGCGTCGTCGTCTTCGTCGTCGCGCTGGCCTGGCTCGCGTTCGCGCCGGACGTCCTGCAGCTCACCATCGCGTGGGTGTTCGCCCAGGTCGCCGCGAACGCCGTCCTCGCCACCCTGACCGCGAGCTTCGCGGACAACGTGCCCGAGTTCCAGCGTGGCAAGGCGTCGAGCGTCATCGCCCTCGCGCAGAACATCGCGATCCTCGCCGGCCTCTACCTCGCCGTGTACCTGGTCGGGAACCTGCCGGTCCTCTTCATCGCGCCGGGCATCCTGGCGATCGTCGTGATCCTCGTCTACGCGGTCGTGGCCCGCGACGAGCTCCCGGCCACGACCAAGCCCTTCAGCTGGGTCACCCTGATCGCGTCGTTCTGGACGAACCCGATCAAGCACCCCGACTTCGGGCTCGCCTGGTGGGGCCGCTTCCTCATCACCTTCGGCACGTTCATGTTCACGACGTACCGCGTGCTGTACATGCAGGAGCAGATCGGGATCGAGGACCTGGCCGAGGCCACCGCCACCGTCGCGTTCGGTGTGCTCCTGTACACGGTCGCCCTGCTCGTCAGCGCCGCGGTCTCGGGCTGGGTGTCCGACCGCGTCCGACGCCGCAAGGTCTTCGTCTGGGGTTCCACCGCCCTCACCGCGGTCGGCCTGGTGATCCTCGCGCACGTCGACAGCGTCGGCGGGTTCTACTTCGCGGAGATCGTGCTCGGGTTCGCCTTCGGCATCTACGCAGCGATCGACACCGCGCTCGTCGTCGACGTGCTGCCCGACCCCGAGCGTCCGGGCAAGGACCTCGGTGTCATCAACATCGCCAACGCCCTGCCGCAGTCGCTCGCCCCGGCGGTCGGCCTGTTCCTGCTGGGCCTCGGCGGCGGCCAGAACTACACGCTCATGCTCTGGGGTGCCGGCGTCGCCGTGCTCCTCGGTGCGCTCGTCATCCTCCCGATCAAGAAGGTCCGGTGACCACCGTGGCACCCCGCATCTCCCTCCAGCTCTACACGGTCGACAAGGCGCTGGCGCCCGACCTCGACGGCGGCGTCGCCCGCCTGGCCGGCATCGGGTTCGACACCGTCGAGGCGTTCGCCTTCGTCGGCCGCGCAGCCGAGCTCCGGACGGCGTTCGACGCGCACGGCATCAGCGCCCGCACCGGCCACGCCTTCCTGGTCGAGGAGTCGATCCCGCTGCCGGACGGCACGGTGATGACCGCCCCGTCGCACGCCGAGACGTTCGCCGAGGCGTCGGCGCTCGGCATCGAGATCGTCATCGACCCGTTCGTCGGTCCCGACCACTGGACGACCCGCGAGGGCGTCGAGCGGGTCGCCGCCCGGCTGAACGCCGCCGCCGAGGAAGCCGCCGTCCACGGCCTGCGCGTCGGCTACCACAACCACGACCACGAGCTCCGGCCGCGCATCGGCGGGAAGCCCGCGCTCCAGGTGCTCGCCGAACTGCTCGACCCGCGCGTCGTGCTCGAGCTCGACCTGTACTGGGCGTCCGCCGCGGGCATCGACCTCGTGCCCTTCGTCGAGGAGCTCGGCGACCGCATCGTCGCCGTGCACGTCAAGGACGGCCCGATGCGCGAGGGGATCTCCACCGCGCAGGTGCCGACCGACCAGACCCCGGCCGGCCAGGGCGACGTCCGGCTGGCCGAGGCGCTCGCCGCAGCGCCGGCGCTCGAGTACGCCGTCATCGAGTTCGACGGCTTCGACGGGGAGATCTTCGACGGGGTCGAGCAGTCGTACCGCTGGCTGCAGGCCGCGCTCGCCGGGTCGGACGAGACCGCCACGACGGGGGTGTCCGCATGACCCGCACCGGCCGCGTCGGCGTCGGCTTCATCGGCGCCGGGATGATCAGCGAGCAGTACCTGACGAACATCACGACCTTCCCGGACGTCGAGGTCGTCCGGATCGGCGACATCGACACCGAGCGCGCCGCGGCGTCGGCGGCGAAGTGGGGCATCCCCGCGTCGGGCACCGGCGACGAGGTCCTCACCGACCCCGACGTCGAGATCGTCGTGAACCTCACCCTGCCCGCCACGCACGTCGAGGTCTCCACGGCGGCACTCCGCGCCGGCAAGCACGTCTGGAGCGAGAAGCCGATCGGCGTCGACCGCGAGAGCGCCGCCGGACTCGTGGCGCTCGCCGACGAGCTCGGCCTGCGCCTCGGCATCGCACCGGACACCGTCCTCGGCACCGGGTGGCAGACCGCGAAGCGCGCGATCGAGGCCGGCGCGATCGGCACCCCCCTCACCGCCGTCACGAGCTTCCAGTGGCAGGGACCGGACGTGTTCCACCCGAACGCGTCCTTCCTCTACGCGAAGGGTGCCGGACCGCTGTTCGACATGGGCCCGTACTACTTCACGGCGCTCGTGCACCTGCTCGGCCCGGTCGCGTCCGTCGTGGCGACGGGGTCCCGGTCGCGCGAGACCCGGCAGCTGGTGGTCGGTCCGAACGCCGGGCAGGAGTTCCCGGTCGAGGTCCCGACGCACCTCTCGGTGCTCACGTCCTTCGAGCAGGGCGGGAGCGCGCAGTCGCTGCTGTCGTTCGACACCCCGCTGTTCCGGCACGGCGTCTTCGAGGTGAACGGCACCGAGGGCACGATCGTGCTCCCGGACCCGAACACCTTCGGTGGCGGACACCCGATCCGCATCGCACGACCGCTCGGCACGGACGTGTCGTTCCCGATCGAGCAGGCGTGGGAGACCCTGTCCGACGAGGAACCGACGGTCGGCCGTGGTCTCGGCGTGCTCGACATGGCACGGGCGATCCGCGGGGGCGGTGCGCACGTCGCGACCGGCGAGGTCGGGTACCACGTGCTCGACACCATGGTCGCGGTCGAGGAGTCCGTCGCGCGCCGCGCGTTCGTCGAGGTCGCGTCGACGGTGGCGCCGATCGCGTCGCTGCCCGAGGACTTCGACCCGCTCGCCGCGACCCTCGAGGGTGCGTCCGCCACGGTCTGAGCGGCCACACGACGGACGGGAGGCTCGGTGTCGGCCGGCACCGAGCCTCCCGTCCGTCACGTGGTGCGGGACGGCCGCAGGACGCTCGCGTAGACCGCCACCAGCTCGTCGACGCGCTGCTCGACGCGGTCGCGGGCCGCGACCAGCGCGGCGCTCGCCCGCACGAGCTGCTCCGGCTCGTCGTGGAGCCGTCGGACGACCGACGCGATCCCCGCGGCGTCCGGCGTCGGCGTCGTGAAGCCACCGCCGTCGGGGACGACCTCGGCGAGGTCCGGGTCGCAGTGCACGACGGGCAGGCCGGTGGCGACGGCCTCGAGCATCACCATCGGCTGGTTGTCGAAGTCGGAGGAACTCGACACGAGCACGTGTGCACGGCGCATGGCGGCGAGGACCTCGTCGTGCGGGGTCGAGCCGTGCAGCCGGACCGGGGTGCCGGCCGCTGCCCGGGCGACCGCAGCACGCGCGACGCCGTCGCCGAGCACGTCGACCACGGTGCCGGGTGGGAAGGAGCGGGCGGCCTCGACCAGGACCTCCGGACGCTTCTCGGGCGACAGGCGCCCGACCCAGAGCACCCGGAGCGGCTCGCCTGCGGTCCTGGTCCGGACGGTCGCCGGTCCGATCGCGTCGAGGACCGCGGGCTCGATGCCGTTCGAGACGACCGACACCGGGGTCCGGACGCCCCGGTCGACGAGCTTGTCGGCGAAGTGCCGCGACGGGACCACGACGTGGTCGCTCGCCCGCGACTGCGCGAGCATGACCCGCCACATCCGCCGCGCCGTCCGGGTCCGGGTGTACGGGGTGTCGGCCGCGACACGGACGCCCCGCCGGGGGACCTGCGTCGCGTGCAGGAAGGCGAGCAGCGCGGTCGTGACGGCGGGCACGGGCAGGACGTTCCGCGTGTAGACGTCGATGCGGCCGTGCATCGTGTGCACCACCGGGATGCCGAGGTCCTGCGCGGCCCGGATCCCGCCGAGCGCCGCGAACATCTCGGAGTGGGTGTGCACGACGTCGACCCGGCGTGCGGCGAACTCGCGGCGGAGCAGGGCGCGGAGGCGACGCGGGGACCACGCGAAGGGGTAGCCGTCGGGGCGGAACACGCGGGAGACGGGCAGACCGACGACGGCCGGCACGGTGGCGGTGCCGGGTGCCTGCGCCGTGCCCGCCGAGTGCGCGGGGCCCGCCGGGTCGTCGGGACAGAAGACCGTGACGTCGTGTCCCGCTGCCGTGAGGGCCTCGGCCAGGGAGCGCACCGCCGTCTGGACGCCCCCGAGCGTCGGCAGGTAGTAGTCGGTGACCAGCGCGATCCGCACGCCCCGAGCCTAGGGGCCGTCGGCTCCTGCCGGGCTCGTAGGATCTGGGGCATGGGGGGAGCAGGCACCGGGGAGCGCGCGCTGGTCACGGGGGCGAGCGGGTTCGTCGGCGGTCACGTCGTGCGGACCCTGCGCGAGCACGGCTACCGCGTCACGGCGTCCGGTCGGCGGGCATCGGCGCTGCCCGCCGGGGACGTCCACGTCGGCGACCTCGACGACCTCGCCCGCGCGGACGTCCCCGCCGACGTCGTCGTGCACTGCGCGGCGCTCAGCTCGCCGTGGGGCTCGTGGTCGGCCTTCGAGCACGCCAACGTCACCGGGACCGCCCGGGTGCTCGAGTACGCACGTCGCGTCGGGGCGCGGCGGCTCGTGCACGTGTCGTCGCCCGGCATCTACGCCGCACCGCGCGACCGGCTCGACATCCGTGAGGACCAGGTCGACCCGAGCCGCCCGATGAACCACTACATCCGCTCGAAGCTGCACGCCGAGGCGCTCCTCCGCGCCGCGACCGGCGACCCCGACGGACCCGAGATCGTCGTCCTGCGGCCGCGCGGCATCATCGGTGCGGGCGACACCGGACTCGTCCCGAGGCTGCTCCGTGTGCACGAACGGGTCGGCGTGCCCCTCCTGCGCGGCGGACGCGGACTCGCCGACCTGACCGCCGTCGAGAACGTCGCGCACGCCGTCCGGCTCGCGGCCGAGGTGCCCGGGGCCGCCGGGCTGGCGTTCAACATCACGAACGGGGACCCGCGTCCGTTCGTCGAGCTCCTCGACCAGCTGCTCACCGGACTCGGGATCCGGCCGCGGCACCTGCACCTGCCGGCCGGGCCGGTGTCCGCGCTGGCCACCGTGCTCGAGGCCGTGTGCACGGTGCTGCCCGGGCAGCCCGAGCCGCCCATCACCCGGTACACGGTGACGACGATCACGCACTCGCAGACCCTCGACCTGACCCGGGCCCGGCAGGTGCTCGGCTACCAGCCGGTCGTCGGGCTCGACGAGGCACTCGCGAGCTACGCGACCGCCGGCCGGCGCGTCGGTGGGCAGCCGCGTGGCTGAGCGCCCGGTCGGTACCCTGCGCGCCGCCGCCTGCGGGTGGACGACCCACGACGTGCACGGTCTGCTCCGCGGTGCACCCCGTGGCCGTCGGGTCTTCCCCGCGAACGTCTTCCACTGGTCCGGTCCGGACCGCTCCGTGCTGTTCGACACCGGGTACGCGCCCCTGCCGTGGCGCACGGGTGCCGCCGGGTGGCTGTACCGACGCCTGCTCCCGCCCGTCGTCCCCCCGGGCAGCACACTCGCCGACGCGATCGACACGGACGACGTCACGCACGTCGTCCTGTCGCACCTGCACCCCGACCACGTCGGCGGGCTGGCTGCCGCGCCGCACGCGCGGGTGCTGGTCTCCGAGGGCGTGGCCCGGAGCACCGCCTGCCCGCGGGTGCTCGCCGGGCAGCTGCGGGGGCTGCTGCCCGCGGGGCTCGTCGACCGGCTGCAGGTCGTCCCGGACAGCGCCTTCGGCCCCGCCCCGACCGGGCCGCTCGCCGCGGTCGGTCTGTCGACGGCCGACCCGTTCGGCGACGGTCGCACGCGGCTCGTCCGGCTGCCCGGGCACGCCGACGGGCACCTCGGCCTCCTGGTCGAGGACCGTGTGCTGCTCGCGGGCGACGCTGCCTGGAGCCGCGACCTGCTCGGACGCGAGCGCGACCTGCGCCTCCTGCCGCGTGCGGTCGCCCACGACGCCCGATCGCAGCGCGACACCGCCGAGCGCCTGCTCGCCCTCGAGCGCGCAGGTGTCAGACTGCTGTTCAGCCACGACGAGCACCGGACCGGGGTGGACCTGCTCGTCGACGACGACGAGGACCGAGGGGGACCATGAAGCACTGCGCCATCGCCGGGTGGGGGACGGCACTGCCGGACCGGACGGTCACCTACGGCAGCGGTGCCCGCACCGTCACCCGGTACCGCATCGCCGACGACGTGTCGCACCTCGACATGCTCGCCACGGCAGCGTCCCGGGCCATCGAGCACGCCGGCATCGACGCCGCCGACCTCGACCTCGTGATCGCCGCCTGCGCCGCCGGCGTGCAGCCGATCCCCTGCACGGCGGCACTCGTGACGGAGCGGGTCGCGCCCGACGCCCGAGCGGCCGCGTTCGACGTGAACTCGACGTGCACGAGCTTCATCACGGCACTCGACATCGCCTCCCGCTACCTGGAGGACGGCGACCACGACCGGGTGCTCATCGTCTCCGGGGACGTCGGGTCACGTTTCCTCGACCCGGCGCAACGGGAGTCCGCCGAGCTGTTCTCCGACGCTGCGGCCGCGGTGGTGCTGACGCGCGGCGACGGGACGCAGGGGGTGCTGTCGGCGCTGCAGCAGACCTGGCCGGAGCACGCCCACGACACCGAGCTCCGGGGCGGCCTGTCCCGGTACCCGGCGCAGCAGTACGCCGACGGCGACCCCGCTGACTACCTGTTCGACATGCACGGCCGGCGCGCCCTGACCGGGATGCTCCGGGTCCTGCCCGGGTTCTTCGCGCGGTTCTGGGAGCGCAGCGGTCTCGGGCTGGACGACGTCGACCTGGTCGTACCGCACCAGGCCAGCGGCGCGATCGGGCTCGCGATGCGCCGGCTCGGGTTCCCGACGGACAAGTACGTCGACGAGGTCGCGGCGTTCGGGAACTCGGTCTCGTCGTCGGTGCCGTTCATGCTCGCGCGGTGCCTCGACGACGGTCGGCTCCGGCGCGGGGACACCGTGCTGCTCTGCGGGACGGCTGCCGGCCTGACCGCGAACGCCCTCGCGCTGCGCCTCTGACGCGCCCGCGGTCGGCGCTGCGCCTCTGACGCGCACGCGGTCGGCGCTGCGCCTCTGACGCGCACGCGGTCGGCGCTGCGCCTCTGGCGCGCGCGGTCTGCGCTGCGCCGGGTTCCCCGGGGACACGACGACGCCCCCGCCGCTGCTGCGACGGGGGCGTCCGATGACCCCTGATCCCCGGGGAGGCCACCGCTGGTCCGGTGGACCGCCCAGCACCGGGCGGTCCACCGGGGTCGGTCAGCGCGCGGTGCGTCCGGCGCGGGGCAGGAGCACGCCGAGGACGATCATCGCGACGGCGAGGAAGGCGTGCAGGACGTTGTCGGCGCTGTTCAGCGGGACGAAGTTCGCAGCCCCGGCCATGCCGGCGACGAAGAGGCCGAAGACGAACAGCACGGCGTAGACGATGCCGCCGATGAGCAGGTACGAGCGCGACCCTGCGGCGGAGCGGGCGGCGAGGATGCCGACGATGCCGAACAGCAGGTGGACGATGTTGTGCAGGGCCGACACCTGGAACAGGCCGAGGAGCATGGCCATCGAGCTGTTGCCGGCGAAGGACATGGTGCCCATGTCCATGGTCAGGCCCGGGATGAAGCCGGCGATGCCGACGATGAGGAAGACGACGCCGAAGAGCAGTGCGCCCTTCTGGACGAGGGTCGACGCGAAACCGGTACGGGGTGATGCTGCGTTGCTGGTCATGGTGCGGTCCTTCCGAATGCGTTCCACGACGGCGTCTCCGGGTCACCGCGCAGGGGCAGCGTCGTCGTCGTACAGGGGTTTCGGAGCAGGTGCGCAGCCGGATTGGTGCGCCGTCCGGGTGTCCTTCCAGCGCGGCGTCCTCCTGCGGGATGACCCCGGGTCTCCGCCCCAGGGGGGACGCGCTCGACGGTGTCCCGGAAATAGCGTGGACCACGTGATCGAGATCGAGCATCTGTCCAAGCGCTACGGCGCCAAGACCGCCGTCGACGACATCTCCTTCGTCGTCCGTCCCGGCAGCGTCACCGGCTTCCTCGGGCCGAACGGCGCCGGGAAGTCCACGACCATGCGGATGATCATGGGCCTCGACACGCCCACGTCCGGACGCGTCCGGGTGAACGGCCAGGACTACCGGTCCTTCCGCGACCCGCTCCGCCAGGTCGGCGCGCTGCTCGAGGCGAAGGCCGTCCACTCCGGGCGCAGCGCGTACAACCACCTGCTCTCGCTCGCGGCGACGCACGGCATCCCGAAGTCCCGCGTGCACCACGTGATCGAGCTCACCGGCCTCGAGTCGGTCGCGAAGAAGCGCGTCGGCGGGTTCTCCCTCGGCATGGGGCAGCGGCTCGGCATCGCGGCGGCACTGCTCGGCGACCCGAGGACCCTGATCCTGGACGAGCCGGTCAACGGCCTCGACCCGGACGGCGTCGTGTGGGTGCGCCAGCTCGCCCGGCACCTGGCGTCCGAGGGACGCACGGTCTTCCTCTCCAGTCACCTCATGAGCGAGATGGCGCAGACGGCCGACCGCGTGGTCGTGCTCGGCCGCGGCAAGGTCCTGGCCGACGCCCCGATCGCGGAGTTCGTCGCGGGCAGCGGACAGGGCGGCGGCGCACGGACCCTCGTCCGGACCCCGCACCCCGACCAGCTCTTCGATGCCGTGGGATCAGCGGCGTCGTCGATCACCCCGCGCGAGGACGGCGCCTTCGTGGTCGTCGGTCCCGACGCACAGCAGATCGGCACCATCGCCGCCCGTGCCGGCGCGGTGCTCCACGAACTCACCCCCATGGGTGCGAGCCTCGAGGAGGCGTACATGGCCCTCACGAAGGACGAGGTCGAGTACCAGGCGGAGGTCGCACGATGAGCGCCGCGACGGCCACCGCGATGCCCGACCGCGTCGGACTCGGGTTCGGTCGACTCGTCCGCAGCGAGTGGATCAAGTTCCGCAGCATCCGGTCGACGTGGTGGTGCTACGCCATCATCGTCGCGCTGACCATCGGGCTCGGTGCGCTGCTCGGGCTCTACGCGCCGATCGTCGGTCTGCCCGAGGGCGCCGAGGTGACCCAGGCGGTCGCGAACGCCCAGATCGTCAACCTCAGCATCTCGTCGGTCGGCTTCACCGTGCTGGTCGCCGCGGTCCTGGGTGTCCTCATCATCACGGGTGAGTACGGCACCGGGCAGGTCCGCTCGACCTTCACGGCCGACCCCGGGCGCACCGGCGCGATCCTCGCCAAGGCCGTCGTCCTCGCCGTGGCCACCTTCGTGGTCAGTGCGGCGGCGACGTGGATCGGGGTCGTGCTCGTCGCGCTGTTCCAGGCGGACAAGGGCGTGCACGCCGACCTGGCCGACCCCGCCGTCTTCATGCCGATCCTCGGTTCGTCGGTCTACGTCACGGGGATCGCACTGCTCGCCTTCGGCATCGGCCTCCTGGTCCGGTCGAGCGCCGGTGGCATCGCGATCGCGCTCGGCGTGCTGCTCGTCCTGCCGATCGTGCTGCAGCTCTTCGCGGGGCTGGTGGACCAGCAGTGGCTCCTCGACGTGTCCCGCTTCCTGCCCGACCAGGCCGGCAGCCAGCTCTACACCTACGAGCGGTCCGCGGGCCAGCCCGCACCCGAGGGCGTCGTGCTGAACGGTTGGGCCGGCGGCGGGGTCCTGGCAGCGTGGGTCGTCGGAATCGGTGTCCTCGCCCTGGCCGCGGTCAAGAAGCGCGACGTCTGACGACGAGCCGCGCGGCTCGCGACGCGGGGCGTGACGGAACGGAGGCTCGGTGCCGACCGGCACCGAGCCTCCCGTCCGTCCGCAGCCGGGTACCGGCGGTTCAGGCCGCCCGTGAGAACAGCCCGCGCAGGGCGCGCGTCAGTCGCCACGAGCGCCGCGGCTGCTGGACGACCTCGACCGCACGGGTCGGCATCCGGAAGGCGAGGTCGTGGAGCATGTTCCGCTTCGAGCCGTCCCAGTTCGCGAACAGGTAGGAACCGCCGATGAACGACATGCTCCGGACCGGCGTCCGCTTCCACGAATCGGCGGCGACGTAGTAGCCGGCGTGCCCGGCGCGGATGTGGTCGATGACGGTGTCGACGTCGAAGACACCGGTCGTGGTGACGACGGTGGTGATGCCCGTCCGGTCGCGGGCGACGTACTCGATGAGGTGTTCGGTCACGGCGTGCTCTGATCTGTGTCTGACTCGACCGGCCCGTGAGGTCGGTGCTCGGGAGGTGTTCGGAACCGCCCTTGCTTCCGCCTGGATGGTACGCCGACAGGCGGTGGGGTCTCCAGGCGTCGGTGCGGTCGGGGGATGAACATCCGGGCAGCGCGGCGGGCAGGGTGGTCCCATGCGCACCACACGTCACTCCCGTCCCGCCGGCCTGCTCCTGATCGTCGTCGGGGCGTCCCTCGCCCTCGCGGGGTGCACCGGCGGGGGCGGCGGTGGCCCGACCGCGACCGTCACGCGGACGGTCACGCCCTCGACCTCGGCGTCGTCCTCGTCGTCGACGACGGGCAGCGGGACCCCGGGCCCGTCGTCGACGCCGACCGCGACACCCTCCTGCGGACCGTCCGACGGGGCCGCCGCCGCCGCTGGTCCGATCGCCGACCTCCCGCTGCCCGCCGGCCTCGAGTCGGCGCGGTGGGACGCGTCGAACGCCGACACCTCGGTCTACGACGGCTGCGCCGCGCTGTCCGCGGTGACCGTCAGCGTCGTCGACGGCACCGCGAGCTCGCCGGTCGCGATCCTGCTCTTCCACGACGGGACGTACCTGGGGACGGCGACGAAGGAGCAGTACCCGTTCGTCCCGCAGGTGACGCGGGAGTCCGCGGGGGCGATCCGCGTCGAGTACCGCTACCCGCAGGGTGCGGACAGCAACGCCGACCCCTCCGGTCGAGCGACCGCGACGTACACGTGGGACGACGCTGCCGGTCGCGTTGAGATGTCCGGGGACGTCCCGCCCGCCCGGTGACGTCCCGCCGCCCTGTCACTCAGCGCGGTGCTCCGCGTCGACCGGCGGACCCGGACCCGGACCCGGGCCGTGACCCGGGCCCTGACCCGGGGCGCAGCGCCCGCAGCACGTCCCGCAGGACGCCGAGCCGGGGCTGGGTTGCGCTGAACGGTCGACCGAGTGCCGAACGCGGTTCGAGGACGAACGTTCCGCCGTCCGTCAGGGTGAGCCACAGCCCGTAGTCCTCCCGTCGCCCGCGGTGGTCCTTCGTGGCCAGGTCGATCCGTGCGACGCGCGTCCAGGGGATCGTCACCACCGGGTCGGGTGACACGGGGGACCAGCCGAGCAGCCCGCTCCGGTCGACGGTGACGAGTGCGATCCGCGGGTCGGGGAGGTCCTGTCCGGCGATGGTCCCGCGGGCGGAGACCGGGAGGTGGAACGCCGGTCGACCCCGGCCGTGGCCGTGCGCGTGCCGGAGCGCACGTCGGTCCCGTCGTCCGTCCCGCCAGGCGCTGATCGGCGCGACGACGCACCCCACGGCGCCGAGCAGCGGCAGGAGGACGGCAACCGAGCCGCGGCCGGTGAGCGACGCCTGGTCGACGAACCGGGCCTCGACGACGAGCACGGCGACCGCGACGGCGAACAGGCCGAGCGCGCCCGCGACGAACGGCCACAGCGGCGGTACGACGCCGTCGCGCAGTCGCTGCACCCACGGCTCCGACTGATGGTCCACCACCTCAGCCTGCCCGTACCGTCTGGGCCCCGGACGGTGGGATGCTGGTCCGCATGCCCCTGTCCCGCCCGGCGCTCGTCGCTGCCCTGCCCGGTGTCGCGCTCGCCGTCGTGATCGGCGTCGCCGCGACCCTGGTCGGCCGCGCGGTCCCTGTCGTCGGCGGTCCGGTGCCGGCCGTCCTGCTCGGTGCGCTGGTCGGCTGGCTCGTCCGGCGTCGACGGGCCCAGGACGACGGAGCAGCCGACCTCGGTGGGCTCCAGCCCGGCGTGAAGTTCGCGTCGAGCCGCGTCCTGCAGGCAGCGGTCGTGCTCCTCGGCGCACAGCTGTCGATCGGCGAGGTCCTGCGCATCGGCGGCGAGACCCTCCCCGTGATGCTCACCACGCTCGTGGTGTGCCTCGTCGCGGCGTGGGGGATCGGCCGGCTGCTCCGGGTGTCGAGCACGCTCCGGACGCTCATCGGGGTCGGCACGGGCATCTGCGGCGCATCGGCCATCGCCGCCGTCACCCCCGTGGTCGGTGCCGCCAGTGCCGAGGTCGCCTACGCCCTGTCGACGATCTTCCTCTGCAACATCGCCGCGGTCTTCGTCTTCCCGCTCGTCGGCCACGCGCTCGGCCTGTCCCAGCACGCGTTCGGCGTCTTCGCCGGGACCGCCGTGAACGACACGTCCTCCGTCGTCGCGACCGCCACGGTCTACGGCCGTCAGGCGACGGACACCGCCGTCGTCGTCAAGCTCGTGCGGACCCTGATGATCATCCCGATCGTGATCGGGCTCGCCGGCCTGGAGGCGCGCCGCACCGCCCGCTCGCAGCACGCCGCCGTCGACGGCACGGGTCGCGCCGGGGGCGTCCGCGTGCTGCGGCTGGTCCCGTGGTTCCTGGTCGGCTTCCTCGTCGTGGTCCTCCTCCGGACCACCGGGGTCCTGCCCGCGGCGGCGGCCCCGGGGTTCTCGACGGCGGCGACCTTCCTCATCACGGTGGCGCTGGCGGCCGTCGGGGTCTCGACGGACTTCGCGGCGCTCCGCCGGGCCGGGTTCCGGCCGATGCTGCTCGGCATCGTGCTGTGGGTGCTCGTCGCGGGGACGAGCCTGGGCGTGCAGGCGGCCCTCGGCCAGCTCTGACGGGCCCGGCGGCACGGTGCCAGCCGGCACCGTGCGTCAGCCGTCGCGTCGGCGACGCCTGCGTGGCGTGACGTGCTCCCGCACAGCGGAAGGCACGTCGCGCCGTGCGGTTCCGTGGCGTGACGTGCGTGTGGTTGTGCGGGGCGCCCCGCGCCCGGCGCGGCTGCGTTCCGGTCGGGAGGCACGGTGCGGTCCGGTCCCGTGCCTCCCGTCCGGCGGCGCCTGCGTGGCGTGACGGGCTCCCGCACAGCGGAAGGCACGTCGCGCCGTGCGGTTCCGTGGCGCGACGTGCTTCCGGTTGTGCGGGGCGCCCCGCGCCCGGCGCGGCTGCGTTCCGGACGGGAGGCACGGTGCCAGCCGGCACCGTGCCTCCCGTCCGGCGGCGCCAGCGTGACGTGACGGGCTCCCGCACAACGGGAGGCACGTCGCGCCGTGCGGTTCCGTGGCGCGACGTGCTCCTGGTTGTGCGGGGCGCCCCGCGCCCGGCGCGGCTGCGTTCCGGACGGGAGGCTCGGTGCCAGCCGGCGCCGCGCCTCCCGTCCGTCGTGCGGCGACGTCAGCCGCGGATCGCCTCCGTCAGCTTCACCCGTCCGCCGGTCCGGAGCAGCGCGTTCTCGTAGATGCGCGCGCCCACGGCGACGACCACGACGACCGACGCGGCGACGAGCAGCAGCGACAGGATCGGCTCCCACCACTCGGCGGTCCCGAGGAAGATCCGCATCGGCATCCCGATCGGCGCGCTGAACGGGACGTACGACATGATCCCGACGATCGTCTCGTTGTCCGCCGCCGAGACGATGAGGATGTACGGGATCATCACGAGGAGCATCACGGGCATCGTGACACTGCCGACGTCCTCCTGGCGGGACACGAGCACGGCGGACGCGGCGAACAGCGCGGCGATGAGCACGAAGCCGACGGCGAAGAAGCCGACGAACCACAGGACGCTGGGGCCGAGCAACGTGAACAGGTTGTCCTGCCCGGTGACCGCGAGGGCCACGGCGCCGGCGATCGCGATGGCGATGATCTGCGCGAACGCCATGATGCTGCTGCCGAGCACCTTCCCGGCGAGCAGGGCACGGGCCGGGATGGCGGCCATCAGGATCTCGACCACCCGCGTCGACTTCTCCTCGACGACGCTCTGCGCGATCGACGACCCGAAGGTCACGGCGGAGGTGAAGAAGACGACGCCGAACAGGATGCCGATGGCGGACACCAGGCCCGCCGAGAGCGTGCCGGGCTGCAGGAGCTCCACCGCAGGGGTGACGCTGAGGGCACCGACGACGTCGGTCGGGGTGTCCTCGAGCCCGACGACGCTGTACCCGAGGGTGTCGTCGGACGGCACGACGGCGGCGTCCACGTCACCGCTCCGCACGAGGCGCTCGGCCTGGGCGACGGTGGTGGTCGGGGTGACGTCGAGGCCGTCGGTGGACTGGAGCGAGACGCCGTCGACCACCGCGACGGGCGTGGTGTCGTCTGCGGTCGCCTTGCCGATGATGCCCGCGATGACGACGGACACGACGACGGCGAGCACCAGGATCGCGGCGGAGACCACGAAGGCCTTGCTGCGGACGCGGGCCTGGATCTCGCGGACGGTCACGAGCCGGACGGCGTCGACGAAGTGGCTGGTCATCGGACGACCTCCCGGAAGACCTCGCTGAGACGGGGCACGCGCGGGGCGAACGAGCCCACCGTGCCGTGCTGGACGGCGCGCTGCAGGATGCGCTGCGCCGTGGGCTCGTCGGCCTCGAACACCGCGTACCCGCCGTCGAACTCGCGCACGGTCACGCCGGGTTCGTCGCGGATCCACGCGACGTCGCCGTCGACGAGCAGTTCCCACGCGGCGGGGCCGGCGCTGCGGCGCAGGTCCTCCTGGGAGCCGGCGGCACGGATCGTCCCGTCGGCGATCACCACGACGTCGTCGCACAGCCGCTCGACCACGTCGAGCTGGTGGCTCGAGAAGAGCACCGGGACACCCCTCGCCGCCTGCTCGCGGAGCACGCCGAGCACGGTGTCGACGGCCATCGGGTCGAGGCCCGAGAAGGGCTCGTCGAGCACCAGGACCTCGGGGTCGTGGACGAGCGCCGCAGCGACCTGCACGCGCTGCTGGTTGCCGAGCGAGAGCTTCTCGACGGCGTCGCTCGCGTGCTGCGTGAGGTCGAGTCGTTCGAGCAGCGCGGTGGTCCGCTGCCCCGCGGTCCGCTTGTCGACACCGTGCAGGCGTGCGAGGTAGGTGATCTGCTCGGCGACCGGCATCTTCGGGTAGAGCCCGCGTTCCTCGGGCATGTAGCCGAAGCGGCGGCGGTCGGTCGGGCCGACCTCGGCGCCGTCGATGGACACGTGCCCGGTGTCGGCCTGCAGCACGCCGAGCAGGATCCGCATGGTGGTCGTCTTGCCGGCGCCGTTGCCGCCGACGAACCCGGTCAGCCGGCCGCTGCCGACCGAGAACCCCACGTCGTCGAGCACCCGGCGGTCGCCGAAGTGCTTCGTCACGCCTTCGATGGTGAGCATCGCCCGTTCCCCTTCCGCCGGCGGTCCTCGCCGACGTCTCGACGCTACGGTCCGGGAGGCGCTGCCCACCTCCGGCGGGAGGCGGGACTTCCCGACGCCCCGGCTCCACCGCACGGGGGAGCGGGGTCCGTCAGGCCGCGGAGGAGACGCCGTGCTCGAAGGCCCACACGACCGCCTGGATGCGGTCGCGCACGCCGGTCTTCTGCAGGACGTTCGACACGTGCGTCTTGACGGTCGCCTCGCCGACGAAGAGCGCGCGGGCGATCTCGGCGTTGCTGCAGCCGCGCGCGAGCAGTCGCAGGACCTCGGCCTCGCGTTCGGTGAGCCCCGCGTCGGCGATGGCGGCCGCACCGTCGTCGACCGGGGACGCCGTGTGGCCGGCGTGCGCGGGGCAGGTGGGCCCGTGCCCGGCGGTCGCGCGGCTGATCACCCGGCGCGTGACGTCGGGGGCGAGCAGGGCGTCCCCGGCGGCGACCGTGCGGACGGCGTCGATCAGCCGTTCGGGGGAGGCGTTCTTCAGCAGGAACCCGCTCGCCCCCGCCTCGAGCGCCTGGAACAGGGCGTCGTCGTCGTCGAACGTGGTGAGCACGAGCACCGCCGGCGGGTCCGGGAGCGCGCCGATGCGTCGTGCCGCCTCGAGCCCGTCGACGCCGGGCATCTGGACGTCGAGGCACACGACGTCGGGTCGCAGCGCGACGACCGCGTCGACCGCGGCGCCGCCGTCCGGGGCCTCGCCGACCACGCGGAAGCCCGGCTCGGACTCCAGGATGACGCGGAAGCCGGCACGCACCAGGTCCTGGTCGTCCGCGAGCACGATCGTCAGGTCGTCGGCAGCCATGCCCGTACCAGGTACCCTCCCCGGGCGCGGGGCCCGATCTCGATGCGACCGCCCACGGCGGCGACGCGCTCCCGCATGCCGACGTGGCCCAGCCCGCTGCCGCCCGGGTCGCGGACCGCGCCGGCGCCGTGTCCGTCGTCGGCGACCTCGACCTCGATGCCGTCGTCGAGGTACCGCAGGCGCAGGTCCGCGCGGGCGGTGGGGCCGGCGTGCTTGACGACGTTCGTCACGGCCTCCTGCGCGATGCGGAACGCCACGGCCCCGACGGTCGGCGGCACCGAGCGCTCGTCACCGACCACGACGAGCCCGGCGTCCCGGCCCGAGGAGCGGACGGCGTCGACCAGCTCCGGCATCCGACCGAGCCCGGCCGTGCTCGGCGCGGTGTCGGTCGCGCTCGCGCCGGGGTCGTCCTCGCGCAGGGTCCCCAGCATCCGGCGGAGTTCCTCGACCGCGGTGCGTGCGCTGTCCTCGACCACCGTGAGCGAGGCGGTCGCCTGCTCCGGGTCGCGGCCGACCACGCGTCGGGCGGCTCCGGCCTGGACACCCATCAGCGACACGTGGTGGGCCACGACGTCGTGCAGCTCGCGGGCGATCCGCACGCGCTCGAGGGTGATCGCCTGGGCAGCCGTGCGCTCCCGTTCGGCGGCGAGCTCCGCGGTGCGTTCGGCGAGGTCGTGCTTGGCCACCGCGGCTGCCCACGCGCGGTTGCCGGCGTACCAGGCGCCGCCGAAGTACAGCACGTTGATGAGGATGTTGACGAGCGAGTACGCGATGTACGGCGGGATCAGGGCGTCGTCGTCGTTCGGCAGCGCGTTCGGCACCGCCCACCCGAACGAGAGCGCGAGGAACACCCACGCGAACATCCCGCCGATGATCACCCAGCGGACCACCTCGGCACGGATCCGGTCCGAGCACCACGCCCCGACCGTGTACAGCGCGATGAAGAGGGTGAAGTTGACGAGGATGATCTCGGGGACGTGGAGCAGCTGTGTCGCGGCGAACGCCAGCGCGGACACGACGGCGACGGTCATCGGCCAGCGGCGGCGGAACGCGATCGGCGCGGCGTTCGCGACCACCATGAGCGCCGACACCCACCACGGCGCCTGGTCGTCCTCGTAGACGCCCGCGGCGCCGTACAGCGTGGTCGTGACGGCCAACCCGACGCCGAGCACGAGCGCGAGCAGTGCGTCCTGCCGGTGCTCCCGCGGTCCGACGGGCAACCGGGCCCACCCCTCCCTCGTCCACCCCATGCGGGCAACGCTACCGGGTGGGCGCCGCCGGCCGCAGGTCCCGCCGGGCGACGACGAGCGGTGTGGTGGCAGCGACCGCCACGACGGCGGCTGCCGCGGTGAAGGTCGTCGCCGTGCCCGCGGGCCCGACCAGCACGCCGGCCGCCGCTGCCCCGAGTGCCTGGCCGGCGACGAGCACCACGAAGAGCAGCGCGGTGCCCGCGGCCGCGTGGCCCTGGTCGATCTCCGTCGTCCAGGCGATGAGCGCGCCCGTCGCCGCGGTGTAGCCCCACCCGAACAGCGCGCACGCCACCAGTGCGGCCCCGACGACGTGGGGCAGCAGCCCGAGCGTGAGCACCGCGACGGCGGCGAGCGTCGTCGTCAGCAGCCACAGGCGGGCAGCGGGCAGCCCGCTCGTCCACCGTGCCGTCACCGCGACCGAGGCCCCGCCGACGCCGAGCGCGATCCAGGCGACGACCGTCAGTCCGCTCGGCACGCCGGCTCCGACGAGCGCCGAGCGGCCGTAGGTCCAGACCGCCGCCGAGCCCGCACCGAAGAGCAGCGCCACCACGACCGGCACGACCTGTGCGCCGAACCACGACCGTCCCGGGAGCGCCGCGCGGAGCGCGGGGCGCCGGACCGCGGGGCGCTGGAGCGCGGAGCGCTGGGCCGCTGCCGGGGTGGAGCGCGCGTCCGGTGCTCTTCTTCCGGCCGCGAGGAACACCACCGCACCGACCAGCAGCGTGACCACGCCGGCGGCGGCCCAGGCGGTGCGCCAGTCCGGCAGCAGCACGAGCGCGAGGACCCCGGCCGCGACGAGCCCCGGGCCCGTCCCGGAGTTCACCACCGCCTGGGCCCGGTCGCGTGCGGCGCCGTCGAGCCGGCCGGCGACCAGCTGCACCATCGCCGGCGACGCCAGCCCGGCCCCGGTCGACGCCACCACGGCGGCCACCCCGAACACGACGGTCGTCGCGCTCGCCGCCGTCGTGATCGCGCCGAGGCCTGCGGTGAGCGCCGCGACCACGACGAGCTCCCGGGCGGCGCGGTCGGCGAGCAGGAACCCCACGACGGCACCGGTGCAGTACAGGACCGAGGCGCCCGAGGACACCGCACCGCCGACGTCCGCGCCGAAGCCGAGGTCGCGCTGGACGTCCGGCAGGAAGAGCCCGAACGCCAGGCGCACCAGGCCGTAGGTCGCAGCGACGAGCCCCAGCCCGCTCGCGAGCAGGACGGAAGTCGGTAACGAAAACGATCGTTTCACTTCTGCGACCCTAGGCTGGCTGCATGGCGATGCGTCCAGGGACCGAGCAACGGGTGCTCGACGCCGCCGAGGAACTGTTCTTCACCCGCGGGATCGCGGCGACCCCCGTCGACGCGGTGCTCGAACGCGCGGGGGTGTCGTCGGCGACGCTCTACCGCGGGTACCCGAGCAAGGAGGCCCTGGTCGCCGCGGCGCTCGACCGACGACACGACGACTGGGTCGCGACGTGGGACCGTGCCCTCGAGCGGGCGACCGACGACCGCGGCCGCCTGCTCGCCGTGTTCGACGCGCTCGACGAGTACCGGTCCACCCCGACGGGCTCCCGCTGGTGCGCCTTCCTCGGCACCGCTGCCGAGTACGTCGATGCCCCGGAGGACCTGCGCGCCGTCCTCGACCGCGAGACCGACACCCTGCGACGGCGGCTGACGGAGACGGCTCGTCCGCTCGTCGGCGACCGTGCCCCGGCGCTCGCCGAGCAGCTGCTGCTCGTCGTCTCGGGTGCGCTGGCCATGCGCCTGCGCGACCCCGCTGTGGACTCCGCCACCGCACGCGCGGTCGCGTCCGCACTCCTGCCCTGACGGCCGCGCCGCGGTGCGGTCGGGAGGCGCGGTCCGGGTGACGGACGTCCGTCACCCGGCCCGCGCCTCCCGTCCGCTCCGGTCGGCTCCGCGCCGAGCGGCCGGTCAGGGCGCGGGGACCACCAGGGCGTCGACCGCGGTCAGCACGTCCGCGACCTCGGTGCGCGTCGTGTAGTCGACGTGCACGTCAGCGGAGCGGACCACGCCGTCCGCGTCGATCACGAAGACCGACGGGAACGGGATCGCCGCGGTGTCGTCGGCGTTGCTGTCGGCGACGTCGAACCCGAGCTGCGTGTGCGCCGCCCGCGCGGCTGCGCTCGGCTCCGTGACGATGCCGAAGCGTCCGGCGAGCACGTTCTCCGGGTCGGTCAGCACCGGGAACTCCAGCTCCCCGTTCGCGATCGACTGCTCGGCGGCCTCCGGCGTCTGCGGCGAGACCGCGACGAGCTGGACGTCCCGCTCCCGCAGCGCCGGCAGGAGCTCCTGCTGGTAGGTGCGCAGCGTGATGTTGCAGTAGGGGCACCAGGCGCCGCGGTAGAAGACGACGACGGTCGGCGTGGAGCCGCGGACGGCGGCGAACGACGTCTCGTGGCCGGTCGGGGTGACGAGTCGCGCGTCCGGGGCGGTCTCGCCGACACCGACGACCCCGTCGGGCACCCCCGAGGCGCGCAGGTCGGCCTGCTCGCCGTCGAAGACCGCGGACAGCTCCGGGCCGATCTGGGTGGTGAAGCCCTGGTTGAAGTCGTCCACCTGGCGGGCGATGGTCTGGTCGGTCACGTCGGTCACGTCGGTCTCCTCGGGTCCGGGACGCCGGCGACTGGGCCGGTGCGTGGAGCGTAGGCACGTCACCTCGGCGGGGGAACGGGCGTCGTCACGGAGCGTCATCCGGGCTGCGGAGCGCGACCCGAGCGGCGGACGGGAGGCGCGCACAACCGAGAGCACGCCGCACCACGCAACGACGTGGCGCGGATTGCTCCCCGTTGTGCGGGAGCGCCGCGCACGGCCAGACGCCGTCGGCCACGAGGAGCGCGCTGCGCGCGGCGCGCACCGTCGCGCAAGCGGCCCGCCCCGCGCCTCAGGCGCGACCGCGGTTGCGCCGCCGGATCTCCTTCGGGGCCCGGCCGGCCATGAACGACCGCGCGGGGTCGACCAGGAAGCCCTGGCGCAGCGCCTCGCGGCCGACGAGCATGCGGAAGCCCATCTGGTCGCGGTTGCTCAGCGTGACCTCGGCGTCGATCGTGCGACCCGCGAGCGTGATCGGCGTCAGCACGACGATGCGCTCCTGCGTGTGCCCCGTCGAGCTCCGGACGATCCGTCGGTCGTGCACGTCGCACTCGTGCGTGACGGCGTCGGCGTCGGTGTCCTGCCACGGGTGCACCGAGAAGCGGACGCGGTCGCCGGGGAGCTCCTCGAGGTCGAACGCGTGCAGTGCCGAGCTCCGCGCCCCGGTGTCGAGCTTCACCTTGATCCAGGGCAGGTCCAGCCCGGGCAGGGCAGCCCACTCACGCCATCCTGCGATCGTCGGGTTCCGGGCCATGTGCCCATCCTGTCGCATGCTTTGATTGAGCGTCGCCGTCGACGTCTCGACCCCGTGGAGCAACCCCGATGAAACTCGCCATCCTGTCGCGCGCCCCGCACGCGTACTCGACGCAGCGTCTGCGTGCCGCAGCGGTCGATCGCGGCCACGAGGTCAAGGTGCTGAACACCCTGCGGTTCGCCATCGACCTGTCCGGGGACGAGCCCGACCTGCTCTACCGGGGCAAGCTGCTCAGCGACTACGACGCCGTGCTCCCGCGGATCGGCAACTCGATCACCTACTACGGCACCGCGGTGGTGCGGCAGTTCGAGCAGATGGACGTCTACACGCCGAACACGGCGACGGGCATCACGAACTCGCGCGACAAGCTCCGGGCGAACCAGATCCTGTCCCGCCACCACATCGGCATGCCCGCGACCACGTTCGTGAACAGCCGTGCCGACGTCCGCGGGGCGATCGACAGCGTCGGTGGGGCGCCGGTCGTCATCAAGCTGCTCGAGGGCACGCAGGGCATCGGCGTGATCCTGGCACCCGAGGCGAAGGTCGCCGAGTCGATCGTCGAGACGCTGCACTCCACGAAGCAGAACGTGCTCATCCAGGCGTTCGTCTCCGAGAGCCGGGGCCGGGACATCCGTGCGCTGGTCGTGGGGGACCGGGTCGTCGCTGCGATGCGTCGCAGTGCCTCCGGCGACGAGTTCCGCTCGAACGTGCACCGCGGCGGCACCGTCGAGAAGGTCACCCTGAGCCCCGAGTACGAGGAGGCGGCGGTGCGCTCGGCGCAGATCATGGGGCTCCGCGTCGCGGGCGTCGACATGCTCGAGGGCAACGACGGACCGCTCGTCATGGAGGTCAACTCCTCGCCGGGGCTCGAGGGCATCGAGCGTGCGACGGGTCTCGACGTCGCCGGCGCGATCATCGACTTCATCGGCAACCAGGTCGCGTTCCCGGAGATCGACGTCCGTCAGCGCCTCAGCGTCTCGACCGGCTACGGCGTGGCCGAGCTCCTCGTGCACACGAACGCCGACCTGGTCGGCAAGACCATCAAGGAGTCCGGGCTCTGGGACCGGGACATCACGGTCCTGACCCTGCACCGCGGCGCCTCGGTGATCCCGAACCCCCGCAGCGGCGTCGAGCTGCAGGCCAGCGACCGCCTGCTCTGCTTCGGCAAGCTCGAGGAGATGCGGTCGATGATCCCGGACCGTCGGCGTCGCCGGTCGAAGGTCCGCAAGCTGCCGAAGGACACCTGACCGGTGCCGCCCAGCGCACCCGGATCGCACATCCAGGTCGGATGCGGAAGTATGTGTCGGTGACGATCATGACGGAACGACCGGTCGACCAGTCGACGAGCAGCGAACCGGAGCGCCCCGGCAACGCCACGGCGAAGCACCAGAACGTGTCGCTGCTGTCGGTGGCGACGACCGTCGCGGACCGCGTGACGACCTCCGCGGACATCGAGGCGAAGCTCCGCGGGGCGCTGCGTCGGCTCCGTCTCCCGACCGGTCTCCTCGAGCGCGTCGCCGGTGTCACCGAGCGCCGCAACTGGGGCGAGGGGCAGACCTTCCAGGACGCCGCGATCGACGCCGGCCGTCGCGCGATGGCCGAGGCCGGCATCCGCCCGGAGGACGTCGGCCTGCTGATCAACACCTCGGTGACCCGTCCGCACCTCGAGCCGAGCGTCGCCGTCCGCCTGCACCACGGGCTCGGGCTGCCGACGTCGGCCATCAACTTCGACATCGCGAACGCGTGCCTCGGCTTCGTCAACGCGATGAGCGTCGCCGCGGGCATGATCGACTCCGGGCAGATCAAGTACGCGCTCATCGTGGACGGCGAGGACGCCGACCAGGTGCAGCTCAACACGATCGACCGCCTGAACCAGGGTGGCCGGAACCGCAAGGACTTCATGAGCGAGTTCGCGAGCCTGACCCTCGGGTCCGGCGCCGCGGCCGCCGTGCTCGGCCCGTCCGACGTCCACCCCGAGGGGCACCGCATCATCGGCGGCGTCACCCGCGCGGCGACGCAGTGGTACGACCTGTGCGTCGGCAGCGTGGACGGCATGTTCACCGACGCGAAGATGCTGCTGAAGGGCGGCATGGAGCTCGTCGTCGCCGCCTGGACCGAGGCGCGTTCGCACTTCGACTGGCAGGACATGGACCGCTACGTGCTCCACCAGGTCTCCGACGTGCACACGAACGCCTTCGTCGAGGCCATCGGCATCCCGCGCACGAAGGTCCCGACCACCTACCAGCGCTACGGCAACGTCGGCCCGGCGTCGATCCCGATCACCCTGGCCGACGAGGTCGACCGCGGCGGCATCACCCGCGGTGACCGCGTCTTCCTGGGCGGCGTCGGCTCCGGCATCAACACGGCGATGATGGAACTGCGCTGGTGAGGTCCGGCCTCCCGCGCGTCGCTGCCAGCACGGCCCCGGCGACGCTCCCGCCGCCCCTGCCCGGACTCGACCCGGCCTGGTCCCGTCTGGTCACCGTCCCCGGGTCGCCGGACGGCCGGCCGGGAGGCACGCACCACCCCGCGCGCACCTGGCACCTCCTCGACACGGCCGGTCAGCTCGAGGCGCTCGGCGTCACCCCGGTCGGCACCCTGCTCTGCGTGCACGGCAACCCCACCTGGTCCTACCTCTGGCGGTCCGTCGCGGCCCGCACGCTCAGCGTCGCCCGGGCCGGTGGCCCGGCCTGGCGCGTGATCGCCGTCGACCAGCTCGACATGGGCTTCTCGGAGCGCATCGCCGACCAGCACCGTCTGGCCGACCGCGTGCGCGACCTCGGTGCCCTGACCGACGAGCTCGGACTCGCCGGACCCGTCGTCACGCTCGGGCACGACTGGGGCGGCGTCGTCTCGCTCGGCTGGGCGGTCGACCACCCCGACCTCGTCGTGGGCGTGGCGACGTGCAACACCGCCGTGCACCAGCCCGACGACGCCCCGATCCCCGCACCGCTGCGGCTGGCCCTGCGTCCCGGCGTGCTCGGTCGCGGCACCGTCCTGACGCCCGCGTTCCTCGAGACGACGCTCGCCATCGCGCACCCGACGCTCGACCGGCCGACCGCCGACGCCTACCGGGCGCCGTACCGCGGAGCAGCCCGCCGCGGGGGCATCGGCGGGTTCGTGGCGGACATCCCCGTCGACGCCGCGCACCCCAGCGCGACCGAGCTCGACCGGATCGCGGCCGGTGTCGCGGCGCTCGAGGTCCCGGCGCTCGTCATGTGGGGACCGCGTGACCCGGTGTTCCTCGAGCGGTACCTCGACGACCTGGCCGACCGGTTGCCGCACGCCGACGTGCACCGCTTCGAGGGTGCCGGTCACCTGCTTCCGGACGACGCCGACGTCGCGGGCACGGTGCTCGACTGGCTCGGCGACCGCCTGCCGGACGGGCACGCGCCCGGCGGTGGCGAGTCGAGCCTCCAGGCCGACGCCCGGACGGCCGACGCCCGGACGGCCGACGCGAGCGACGCGACCGGCGCGACCACCGAGGGCCCCGCGACCGACCGACCGCTCTGGGCAGCCCTCGACGACCTCGCGGACGACGCGAGCCCGGCGCTCGTCGAGATGGCCGCTCCCGGCGGCCCGCGGACGGTCTCGTGGCGGCTGCTCGCCCGCCGTGTCCGCGAGGTCGCCGTCGGTCTCGCCGACCTCGGCGTGCGTCCCGGCGACCGCGTCTCGTTGCTCGTCACGCCAGGGGCCGACCTGACGGCCGTCCTGTACGCCTGCGTCCGGATCGGTGCCGTGGTCGTCGTCGCGGACGCCGGCCTCGGTCTGCGCGGGCTCACCCGTGCCGTCCGCGGCGCCCGGCCGGACTGGGTGATCGGGGCGCTGCCCGGTCTCGGAGCTGCGCGCGCACTCGGGTGGCCGGGTCGACGCATCGCGACGGTCGCGCTCCCGGCCCCCGCGCGAGCGGTCCTCGGCGTGGAGCACACCCTGACCGAGGTCGCCCGACGTGGCGCCCGACGACTCGCAGCCGGAGCAGGCCTGCCCGCTGCACCGTCGCCGGACGCACCCGCGGCCGTCCTGTTCACCTCGGGCTCGACCGGTCCGGCCAAGGGCGTCGTCTACACGCACGGGCAGCTCACCGCGGTGCGGGACGTCCTCGCGGCGCAGTACGGCGTCGGCGTCGGCACGGGGCTGGTCGCCGGCTTCGCGCCGTTCGCCCTGCTCGGTCCCGCCCTCGGTGCCCGGTCGGTGGCCCCGGACATGGACGTCACCCGTCCGCGCACGCTGACGGCGTCGGCGGTGGCCGACGCGGTGGCCGCCGTGGACGCGACCGTGGTGTTCCTCTCACCCGCAGCGCTGGCGAACGTCGTCGCGACGGCACCGGCGCTGGCGGCCGGCGACCGCGATGCCCTCGGTCGGGTGCGTCTGTTCCTGTCCGCGGGGGCACCGGTGCCCGCGGCGCTCCTCCGGGCGGCCACCGACCTCATGCCGAACGCAGCGGCGCACACGCCCTACGGCATGACCGAGGGCCTGCTCATGACGGACGTCGACCTGGACGGCGTCCGGTCGGCGGGTTCCGCTCCCGACGACGGCATCTGCGTCGGTCGACCGGCGGTCGGTGTGCGCGTGCGGATCGCGCCGCTCGACGCCGACGGCGCACCGACCGGAGACCTCACGGAGCAGGCCGGCGTCACGGGCGAGGTTGTCGTCGCGGCCCCGCACGTCCGCGACCACTACGACCGACTCTGGCGCACGGACCGCGTCTCGCGGCTCGGGGTCGACGACCCGCGCGGGCACCGCACCGGCGACGTGGGGCACCTCGACGCCGACGGGCGCCTGTGGATCGAGGGCCGGCTCCAGCACGTCGTGACGACCCCGCACGGTGTCGTGACACCCGTCGGACCCGAGCAGCGCATCGAGCGCGTCGACGGCGTCGGCCGTGCCGGCATCGCGAGCACCGGACCGTCCGGCACCCAGCAGGTCGTCGCCGTGGTCGAGACCGTCCCCGCAGCCCGGCGTCCCGGCCTCGCGTCGGCCGAGCTCGCCGCCGCCGTCCGCACCGCCGCCGGGGTCCCGCTCGCCGCGGTGCTCGTCGTCCCGGTGCTGCCGACGGACGTCCGGCACAACTCGAAGGTCGACCGCGCCCGGCTGTCGCGATGGGCGACGACGGTGCTCGGCGGCGGCCGGATGACCCGCCCGTGAGGGTCCTGGTCACCGGTGCCAGCGGCTTCCTCGGCCGGGCGACCGCCGCTGCCGTCCGGGACGCCGGGCACGACGTCCGCACGTTCCAGCGTCGGCCGTCCCGGGTCGACGGTGTGGAGGACTCGCTCGGCACGATGACGGACACCGCTGCGGTCGCGCGCGCGGTCGAGGGCGTCGACGCCGTGGTGCACCTGGCGGCGAAGGTCTCGCTCGCCGGGGACCCGGCCGACTTCGCGCGGGTCAACATCGCCGGGACGAGCGCGCTGCTCGACGCCGCGCGGGCCGCCGGGGTGGGGCGCTTCGTCTTCGTGTCGTCGCCGTCCGTGGCGCACACCGGGTCGTCGCTGGCCGGCGCCGCTGCCGACCCTGCCGAGCCGATGGCCGCCCGCGGGCACTACGCGCGGACGAAGGGCGCCGCGGAGCTCCTCGCGCTGGCGGCTGACGAGCCGGGCTTCGCGGTCGTGGCCGTCCGCCCGCACCTGGTGTGGGGACCGGGCGACACGCAGCTGGTCGGACGCATCGTGGACCGGGCACGTGCCGGCCGGCTGCCGCTCCTCGACTCGGGCGCCGCGCTCATCGACACGCTCTACGTCGACAACGCGGCCTCGGCGATGGTCGCTGCGCTCGAGCACGCGGCGGACGACGCCGTGCACGGCAACGCCTACGTCGTGACGAACGGAGAGCCGCGGCCGGTGGGGGAGCTCCTGGCGGGCATCTGCACCGCATCCGGCGTCCCTGCACCGCGGCTGCACGTGCCCGCCGCCGTCGCCCGTGCAGCCGGGTCCGTGGTCGAGGCGGTGTGGCGGGTGCGTCCGGGGGCGGACGAGCCGCCGATGACGCGGTTCCTCGCCGAGCAGCTGTCCACCGCCCACTGGTTCGACCAGCGACGGACGCGCCACGACCTCGGCTGGTCCCCGACGATCACGATCGACGAGGGCCTGGCCCGCTTGGCGGCCGCCGCCGGACACTGACCGGCCGTCGGTCGGGTGGGCGGACCGTCAGCCGGTGAAGCGCTGCCAGAGCTCGGTGACGATCGGCCACACGTCGCCCGCGCGGTCCGCCGAGGCGATGGCGATCGTCACCACGGGGTAGGCCGTGACCGCGAGGCTGACCAGGATCGCGAGCACGACGGCGAACACCGACGTGACCGTGTGCCGTCGGGTCAGCGCCCAGAGCAACAGGGCGAGGACCACCACCAGGCCGAGCGCGGTGACGAGGGCGATCCGGACGAACGGGAACGGCACGAGCCCCGCCGTGGTGGCGGTCACGCCGCCGAGGAACCCGACGAGCGGCAGGTACCCGCCGAGGGCCACGGCGAGCACCAGCACGATGCCGATGCCCGACGTGGTCCAGACGCCGCGCGGGCGAGGACGCCGGGCGGTGGTGCCCCGGCGTCCCGCCCACGCGGTCATCGCTGTGCCTCGCCGTCGCCGTCGCCGCTGCCGCTGCGGTGGGCGGCGGCCTGGTCGTGGCGGGCGTCGGCCTCGTCGCGGACGACGTCCGCGGCGTGCTCGATGCGGTCGGCCGCCTCGTCCAGCGCGTCGGCGACCTGCTCGTCCGCGGCGGGTGCGCTCTCCACCGACGGCTCGTCGGCGTCGGTGCTGCCCTCGCGACGTGCACCGTCCGCTGCGTCCTGCGTCGCGGTCACCGCGTCCTGCGTCGCGGTCGCTGCGGAGTCGGCGGCGTCCGAGGCCGCTGCGCCCGCGTCGGCCGCGGCGTCGGTCGCTGCCGAGGCAGCACCGGAGGCACGGTCGCGGACCTCCTGCGAGGCGTCCGCCGCGGCGTCCTTCGCCGCGCTGACGGCCTGCTTCGCCGCGTCGCCGGCGTCGGAGGACTTCTCCGCGGCACGCTCCGCCGCGTCGGATGCGGTCTCGCGCGCCGTGTCGACGGCGTCGGCCGCCTTCGCCCGCGCGGTGTCCACGGCGTCGGACGCCCGCTCGCGCAGGTCCCCCGCGGTCTCCCGTGCCCGGTCGACGGCGCCGCCGGCGGCGTCGCGTGCGCGACCGGCGGCCTCGCGCGTGGCACCCGCCGCGTCCTGCGCAGCGTCCCGTGCACGCTCGGCGACCTCGGCGGCACCGCCGCGGACGTCCTCCGCGGCACCCGAGACGGCCTCCTTCGTGCGGTCCACCGCATCGCCCACGGCCTCCCGGGCCCGGTCGACGGGGGTCGGCTCGTCGTCGAAGGGTCCGTGCACGTCGAGCACGCGGACGTCGACCGTGGTGGGCTGTCCGGCGCCGAGCTGCGACACCGCGGCGGCCACCTGGCGGCGGACCTCCTCGGCGACCTCGCGGACCGGCTGCGGGTAGCTGATGACGACGGACACGGTCACGTCGAGCGTGCCGTCGTTGTCGTCGACCTGCACCCCGGGCGCTCCGGCGGTGCGGCCGAGCTGCGAGCGGACGCGGTCGGCGGCGCGGGCGACGAGCCCGCCCAGGTGGTGGACGCCCGGCACGCCGAGCGCCGTCTCCGCCGCGGTGCGGGCGGCGACCACCAGGGGCCCGGCATCCTCGGGGAGCGGGGTGGTCAGCTCGGGCGGCAGGTCGACCTCGGTGATCTGCGTCCGGGCGTTCGGATCGTGCTGCATGGCTTCCTCCTCTGTGAACAGGACGGCCGTCGCTCCCCACGGGGAGCGACGGCCGTGGTCCGCTGTTACTTGAAGACGTCCTTGACGTCCTCGCCGGTCTGCTTGGCGCTCGCAGCGGCCTGGTCCTTCTTGCCCTCTGCGACCTTCTCGTCGTTGTTCGTCGCGTTGCCGAAGGCCTCCTTGGCCTTGCCGGTCAGGTCCTGTGCGGCGTTCTTGATCTTGTCGTCGAGTCCCATGGTGGGTTCCCTTCTCTCTCGTGGGCTGGTGCCCGGTGGTGACGGTCGGGAGGCTCGGTCTGCCTCGTCCGACCGGGTTGCGGTGGTGCTGGTGGTGCGTTCGTGTCCGGCGTCGTCCGCCGGGTGGCGTCACTGGACGCGGGTGGTGCGTGCCAGTGCGGTGCGGGTGCCGCCGGTGAGGTGGACCAGGACCGGGATCTGTCGGCCGAGGGTCTGGTCGAGGGTGGTCAGGGCGTGGTCGACGGCGTCGAGGACGGT
>NZ_JAMAYF010000118.1:0-450 GCF_023712445.1 Curtobacterium sp. P97 | reverse complement strand
CTATTGTATGCGGGCGCAGTGCACCCGACAACAATAACCCTATCGATTCCTAGGTTATTCCTCACGCGCCCGAGCCACGTCGCGCGCACGGTTGCGGATGCGGGCCGCCCATTTGCGAGCAAAAGCCGCGCGCTTTTCGGGATTGCA
This sequence comes from Curtobacterium sp. P97, assembly GCF_023712445.1. Lineage (NCBI taxonomy): Bacteria > Bacillati > Actinomycetota > Actinomycetes > Micrococcales > Microbacteriaceae > Curtobacterium > Curtobacterium sp. P97. Next base: position 303 of record NZ_JAMAYF010000118.1, on the reverse strand, counting down.
CACGGTACCCGGCTGTTGCGCTATGCCTTCGAGATAGCAAGCGAGCGCGGATACGCGGAACTCTGCATTGGAGTCGCCGCGATGCGTGCGCGCGATATGCTTTCGGTGCGAACGGATGATAGCCAACAGGTTATCACACGCGTGCACGCCGTCCGCGCGTCGCGGTTTCGGTTCCGCGTGCTGATTCACGCACGCATCGATATCAACACGGGCGCGCGGCATGAATCCGGCCGCCCAGCCCGGAATGGGTGCCTTACGTTGTCGCCAATATTCGGCGTGAATTCCGGTCAGGTTCATATACAC
>NZ_JAMAYF010000117.1:0-450 GCF_023712445.1 Curtobacterium sp. P97 | reverse complement strand
GCAGCGGGCCGTCCTGGTGCTGCGCGAGGTGCTGCGCTGGCGGGCGGAGGAGGTCGCCGCACTGCTGGACACCACCGTCGCCGCGGTGAACAGCGCGCTGCAGCGGGCCCGCGCCACGTTGGCCGGGTACGACGGCAAGGCACGGCCCGGCGAGGTCGACGCCGACCAGGCCGAGCTGCTCGCCGCCTACGTCGACGCCTTCCAGCGCTACGACATGGCCGCCTTCGTGAAGCTCCTGCACGACGACGCCGTGCAGGACATGCCGCCCTTCGCCATGTGGCTGCGGTCGGCCTCCGACGTCGTCGCGTGGATGGAGGGCCCGGGTGCGGGCTGCCGCGGGTCGGCGCTGCTGCCGGTGGACCTCAACGGCTCGACGGCGTTCGCGCAGTGGAAGCCCGACGGCGCCGGCGGCTGGGCGCCGTTCGCGTTCCAGGCGCTCGAGGTGCACGA
>NZ_JAMAYF010000116.1:0-450 GCF_023712445.1 Curtobacterium sp. P97 | reverse complement strand
GAACGCACCGACGCGGCCATCTTTCGCGAGATGGGCGAGGTCGGCCTGCTCGGCCCGACGATTCCCGAGGAATACGGCGGCCCCGGCCTCAACTACGTGAGCTACGGGCTGATCGCGCGCGAAGTCGAGCGCGTCGATTCCGGCTACCGGTCGATGATGTCCGTGCAATCGTCGCTCGTGATGGTGCCGATCTTCGAATTCGGCTCGGACGCGCAAAAGCAGAAATACCTGCCGAAGCTCGCGAGCGGCGAATGGATCGGCTGCTTCGGCCTGACCGAGCCGAACCACGGCTCCGATCCCGGCAGCATGGTCACGCGCGCGAAGAAGGTGCCCGGCGGCTATTCGCTGTCCGGCGCGAAGATGTGGATCACCAACTCGCCGATCGCCGACGTGTTCGTCGTCTGGGCGAAGCTCGAAGAGAACGGCAAGGACGCGATCCGCGGCTTCATC
>NZ_JAMAYF010000115.1:0-450 GCF_023712445.1 Curtobacterium sp. P97 | reverse complement strand
ATCTTCTTCTTCGTCGCCGGTCTCGAGCTGAAGCGCGAGTTCGTCGCCGGTGACCTCCGTGACCCCCGCAAGGCCGCGCTGCCGGTCGCGGCGGCCGTGGGCGGCATGGCGATGCCGGCGATCATCTACACCGTCGTCAACCTGGGCAGCGACGGCGGGCTCACCGGCTGGGCGATCCCCACCGCCACCGACATCGCCTTCGCGCTCGCCGTGCTCGCGGTCATCAGCACGCACCTGCCCGCCGCACTGCGCACCTTCCTGCTCACCCTGGCGATCGTCGACGACCTGCTGGCCATCACGATCATCGCGATCTTCTACACGTCGTCGCTGTCGTTCGGCCCGCTCGCGCTGGCGCTCATCCCGTTGGCGCTGTTCGGGTTCTGCGTGCAGAAGCGGATCCGCTCGTGGTGGATCCTGCTGCCGCTGGCCGCCGTCACCTGGGTGCTGGTG
>NZ_JAMAYF010000114.1:0-451 GCF_023712445.1 Curtobacterium sp. P97 | reverse complement strand
ATCCGCATCGCCCCGATCTGCGCGGTGAACCCGCAGCCGACCGTGGCCGACAGGGCCAGCCCGGCGACCAGCGGCGCGATCTCGCGGGTGTTGAAGTAGGCGGAGAGGAACCCGGTGAACGCCGAGGTGCCCAGCTGGTCGAGCGCCTGGTACCCCTGCAGCCCCACCTCGGTGCCGGTGAAGAACGACAGGAACGCGATGACGCCGACCGTGCCGCCGACCACGGCCAGCGCGCCCGTGCCGAAGCTGACCTCGGCCAGCAGCCGGAACGTCTCGCGCTTGTAGCGCTTGAGCGTGCGGGGCGTCCAGCCCAGCGCGCGGCCGTAGAAGCTGACCTGGTCGCCGAGGTCCTCGAGGGTGGCCATGGGGCGGCCGTACACGGTGCGCACCAGCCGGCGCGCCCGCACCTTGACCCGGTCGACGGGTGAGAGGAGGGCCATCGTCACTGGCC
>NZ_JAMAYF010000113.1:0-453 GCF_023712445.1 Curtobacterium sp. P97 | reverse complement strand
CTGTTGGACAGGCGCTTCTGGAACGTGCCCGGCATGATGTGCGCCCGACGGATGCAGGCGAAAAGTTGCTGGGCTATGCGCGCCGTATTCTGCACTTGCATGACGAGGCGGCAGCCGCGATGACCGGCACAGCACTTGCTGCCGTGTTCCGCCTCGGCCTGCCGGAAGATTTTGCCTCACGGCTGGTTACGCCTGCGCTGGCGCGTTTCATGCGCGCACATCCCAACACGAAACTCGAAGTGACGAGCGGTCTCAGCCGTGACTTGCAGAAAGGTTTCGAGACCGGTGAGTTTGACCTTGTCATGGTGAAACAAAAACGTGGCGAAACGGTTGGGACCATGCACTGGCCAGAACCGCTGTCCTGGCTCGATAGCGCCGATTTTTCTGTTTCCCATGTTGATCCGCTGCCGCTCGTCGTGTTCCCGCCGAACGGGCTTTATCGCAGCGACATGA
>NZ_JAMAYF010000112.1:0-453 GCF_023712445.1 Curtobacterium sp. P97 | reverse complement strand
GCCCCGGGGGTCCGACATCCCCGCTCGTGGACCGGGCTGCTCCCCGGTCCTCGCGGTGTCCGTGTCGGTGTCCGTGTACGCGGGCGTGCCGGGACGTCGCGTACGGCGTTCGGCGAGCAGGGTGGTGAGGGCGCGCTGCTGCTCGCCGTGCAGCGGGGACCCCGGCTCGGTGATGAGCGCTTTCCACAGCGCCCAGCCGCGGGCGCGCGCCCAGGTGCCCTCGTCGAGGTCGACGGCGTCGCGGAACGCCGCCCGGCCCGCGACGCCCAGCCACGTCCAGGCGATGACCAGGTCGCACGCGGGGTCGCCGACACCGCAGACGCCGAAGTCGATGACCGCGGACAGGCGCCCGTCCACGGCGAGCAGGTTGCCGGGCGCGAGGTCGCCGTGGAACCAGACCGGTTCACCGGACCAGGACGTCGCCAGCGCCTCGGCCCAGACCTCCGCGCACGC
>NZ_JAMAYF010000111.1:0-454 GCF_023712445.1 Curtobacterium sp. P97 | reverse complement strand
CATGGTCTCGCCGCCGTACTCCTCGGCGACCAGGCCGTACTCGGTGAGCTGCTGGCGGATCTTGGCGGGTTGGCCCCCTCCTTGTCGATCTTGTTCACCGCGACCACGATCGGCACCTGGGCCGCCTGGGCGTGGTTGAGCGCCTCGACCGTCTGCGGCATGACGCCGTCGTCGGCCGCGACCACCAGCACCACGATGTCGGTCACCTTGGCGCCACGGGCACGCATCGCGGTGAACGACTCGTGACCCGGGGTGTCGATGAAGGTGATCGGCCGCTCGACGCCGTCGAGCTCGGTGACGATCTGGTAGGCGCCGATGTGCTGGGTGATGCCACCGGCCTCCTTCGCCACGACGTTCGTGTGGCGCAGGGCGTCCAGCAGCTTGGTCTTGCCGTGGTCGACGTGACCCATGACCGTGACCACCGGCGGGCGGGAGTCCCAGTCGTCCTCGTCGC
>NZ_JAMAYF010000110.1:0-456 GCF_023712445.1 Curtobacterium sp. P97 | reverse complement strand
AACCACACCTCGGACCAGCACCCCTGGTTCCAGGCCAGCCGCAACGACCCCGAGGGGCCCTACGGCGACTTCTACGTGTGGAGCGACGACGACACGAAGTACTCCGACGCCCGGATCATCTTCGTCGACACCGAGGTCTCGAACTGGACCTTCGACCCGGTGCGCAAGCAGTACTTCTGGCACCGCTTCTTCAGCCACCAGCCCGACCTGAACTTCGAGAACCCCAAGGTCGTCGAGGCCATCCTCGACGCGCTGCGGTTCTGGCTCGACCTGGGCATCGACGGGTTCCGGCTCGACGCCGTCCCCTACCTGTTCGAGGAGGAGGGGACCAACTGCGAGAACCTCCCCAAGACCCACGAGCTGCTCAAGCGCGTGCGCAAGGTGGTCGACGCCGAGTATCCCGACCGGGTGCTGCTCTGCGAGGCCAACCAGTGGCCGGCCGACGTCGTCGAGTAC
>NZ_JAMAYF010000109.1:0-457 GCF_023712445.1 Curtobacterium sp. P97 | reverse complement strand
CGACATGGCGACGGCACCAAAAAAATAGCCCGCGCTTCAGAGAAGCGCGGGCGAAACCGTCGCCCTACGAGGATAGGCGACGGGGCCATCGAGATCCGCACGCTGGCGCGGACCATCATCTGTTGCGCCGACGCTTGGCGCGTCGGCATGTGAAGGCGTCGATCCCGTTGTTCATGCGCTCGCCGCGCATTCCCGGTCCCTGACGCCATCCTCCCTGTTCTAACGATTCCAACCTATAAAGCAGGTTGCGTGCCAGACATTACACGCGCAATATTCCATTGATTTATAAGGAAAATTTTTTAGATCGGCGACAATGTGACACGTGTTCTGTCGTCGTAACGCGGGGATGTTACGTAACGTCACGAGAAGGGACGGGCCCCGCCGAACAGGCGCACACGCTGGCGAGCGGACATGAAAAAAGCCCGCCGAATGGCGGGCTTTTCAAGGAGTGCGGAAA
>NZ_JAMAYF010000010.1:0-176737 GCF_023712445.1 Curtobacterium sp. P97 | reverse complement strand
GCTCCGCGGACACGTTCGCGGTCGTGTGACCACGAACGTGTCCGCGGAGCCGAGTCTCGGCGCCGGGCGCCGGGCGCCGGGCGCCGGGCGCCCGCCTGGTCAGCTGCCGCGGTAGGTGCTGTGGGCGAAGGGGCTGAGCAGCAGCGGCACGTGCAGGTGGTCGGTCCCGGTCACCGTGAACGCGACGACGACGTACGGGTGGAACGTCGGGACCCCGGCGGCGCGGTGGTGGGCGCCGGTGTCGAACCGCAGCTCCAGGTCCCCACGGGGCAGCACGTCCGGCCCGAGCCCCGCGCGCCCGTCCGCGTCCGTCTCCCCCGTGGCCAGGACCTCGCCCTCGGGGGTACGCAGTGTCAGCGCGACACCGACGGCCGGGGTGCCGGTGCGGGCGTCGAGCACGTGCGTGGTCAGGTGCGGGACGCCGAAGGTCGCTCGGATCCGGTGCACGGCGATGTCGGCCAGGGCAGCGGTGGCCTCGGCCACCTCGGCGTCCGGCTCCCCCGCGAGTCGCCGCTCGAGCTCGGCGAGGAGTTCCGCCGGCGTCCGCCCGGCGGCACGGACGAGGAACACCCGGCCGAAGCGGTCCTCGTACGCGGCGTTCCCGCGGGCGATGGCCGCTGCGACGTCGTGCGCCGCCGTCGCCATCGCGCCCTGCTCGCGGGCCGACGACGCCTCGGTGGTGCGCTCGCCGATGCGGGGGTGCTCGGCGAGGGCGGTGTCGAGGTCCGCCGCGGTCCACTGCGCCGCCGCCTCGGTGGCCGCTGCGACCAGGGCCGGCACGGTGCGGAACGGTCGAGCGGCCACCAGGGCGTCCGCCCACGCCGGCACCGCTGCCCAGTGCAGGGCGGTCCGTCGGGCGTCGTCGGCGGGGGCGGAGTCGAAGTCGCGGAGGTCCACCCGCCACACCCTAGGGACCGCGCGTTACGCCGACGTTTCCCGCGGCTTCGGCGGGCTCAGAGGTCTGCGGCGAAGGACGCGATCCGGAGCCGCAGGTCCTCGATCCGGCGGACCCGGGCGGCCTCGACGTCGTAGCCCTCGTACGCCGGGGGCACCGGGCGTCGGACGTTGCGGGAGCACTGGAAGTCCTGGCAGACGAGGGTACCGACGGTGTTGCCGTTCCGACCGGCCTTCCCCGAGCGCTTGGCGGCGTAGAAGACGACGTCGTTGGGCAGCTTGACGTCCTGGCACCACGAGCACTGCGCCCGTGCACGCGGCGACGCCTCGGCCTGCCGGAACAGGATGCCGACGAGGTCGCCCTCGAGCGTCGGGACGACGGCGTATGCGCGGCGCGCGGTCTTCGGGTCGCGCCAGCCGAGGAAGTCGAGCGACTCCCAGTCCAGCGTCTCGAGGTCGGTCGGCAGGGTCAGGTCGGTGACCTCCTTGCGGGAGGCGTTGACGAAGGACGAACGGATGGTCTTCTCGCTGATGGGCAGCACGGTGTGGTCGCTCTCGACGGGCCCGGGCGCGGGTGCGCGCCGCACGGGCGGAGGTGTGGTCAGGGTTCGACGGACGCGGCCGTGCCGGACGGCACAGCCGGGGGCGTCACGCCCTGATGCCGGCGCTCTGCGCGCCGACCACCTCCTGCTGACTCACGGTCCCAGCCTACGACGGCGTGTCAAGCCGGGCGTGTCGCGTCGTCGACCCGGTCGGGGAGTCGTCGTCGACCCGGTCAGGGAGTCACGGAGCGGGCCGCAGCAGGACGACCGACCCGTCGAGCGCGGGCCGCCGGCGGAGTGCCCCGTACCGGCTGTCCCACTCGCCCGACGCGAGCGCGCTCCGCAGGGCGGCGACCGATCGGCGAGCGGTGAGGTCGTCGACCAGGCTCCACGCCGGGTCGGCGGCGCGGACATCGGCGTCGAGGAGCCGTTCGGGTCGCGCGTAGTAGCCCTCGCCGAAGCCGTCCACGCAGGTGAACGGCACCGGGAGGCGCACGACCTCGACGGACGGCCCGACGAGCGTCGCCAGCCGCTCGACCGTCGGCAGCGTGTCCGCCTCGGCGGCGACCACCGCGGACGCGTACTCGGCGAGCCAGCCGGTGCGGAGCCGGTCCGGGTCGCGCGCGAGGACGACGACCCGGCCGTCCTCGGGCCGTGCGAGCCCGGCGACGGTGTCCACGCTCGGGAAGGTCAGCAGCACCGCGTCGGCGTCCCCGTCGGAGACGACCTGCCGGTCCGCGGGCACGTACGAGACCGGACCAGGCCGTTCCTCGCGCACGGTGCGGGCATCGGCCAGGGACCCCGCGACCGCACGGACGAACGTCGGCTCCGGGCGGCGGTGTCGTCGCAGGAGCGCCGCTGTGTCCTCGTCCACCGGCATCCTCGTCACGGCCCCACCCTACGAACGCTCCCTGCTAGCGTCGTCGCATGGTCTCAGGGGGATTCGCCGTCGTCAGCATCGTCTACCTGGCGGTCGTGCTGCTGTTGCTCGTGCTCGTCGTCGCACTCATCGTGCTCGTGTTCGCCGCGATCCGCGTGCTGCGGTTGACCGCGACCGAGAAGGAACTGCGCATCGACCGGCTCCGCGTGGACTCGCTCGTCGACACGCTCGGGAGCGACGACGGCGCCGACGGCGCCGACGGCGCCCCTCGCCCCGAGGGACCCGCAGGACCGACCGCGCCGTGACGACCGACCGCTGACCACGGCGGTCGTCCGGTCGGCCCGTCAGTCGTCCAGCTCGGCCTCGCCCGCACGCACGGCGGCGAGCCGCTCGGACCGCTCCGTCGCGGCCCAGGTCCCGAGCAGCGCGAGCGACCGCTCGGACTCGCTGCCCGGCTCCGCCGAGTAGGTGAACATCGTCAGACCCGGGTCGGCGACGAGCTCGAGCGCCTCGAAGTCCAGCTGCAGCTCCCCGACGACGGGGTGCGCGATGCGCTTGCCGCCCCGTCGGTGCACCCGGACGTCGTGGGCAGCCCACCAGCCGCGGAACTCCTCGCTCCGTGTGGAGAGCTCGCCGACGAGCGTCACGAGACCGGGCTCGCAGGGGTTCGCGACGGCCGCGGCGCGGAGGACGGCGACGGCCTCGCGCGCGGTGGCCGCCCAGTCGGGGAAGAACTCGCGCGCGGCCGGGTCGAGGAACGTGAACCGTGCGGTGTTCACGGGGCGCCCGGGGCCCGCGAACATCGGCGCGTACAGGGCCCGTCCGAGCTCGTTCGTCGCGACGACGTCGCCGCGCTCGTTCCGCACCCACGCGGGCGCGCCGGTGATCGCGTCGAGCAGGCGCTGCACGCCCGGCCGGACACGCGTCGGTACGTTCCGGTGCATCACCTTGACGCCGGCGTTGGCCAGACGGGCGAGGTCGAACAGGTGCGTCCGTTCGTCCTCGTCGAGCTGCAGCGCGCCCGCGAGTCCCTCGAGCACGCTGTCCGAGACGCCCTTGAGCGAGCCGCGCTCGAGCCGCGTGTAGTAGTCGACGCTCACCCCGGCGAGCATCGCGACCTCGTGCCGACGCAGGCCGGGCACCCGGCGGACGCCGCCGCCGAACGACGGCATGCCGACCTCGTCGGGGGTGAGCCGCGCCCGCCGCGAGGACAGGAAGTCACGGATCTCGTTGCGCACGTCGATACCCATGGCACGAGCGTACGTGGCGGCACCGTCGCGACGACAGGCACCGGCGGTACCCGTGACGGACGGGAGGCGCGGTGCGGGTCGGCACCGCGCCTCCCGTCCGGCGGTGGCCCGGCTAGGAGACGGGCGGGACCGCGTGGACCTTCTCGGTGGCCGCCGGCGCCGCCGTGGCGGCGTCCGCCGCTCGGGGAGTGACCCGCACACGCGCCACCCGGTGCCCGTCCATCTCGGTGACCTCGAGGCGGTGCTCGCCGGTCTCGACCACGTCACCGACCTCGGGCACGCGGTCGAGGTGCACCTGCACGAGCCCGCCGACGGTCTCGTAGTCGCCGTCCGGCAGCAGCGGACCGCCGTCGGCCGCGAGGTCCTCGAGCACGGTCGCACCGTCGATCCCGTCGGACTCGGCGGCCGGCGGGTCGTACTCGTCCCTGACGCGGCCGACGAGGTCCTCGAGCAGCGCCTCGAGCGTGACCATGCCCGCACTGCCGCCGTACTCGTCCACCACGAGCGCGATCTGGTGTCCCTCGGTGCGCATGTCCGCGATGGCACTCGACAGCGACTTCGTCTCCGGCAGCGCGAGCACGGGGCGCACGAGCGTCGAGACGGGTGCCGTCGGGTCGGTCGGACGGAGCAGGTCGCGGAGGTGCACGAAGCCCGTGACGTCGTCCCTCGAGCCCTCGGTGACCAGGTACCGGGTGTGGCCGACCTCGATGGCGTGGTCGGTCGCGTCGGCGATGCTGAGCGAGGCGTCGATGGTCGAGACGTCGTACCAGGGGCGCATCGACTCGCGGAGGATCCGGTCACCGGCGTCGAGGGCGCTGCGGGCGATGCGGCGGCCCTGCGCGTCGATGGCGTCGTGGTCCTCGACCAGACCGCGGAGCTCCTCCGTGCTCATCGACTCGCTGCGGGCGTCCGGGTCGCCACCGAGCAGCCGGACCACGCCGTTCGTGGTCTTCGACAGCACCCAGATCACCGGGCGCATCGCGGTCGCGAACCGGTCGAGCGTCGGCGCGACGGCCATCGAGAAGCCCTCGGCGCGCTGCAGGGCGAGGCGCTTCGGCACGAGCTCGCCGAACACGAGCGACAGGTAGGCGATGACCAGGGTCATCAGGACGAGGGCGACGGCCTCGGCCGCCCCCTGGTCGAGTCCGAGGCCGGACAGCAGCGGCGCGACGTCCGGCGCGATCGACGACGCACCGTACGCGGCCGAGAAGAACCCGGCGACGGTCACGCCGATCTGCACGGCGGACAGGAAGCGGTTCGGGTCACGCCCGAGCGCGGCGACCCGGGCTCCGCGGGAGCCGCGTCGCTCGAGCTGCTGCAGCTGTGACTCGCGGAGCGAGACGAGGGCGATCTCCGCCGCGGCGAAGACACCGCCGACGAGCACGAAGAGGATGACGAGCCCGAAGGCGATCCAGGTGTCGGCGTCCATCAGCGGGACACCACCGTGGGTCGGCGCCGGGCGGGCGGTCTGTGGTGATCGTCCATGCTGTGATCCTGTACAGCCATGCTGGGACGCCGCCGCGCCGGTGCTGCACGAGTGCTGTGGGTCCGGGGTGCACGGACCGGGACGTCAGCGGTCCCGACGATCCGCCGGGTCGCCCGGGTCGGATCGAGCCCGGGTCGGATCGTGCTCGGGCCGGGTCGTGCTCGGGTCAGATCGTGAGCGAGCGGCCGATGCGGGCCTCGAGCCAGGCCTCGGGGTCGATCGGCGTGACACCGTCCATCAGGACCTCGAGGTGGAGGTGTGCGCCCGTCGAGACGCCGGAGGAGCCGACGCTGCCGATGAACTGGCCGGCCTCGACGGTGTCGCCGGCCCGCAGCGGCGACGACCCGGGGATCATGTGCCCGTACAGGGTCGAGACCCGGCGGCCCTCGATCACGTGGTCGATGATCACCGTCGTGCCGTACGAGAAGTACGTGCCCGAGACGCGGACGGTGCCGGCGGCGACGGCGCCGATCGGGGCGCCCATGCCCGGGTTGAAGTCGAGGCCCTGGTGGAGCGAGGAGCACGCGGCGCACGGAGCGGAGCGGTACCCGAACCCGGAGCTCATGCGCACCGGGCCGGGGAACGGCGAGCGGACCTCGCCGCCGTACGACACCGCGCCCTCGGCGCCGCCGTCACCGGCGACGACGACCTGCTGCCCGCCGCCGACCGTGAAGTCGTCGCGGTCGAGGGCGGCCGCCTTGACCGCCTGGGTGACCGCGTAGTCCTGGGTGCGGACCTGCGGCGCGAGCGTGGACGTCGCTGACGAGGTGCCGGCGCTGGCGTGGGCGGGCATCGCGGACGCGGCGAACATCGCGAGTGCGGCAGCGGCGCTGGTCAGCGTGATGCGGCTCGCGCGGTGCGAGCGGGACGGGCGCGTTGCACGTGCCGAGGGCGTCGCGGCGACCGGCAGCGCGGCACTCCGTCGACGGACGACCCGGGTGATCCGCGCGTCGACGTGCTCGGTGGTGGCACGGGCCTCGGTCGTGCGGCGTCCCGACCGCGCGGCGACCGGGACGGTGTGCGGAGCCGGTGCCGGAGCGGTCGACGACTCGGGCGTGCGTCCGGGTGCCGGTGCGGGGGAGACGGTCGCGACCGTCCGGGCCGCGTCCGAGCGGGACGGGCGGGGAGCGCGGGTGCGACGCGCTGCCTTGCCGGCCGCTGCGCGCTCGGCCTCGAGGGCAGCGCGACGGGACAGGTGCACGACCGGGGTCTCCGGCTGCTGCTGGTCGGTGTCGTGTGTCGTCGTCATGGCCGCAGACCATTCTGCACGAGTCTGTCGCTTTGTACAGGGGTGATCGTGATCTTCCCGTTACCGAACGGCTGGCAGTCCGCTGACGTGTCACCGCGGTTGCGTGCCCGCTGGACGTCGCGTCGGTAGTGTCCGAGACCAGCGACCGGAAGGACCTGCGCCATGGCCCGAACGCCGCGGGAACGCCACGAACCCATCGACCTCGCGACCGCCGAGGTCGTGCTCGCCGGCACCCAGGAACTGCTCCCCGTCCTCCGGGCGTCGGCCGTCCGTGCGGGCGTCGACGCCGCCAGGATGCGGGTCGTCGGGGTGGACGACCTCCCCGATCCCCACGAGCACGCCGACGCCGACCTCGCGGTGATCGCGATCCGCCGACCGGGCGACGACCCCGCGTTCCACCGGGCACAGGAGGCCGCGGAGCTCATCGCGCCGCTGCTCGCGCCGAACGCCGTGCGCATCGTCATCACGGTCTCGGGGGTGACCCGGCTCGCCCCGAAGGTCGAGCGGACGCTGACGTCCGAGGTGCTCCACCAGATCGGCGTGGCCTCGGCCCGCTCGGGCTTCAAGCGCCCCTTCCGGAGCATGCGAACCCGCCTCGGCACCGCCGGACTGCGGGCCGCCGGGGTGCGGGTGTTCCGGATCACCGTCTGACCCGACCCCACGGCAGGGCCCGACCGGGTATCTTGACGTCGAGAGAAACCGCGCCGCGAGTACCGTGGACGGACCGAGGTCCGGCACGGTCGAACAAGGGAGTACCCGCCAGCATGGCCAAGATCATCTACACGCTCACGGACGAGGCACCGTTCCTCGCCACCCACTCGTTCCTGCCGGTCGTCGAGGCGTTCGCGCGCACCGCGGGGGTCGACGTCGAGACCCGCGACATCTCGCTCTCCGGTCGGATCATCGCCCAGTTCCCGGAGCGGCTCACCGACGAGCAGCGCCTGGACGACGCCCTGGCCGAGCTCGGTGAGCTCGCGGGGACGCCCGAGGCGAACATCATCAAGCTGCCGAACATCTCGGCGTCGATCCCGCAGCTCAAGGCGGCGGTCAAGGAGCTCCAGGCGCAGGGCTACGACCTGCCCGCCTACCCCGACGAGCCCACCACCGACGAGGAGCGCGACGTCCGGGCCCGCTACGACCGCGTCAAGGGCAGCGCCGTCAACCCGGTCCTGCGCGAGGGCAACTCCGACCGCCGCGCGCCGCTGTCGGTGAAGAACTACGCCCGCAAGCACCCGCACCGCATGGGCGCCTGGAGCCACGAGTCGCGGACCAACGTCGTGACGATGGGCAAGGACGACTTCCGCTCGAACGAGCAGTCGTGGATCGCCCCCGCCGACGACACCCTGACGATCGAGTTCGTGGCCGCCGACGGCGACACCACCGTGCTCAAGCAGTCGATCCCCGTCCTCGCGGGCGAGGTCGTCGACGGCACCGTCCTGCACGTCCGCGCGCTCGAGGCGTTCCTGCAGGACCAGATCCGTGCCGCGCAGGACCAGGGCGTCCTGTTCTCGGTGCACCTCAAGGCCACGATGATGAAGGTCTCGGACCCGATCATCTTCGGCCACGTCATCCGGGCGTTCTTCCCGACCGTGTTCGAGCGCTTCGGGGCCGACCTCGCCGCCGCCGGACTCAACCCGAACGACGGCCTCGGCTCGATCCTCGCCGGGCTCGACAGCGTGCCGAACGGCGCGGAGATCACGCAGGCGTTCGCCGACGGGATCGACGCCGGCCCCGAGCTCGCGATGGTCGACTCGGACAAGGGCATCACCAACCTGCACGTGCCGAGCGACGTCATCGTCGACGCCTCGATGCCCGCGATGATCCGCACCTCCGGCCACATGTGGGGCCCGGACGGCGAGGAGCACGACACCCTCGCGGTCATCCCCGACTCGAGCTACGCCGGCATCTACCAGGCCGTCATCGAGGACTGCCGCGCGAACGGCGCCTTCGACCCGTCGACCATGGGCTCCGTGCCGAACGTCGGGCTCATGGCGCAGAAGGCCGAGGAGTACGGCTCGCACGACAAGACCTTCGAGCTCCCCGGTGACGGGAAGGTCCGCGTCGTCACGAGCTCCGGTGAGACGGTCATCGAGCACGAGGTCGAGCAGGGCGACATCTGGCGTGCCTGCCAGACGAAGGACGTGGCGATCCGCGACTGGGTGAAGCTCGCCGTCACGCGCGCCCGTGCCACCGGGTCGCCCGCCGTGTTCTGGCTGGACGAGACGCGTGCGCACGACGCGAACCTGATCGGGCTGGTCCGGCAGTACCTCGGCGAGCACGACACCGACGGGCTGCAGATCGAGGTCATGGCACCCGAGGACGCCATGCGCTTCTCGCTCGAGCGCATCCGTCGCGGCGAGGACACCATCTCGGTCACGGGCAACGTGCTCCGCGACTACCTCACCGACCTGTTCCCGATCATGGAGCTCGGCACCTCGGCGAAGATGCTCTCCGTCGTCCCGCTCCTGGGCGGCGGCGGGCTGTTCGAGACCGGTGCCGGCGGCTCGGCCCCGAAGCACGTGCAGCAGCTGGTCGAGCAGGACTACCTGCGCTGGGACTCCCTGGGTGAGTTCCTCGCGCTCGCAGTGTCGCTCGAGCACCTCGCGGGTGTGACGGGCAACGCACGGGCGAAGGTGCTGGCGGACACGCTCGACCGTGCCACGGGGACGTTCCTCGACGAGGACAAGTCGCCCGGCCGCAAGCTCGGGTCGATCGACAACCGCGGCAGCCACTTCTACCTGGCGAAGTACTGGGCCGACGAGCTCGCCCGGCAGACCGAGGACACCGAGCTCGCAGCGGCGTTCCAGGGCCTGGCGGCGCAGCTCGACGAGCACGAGCAGACGATCGTCGACGAGCTGGTGGCGGTCCAGGGCAAGCCGGCCGACATCGGCGGCTACTACCGCCCGGACGCGGCGAAGACGAACGCCGTGATGCGTCCGTCGGCCACCCTCAACGAGGCGCTGGCCGCGCTCTAGGCGCGCACCGACGACGGACGGGAGGCGCGGTGCCGGCTGGCACCGCGCCTCCCGTCCGTCACGCGGTCGCGCACAGACCCTGTCTTGGTCGCAGGACATGCCGTCGCCGCCGGACGTGAGCGGCAAGTCGTGCGACCGGGACGATCGCGGGCGGCAAGTCGTGCGACCGGGTCGGCCGAGGGCGGCGCCGCGTCAGCCCTTGGGGACCGGGGGACCGACGACCAGCAGCGCCGAGAACACCAGCGCGACCGCCACGACCCCGATCGCCACCGACACCCCGGGCCGACGCACCACGAAGAAGAGCAGGCGGTCCCAGACCCCGGACCGCTCGTCGGCGGTCCGTCGCCAGGGGCCCGCGAGCATGCCGCGCCGGGCGACCGCGACCTCGAACGGCACGGTCGCGTACGGCACGACGGCGCTCGCCCACCCGAGCACGAGCGCCCCGACCGACCAGCGCTGGTTCACCGCGACGACCGTCGTCACCACGAGGTACGCCAGGAACACGAACCCGTGGATGCTCCCGCCGATGCGCACGCCCAGGTCGCCGGCGTCCAGCCCGTACTTCAGCACCATCCCGGCGATCAGCAGTGTCCAGGTCACGAGTTCGGCCACCGCGGCGGCACGGAACAGGGAGCGAGGGGTCATGCCGACATGGTCGCGCACCCGTCCGGGAGAACCCCCGACACCCCCCCGACACCCCCGACACACCGCCGGTCGTATCGATTCGACCAGGGGAGCGGGTAGCGTCGGGGGCATGTCAGCGCCGACCGAGAGCCGTCCCCTGAACATCGTCGTCTGGAACGAGAACGTGCACGAGAGCCGCGGTGACGCGACCGTGCTCGGGCACTACCCCGACGGCATGCACACCGTGATCGCCGCCGCGCTCCGGGAGCACCACCCCGAGGCATCGGTGGGCACCGCCACGCTGCAGCAGCCCGAGCACGGTCTGACCGCCGAGCGCCTGGCGGAGACGGACGTGCTGTTCTGGTGGGGACACGTCGCGCACCAGGACGTGTCGGACGAGATCGTCACCCGCGTGGTCGAGGCCGTGCACGCCGGGATGGGCCTGGTCGTCCTGCACTCGGGGCACTACTCGAAGCCGTTCACGCGCCTGATGGGCACGACGTGCTCGCTGAAGTGGCGGAACGACGGTGAGCGTGAGCTCGTCTGGACGACCGCACCCGAGCACCCGATCGCCGCCGGCGTCCCGCACCCGATCGTCATCGACCGCCAGGAGATGTACGGCGAGTACTTCGACATCCCGCGCCCCGACGAGGAGGTCTTCCTGTCGACCTTCGCCGGCGGCGAGGTCTTCCGCTCCGGTGTCGCCTACCGCCGGGGTCTCGGCCGGGTCTTCTACTTCTCGCCGGGCGACCAGGAGTACCCCGTCTACCACCACCCGGACATCCAGCGGGTGCTCGCGAACGCGGCGGCCTGGGCGGCCCCGGTGTCCGAGCGACGCGAGCTGACGGCTGACCCCCACCCGCGGGACTGGTTCCTCGCCGGTGGTGCGGGTACACAGGAGGGGTGACCAACCATCTCGACGGTGCGGCCCGCCGCACTGCGGTGATCGAGGCGCTCGAGGTACTCGGATCAGGGCCCGAGGAGCGCTTCGACCGCATCACCCGCATGACGCACGAGGCGTTCGGCGTCCCGCTGACCTTCCTCAACCTCGTCCACCACGACCTCGTCACCACGCAGTCGACGTTCGGGTTCCAGCAGGGCACGAGCGTGCCGGCGACCGGGCAGTTCTGCGCGACGACGGTGCTCACCCCCGAGCCGATGGTCGTCCCGGACACGCTCCTCGACCTCCGCTTCGCCGACACGCCCGCCGTGACCGAGTACGGGGTCCGGTTCTACGCCGGCGCACCGCTGACGATGTCCGACGGCACGCGGGTCGGGACGCTGTGTGTGATGGACGCGCAGCCGCGGGTGTTCTCCGACGAGGACCTCGCGCTCCTCGGGGACCTCGCCCGGTGGGCGGAGCGCGAGCTCGGCCACTCGATCGAGCGGGGCCGGGTACGACGTGTCCTCACCGGGCTCGTGCCCGACCCGGTCACGACCGGGGGAGCCGCGGTCGACGGGTTCCTCGAGCCGGACGAGGACGGGGGCGACCTGGTCGACTGGCGCACCGCCGCGGACGGGTCCGTCCAGGCCACGATCGGCACGGTCACCGCGGGCGGTCGGGCCTCGGCGCTCCTCGCGGCGTCGGTCCGTGCCGCCGTCGTCGCCCGCACGGACCTGCCGCTGCACGACGCGCTCGCCGGCCTGGAGGCGCAGCTCGCCCCCGACCTGTCGGCCGGCGGTGCCGTCGGGTCGCTCCTGCACGTGCGCCTCGACCCGACGACGGGTCACACCGAGTGGGTCGACGCCGGGCACGGTCCGGCGCTGCTCGTGCGGGCCGACGGGACGGTGGCCGCGCTGCGGTCGTCGGACCTGCCGATCGGCCTGCAGCCGGACACCGTGCCGCGCACGGTCGGCGCGCTGGACCTCGGGCCGGGGGACCGCGTGGTGCTGGCGACCGACGGCGCGCTGGCGCTCGACGGTGTCGGGGACGTGCAGGGGCTCGGAGCGCTGGCGGTGGCGCACCCCGAGGACCTCGTCGCGCACGTCCGATCGCTCGTCCCCGTCGGTGGCGACGGCGCGGACGTCGCCGTCGTGGTGCTCACCCGCACCTGACCGCGCGGAGTCGGGGACGGGTGCCCCTCCGGGTGGACGTGCTGCGGCGTCAGTGGCCGCGGGGCGCCGGTCGTCCGGTGGCGGCCGCGACGAGCAGCGTGGCCAGGAGCGCGAAGCCGGCGAGCTCGACCCCGAGGCCGGCGGTCTTCCAGTAGGCGCTGCCGACGACCTGCGGCTGCGTGATCGCGTCCGGCCACCACGGGTCGAGGAACGGCACCGTGCCGGGGAAGGGGTCGAGCCCGAGGACCACGAGTCCCCCGAGGAGCAGCACCACGCCGAGGCCCGCCATCGCGCCACGGGACCGGTGCAGCATCCGCACGACGAGGGCTGCCGCCATGCCGGCCATGCCGGCCACGGCGAGCAGGAAGGCGATGACGACGACCGGTTGCGGGGTGAGGGCCACCCAGTCGAGCACGGCGATCGGCAGCAGCAGCCACCGTCCCACCCGTACCCAGCGCCGCGGGTCCCGCCATCCGTCCATGCCGGTCACGGTACGGCAGCGCTCGGGGGGTCCCCTGAGGGCCTCCTCCGGGCAGGGCCGGCTGGTTACCATCGAGCACATGGCGCAGGACGGCCGGATCAGGCAGGAGCGGGCGGTGGCGACGCGCGCGGCCCTCATCGAGGCCGCGGCGGCCGAGTTCGACGAGCGCGGCTACCTCGGGGCGTCGATGGACGGCGTCGCCGAGCGTGCCGGCATGACCAAGGGGGCGCTGTACTTCCACTTCCGGTCGAAGGCCGACATCGCCAGCGCGGTGATCGCTCGGCAGGACGAGATCTCCCGGCACTACGCGGAGGTCGCCGCCACGCGTTCGGCATCGCCGCTGGAGTCCCTGATGTGGATGTCGCAGGGCGTGGCGACGCAGATGACGCGGGAGGTCGTGGTCCGTGCCGGGCTCCGGCTCGCCGCGGACCCGAACGCCCGGGAGATCCCGCGCGAGCACCCGTTCGGCCGCTGGGTGGACCACACGGCCGACATCATCCGTCGGGCGATCGAGGTCGGCGAGGTCGACCCGTCGTGGGACCCGGAGCTCGTCGGGCACGTCGTGAGCCCCGCCGTCGCCGGTGTGCAGATGGTGTCGGACATGCTGCACGACCGGGCGGACCTGTACGACCGGCTGCAGGAGCTCTGGACGATGCTGCTGTCGGCGATGGCGACCGAACGGACCCGGGCCGAGGTGCCTCGACTCGTGGCGATCATCCGGCCGGAGTGCCCCGGGGAGGTCTGAGCGACGCGGGTCCCCCCAGGGACACCCACGTCGCTTCTCTTGGAGGATACCAAGGAGTACGTTTCCGCAGCAGCCCCACTTCGCGGGGATGACGACGACGTCGTACCCTGGCCCGATGGGCACCCCGGCGGCCGAGTTCCACGTCGACGTCGAGCTGGTCGTCGCACTGCTCCGTGACCAGCACCCGGACCTCGCCGACCTGCCCCTGCGGGTCGTGGCGAGCGGGTGGGACAACGTCGTGGTCCGTGCCGGTGACGCCCTGGCCGTGCGGCTGCCCCGCCGCGCCGCGGCCGCCACCCTCGTCGAGCACGAGCAGCGGTGGCTGCCGACGATCGCTGCGCTGGTGGGGGACGCCGCACCCGTCCCGGAGCCCGTCCGCACCGGCCGTCCCGCGCTCGGCTACCCCTGGGCGTGGAGCATCGTGCCGTGGTTGCCCGGGCGACCGGCGGGTGAGCAGGCCCAGGGCGTCCGGGTGGCACGGGACCTCGCCGCCGTCGTGACCCGCCTGCACGTGCCGGCACCGGCGGACGCCCCCGCGAACCCGGTCCGCGCCGTCCCGCTCGCGACGCGGAGCGGGGCCGTGACGACGCGACTGGCGACGGACGACGTGCCCCGCGCCGTGGAGCTGGCCACGCTCTGGCGGACCGCTGCCGGTGCGCCGACGCACGTCGGGCCTCCCGTCTGGGTGCACGGCGACCTGCACCCGTTCAACCTGCTCGTCGAGCCGACGCCGCTCGGTGACCGACGCCTGTCGGCCGTGGTCGACTTCGGTGACCTGACCGCGGGCGACCCGGCGGTCGACCTCGCCACCCGGTGGTTGACGCTCGACGACGCCGGCGGGCGGACGTTCGCGTCGCTCGTCGACGCGGACCCCGCCACCTGGACCCGGGCGCGCGGGTGGGCCGTGTCGATCGCGTCGGCGCTCGCCGTGACGGACGACGACGCGTTCCGGACGGTCGCGGCCCGGGCGATCGACGCGGTGCTGGACGGCTGAGCCCGCAGGGGTTACCGTTCCCTCACCTGTCCGTGCACTGGAGATCGGAGGGGCCTGATGACCCTCGAGTTCCGCGTCCCGCACGACGTCGACACCGACGCCTCTCCCGCCCCGTCCGCCCGACCCGACGCCGTCCGTCGCACCGGTCTCCGCGGTCTGCTCGACCGCCTGGCCGTCCGGCGCGCGGCAGCCCGCGACCGACGGCTGGTCGCCCACCTGCACGAGCTCGACGACCTGCAACGGCTGCTCAGCGGCGCACGGGGCGTCGTCGAGCAGGGGTGGATCCAACACTCCTGGTTCGCCTACCTCGACGAGCACGGACGCCTGCGCAAGGCGTCGAGTGCTGCGGCGCTCGCCGCCCAGGGCCGACCGCTCGTCGCCGCCTGCCTGGTGGGGGCCGTCGTCTCGGCGGCGGGTGGCCCGCAGGTCGTGCACTCGCAGCCGGTGCAGCGGGCCCTCGACCTGGTGTGGCACGCCCTGGCCGCCGACGAGGGGCGACCGGTGGTCTGGTGCCCGGCGCCGGACGTCCGGATGGCCCGGGTCCGCGACCTCACCACCTGGAACGACCGGCCCGGGCGGAGCGCTGCCGAGGTCGCGTCGCTGCTCCTCACCGCGGAGCGGGTCGCCGTGCACGAGGCCGAGCGGGTCGCCGCCCGACGCGTCCCCCTGCCGGCCTGATCGGGGAGCCGGACCGTCCCGGGTCCCACCGGACGACCCGTCGTACCCCGTGCGGCGGGTCGTCCTCGCTGCGGGCAGGATCCCGCAGTAGCCGACCGCTGCTCGACATCGTTACCGTTCTCCCAGGTGACACCGCTCCCTCGCCCGCTGAACTGGGGTTTCTTCCTGCGCGAAATTGCAGGAACTGCACGGATCGGACGTTTGCCGTTGGTCAAGTACCCCGACCCCTGCGTACGGTCGGTCGAGTTCGTGCCCCGTCCGGTGGGGCGTTCGGCCGACCAGGGAGGGGCGCCCAACCGTGTTCCAGTACGTCGTGGAGCGATGGGACCAGATCTGGTTCTCGTCGTGGCAGCACTTCTCACTGGTCGTCCAGTGCACCGTGCTCGCCACGCTCATCGCCGTGGTGCTCGCAGCACTCGTCTACCGCAGTCCGCAGCTGACCTCGATCGCGAACGGGGTGTCCGCCGTCGGGCTGACCCTGCCGTCGTTCGCCGTGATCGGTCTGCTCATCGTGCCGCTCGGGTTCGGCGTCGTGCCGTCCGTCGTCACGGTCGTGTTCTTCGCCACGCTGCCGATCCTGCGGAACGCGGTGGTCGGCCTCGCCGAGATCCCGCCGACGGTCGTCGAGTCGGCGCGGGGGATCGGCATGAGCCGGATGCGCACCCTGCTGCAGGTCGAACTGCCGATGGCGTGGCCGATCATCCTGAGCGGCGTGCGGGTGTCCGCGCAGATGGTGATGGGCATCGCCGCGATCGCCGCCTACGCGCTCGGCCCCGGCCTCGGTGGCTTCATCTTCTCCGGCCTGTCCCGCCTCGGCGGCGCCAACGCCCTGAACTCCGTCGTCGTCGGGGTGGTCGGGGTCGTCCTGCTCGCCTTCGTCCTCGACCTGCTCCTCATCGGCCTCGGCCGCCTGACCACCCCGAGAGGTATCCGTGTCCAGCACTGACTCCGCCACCACCACCGCCCCCGAGGGCGACGTCACCGGCCGCAGCATCCTGCTCGACGAGGTCACCAAGCGGTACCCGGGCCAGCAGAAGCCCGCCGTCGACGGCATCACGCTCGAGATCCCGGCCGGCAAGATCGTCATGCTCGTCGGCCCGTCCGGCTGCGGCAAGACCACCACGCTGAAGATGATCAACCGGCTCATCGAACCCACCGAGGGCCGCATCGTCGTCGGGGACGAGGACGTCACCGGCATCGACGCCGACGAGCTCCGCCGACGCATGGGCTACGTCATCCAGGCCGGCGGCCTCTTCCCGCACATGACCGTCGCGGCGAACATCGGGATCGTCCCGAAGATGCTCGGCTGGTCGAAGGAGAAGATCGCCGCCCGCGTCGACGAGCTCCTCGACCTGGTCTCGCTCGACCCGGCCACCTACCGCGACCGCTTCCCCCGCGAGCTCTCCGGCGGCCAGCAGCAGCGCGTCGGTGTCGCCCGGGCGCTCGCCGCGGACCCGCCCGTCCTGCTCATGGACGAGCCGTTCGGCGCCGTCGACCCGATCACCCGGCAGCGCCTGCAGGACGAGCTGCTGCGCATCCAGGAGGAACTGCACAAGACGATCGTCATCGTCAGCCACGACTTCGACGAGGCCGTGAAGCTGGGCGACTGGATCGTGATCTTCACCGAGGGTGCGCACATCGTGCAGTACGACACCCCGGAGCGGATCCTGGCCGAACCGGCGAACGAGTTCGTGGAGAACTTCATCGGCTCCGGCGCCGGCCTCAAGCAGCTGACCCTCAACCGCGTGCGGGACGTCGACGTCGTCGACGCCGTGACCTGCTCGCCGGGCGAGGAGGCGAAGGCCGTCCTGCAGCGCATGGACGAGGCCGGACGGCACGGGCACGCCGTCGTGGTCGACCGCCGTCAGCGCCCGATCGGGTGGCCGTCCCGGCGGCAGCTCGAACGCCTCGACCGCATCCCGGAGGGCATCGACCCCGCCCTGCCCGTCGTGGGCGAGGGGGCGACGCTCAACGACGCGCTCGACACCATGCTCGTCTCGAGCGCCGGTGCCGCGCTCGTCACGGGGCGCCGTGACGCCTTCCGCGGCGTCATCACCGTCGAGACCGTCATGGAGGCCATCACCCGGTCCCGTGCGGCTGCCGCGGACGAGCAGGCGTACACGCCGGTCGGTACGAACACGAACCCGATCGAGACCCTGCCGTCCTCGCCCGTGGCCCCGACGGTCGCGACGTCCGGGGAGGACCTGTGACCGCCGTCGCGACCGACGCGCCCGCCGCAGCCGGCCCGGGCACCGCGCAGCGCACCCCCTGGAAGGGCCTGCTCGTCCAGCCGATCGCGATCCTGGTGGTCCTGGCCGCCTGGGTCCTCTGGCTGAACACCGCGGACCTCAGTGCCACCGAGCGTTCGACCCTCAACCCGTCGGGCATCCTCGAGCTCACCGGACAGCACCTCGTCCTGACGCTCCAGGCCACCGTGCTCGTGCTCGTGATCGGCATCCCGCTCGGGGTCCTGCTCACCCGCGGGCCCTTCCGGCGGGCGAGCACCACGGTCATCGCCGTCGCGAACTTCGGACAGGCGGCCCCCGCGGTCGGGCTCATCGTGCTGCTCGCGGCCTGGCTCGGCCTGAACAGCTGGTCGGCGGTCGTCGCCCTCGTGCTCTACGCGATCCTGCCGGTGCTCCGGAACACCATGCTCGGTGTGCAGAGCGTCGACGACCGGCTCGTCGAGGCCGGCCGCGGCATGGGCATGAGCGCCCTCAGCGTGCTGCTCAAGGTCGAACTGCCGCTGGCGGTCCCGGTCATGCTCTCCGGCATCCGGACGGCCCTGGTGCTGCTCGTCGGCACCGCGAGCCTGGCGACCTTCGTCGGCGCGGGCGGCCTCGGCCTCCTCATCACCACGGGCGTGACCCTGTTCCTGCCGAAGGTGCTCGTCTCCGGGGCGCTCCTGGTGGCGCTCCTCGCCCTGACCATCGACTGGATCGGCCGCGTGGTCGAGACGGTCGCACGACCGAAGGGACTCCGATGACGCCCGACGACACGACGCACGCCGACGAGACGACCCGCGAGCAGGGCGCACGTCGCGCCCGCCGCACCGACGGGACGGGCGCCCGCCGCGCCTCCCGTCCGTCCACCGGTCGCCGCTGGGTGGCCGCCGCCGCCGTCGCGGGGGCGAGTGCCCTCGTCCTGACCGGCTGCGGCCTGCAGCCGGCCGCGTCCTTCGTGCCGGGTGCCGCGCCGGGATCGATCCAGCGGATCGACGACCTGCCGGACGACGCGAAGCTGACCGTGACGTCGAAGAACTTCACGGAGCAGCTCGTCCTCGGCAAGATCGCCGTCCTCGCCGCCAAGGCGGCGGGGTTCGACGTCACCGACGAGACGAACGTGCCGGGGTCCGTCGCGGTGCGCGAGCTGATGACCTCGCACGGCGCGGACTTCACGTACGAGTACACGGGCACCGCCTGGCTCACGTTCATGGCGCACGAGCAGGGGATCCCCGACAAGACCGAGCAGTGGCAGGCGGTCAAGGACGAGGACGCCGGCAACGGGCTGACCTGGCTCGAACCGGCGCCGATGAACAACACCTACGCGTTCGCCGTGCGCGACGAGGCGGTGTCCGAGCTCGACGACGTGAAGACGCTGTCGGACATCACGAAGCTGCCGGTCGACCAGCGGACGTTCTGCGTCGAGTCGGAGTTCAACTCGCGTGCGGACGGCTTCAAGCCGATGCTCGAGAAGTACGGCCTGGAGCTCGGCGGGTCCGGCGAGAACGGCGTGCCGACGTCGAACGTCAGCATCCTCGACACCGGCACGGTCTACACCGCGACCGACCGGGGCAAGTGCAACTTCGGCGAGGTCTTCACGACCGACGGCCGCATCAAGTCGCTCGGCCTGACCGTGCTCGAGGACGACCGCGGGTTCTTCCCGGCGTACAACGTCGCACCCGTGATCGACTCCGAGACGCTCGAGGAGTACCCGCAGCTCCGTGACGTGTACGACCAGATCTCGCCGGAGCTCACCGACGAGGCGCTGCAGGAGCTGAACCGCCAGGTCGACGTCGAGGGCCGCGAGCCGGCGGACGTCGCCTTCGACTGGATGGTGGACAAGGGCTTCATCACGGCGCCCTGACGGGTGACTCGGTCGTCCGGGCGAACCGGGTGACCTGTCGGACGGGAGGCGCGGTGCCGGTGGGCACCGCGCCTCCCGTCGTCCGCGGGGTCGCGTCGCTGCTCCCGAGCTCCGGACGGGCTGCATCGCGTCGAGCGCGTGGCCGCGTGGCCGCGTGGCCGCGTGGCCGCGTGGCCGCGTGGCCGCGTGGCCGCGTCGCTGCGTGTTCGCGTGTCTGCGTGTCCGCGCGGCCGGCTCCGGACGGCGCGCACGCCGCGTGCATAGTCTCGGACACGTGGCGGCTTCGGGACGGGACCTCGGCGACGGGTGCACGCTCACGCTGCGCGACCTGAGCACCGTCGACGCCGTCCACGACCTGGTGCAGGCCAACCTCGCACGCCTCCGGGCCGCGGAACCGTGGGCCTGGGCGCCGGTCTCCCGGGACTCGCTCGTCCTGCACACGGAGCAGCTGCTCGGGCAGTACGCGATGGACCGGGCGGTGCCGTGCGTCGTCCGGGTGGACGGGAGCATCGTCGGCTCGGTGTCGCTCGCGCTCGACCCGTACCTGGGCCAGGCGTCGCTCGGCTACTGGATCGACGAGCGGTACGAGGGGCGCGGCATCGTCCGACGGGCCGCTTCTGCACTGCTCGAGGTCGCGCGCGAGCGGGGGAGTGCCCGGGTGGAGGTCCGCACCGGCGTCGACAACGCCCGGAGCCGGGCGCTGGCCGAGCGGCTCGGGTTCGTGCACGAGGGGACGCTGCGCAGCGCGCTGCCGCTCGGGCCCCGACGGGTCGACGTGGCGGTGTACGGGCTGCTGACCTGACGGTCGTCGGCGGCGCTCCGCCGGGCCCCCGGCGAGACGAACGCTGCGTCAGCGGCCCTGGGACACGCCCGCCCACACGGCGAACGCGCCGCCGAGCAGGAGCAGCACGCCGACCACGATCCAGACCGCCAGCGCGACGAGGTTGAGGAGGATGCCCCACCCCGCTCGGCCACGGGCCATCGGCTCACGACTGCGGGAGGCGATCCCGAGGCACAGGCCGACGACGGGGGCGAAGAAGGTCCACCCGGCGAGCAGCGAGCAGACCCCGAGCACGAGGCTCGCGGTGCCGAGGCCGGTCCGAGGGGTGTGCTGCACGGTGGTCATGTCCCCGACGCTACGGGGTCCTGCTGCCGCGGCGCGTCCCCCGGTGGTGTGACCGCGGGTCCTCCCGGGGACGGATCTCCTGCGGACGGACGGCCGCACGCCGGTATCGTCGGAGCATGGCCCTGTTCGGACGACGCCCCAGGAACGACGTTCGCGACCGCCCGGTCAGCCAGGTGGAGCTGAAGCGGGCCGTCGACGAGGGCTTCCTCATCGCCAGGGCCGCCGTCACCGTCGCGGTGGCGAACCGGATCATCACGAACGCCCTCCGCGACCAGGGGTACTTCGACCACGCCGTCATCGCCGAGGCCACCCGCGAGGAACTGCACCGCATGGCCGAGGAGCAGCGCGGGGACGCCGCCCGCATGCGGGAGATCCGGTCCACGTCGAGCAACAAGCGGGGGCGCTCGCAGCACCAGCACGACTACAAGCGCGGCGACGACCTGAAGCTCCGCACGCGCGAGGCCACCTACGAGCAGCTCGCCGCCATGCTCGACCGGCGGCGCGACGACCAGGGCTTCGTCGACCGCATCGTGCTGCAGGCCCGTGCCCGGGCGTGGGATGACATCGGCACGACCGTCGTCGGACGTCTCGGGTGGGCGCAGCGCCCGACCGAGGACTACGAGATCGGCCGCGACGAACGTCTGCAGCAGATGCTCGACGAGGACTTCGCGGCGCTGCTCGCGGAGCACCCGGCGGGCGCCGAGGCCCCGGTCGCGACGCCGGCCGATGCGGACGAGCCCGACGAGGGCGACGCCGCCGAGGACGGTACGGATCCCGCCGACGCGGACACCGCACGCCCCTGACGACGGACCCTGCGAGGTCCTGCAGGTGCCTGGTCGTTCCGGGCGTACCGGGCGGGATCGGGCGTACCTGGTCCCGCCGGACCACCCGGTACGCCCGTTCCCGCCAGGGACAGCGCGCGTGATGGGAAGGAACGGGCGCGTGCGGGCGGGCAAGTGCGGGAGCCGGGCACGGCTGACCGCCCGCGGGGGCGCGCGTCCCTAGGCTCGGGTACATGGTTGATGCGGTGGTCGTCGGTGCCGGACCGAACGGACTCGCGGCGGCGGTGACGCTCGCGCGGGCCGGGCTGTCGGTCGAGGTCGTCGAGCGGAACGACACGATCGGCGGTGGCGCCCGCACGGCACAGCTCACGCTGCCCGGGTTCCACCACGACGTCTGCTCCGCGGTGCACCCCATGGCGCTGCAGTCCGAGTTCTTCCGGCTCTTCCGCATGGAGGACCGTATCGAGCTCCGGCTGCCCGAGGTGCAGTACGGCCACCCCCTCGACCGTGGCCGCGCCGGCATCGCCTACCGCGACCTCGAGCGCACCGCCGAGGGCCTGGGCATCGACGGCCGCGCCTTCCGGAACCTCATGGCGCCCCTGTCCGGCAGCGCCGACCGGGTCGCGGACTTCGCCACCGACGCGTTGCTGCACGTCCCGCGACACCCGCTCACCGTCCTGCGGTTCGGTCTCCGCGCCCTCGAGCAGGGCAGCGCCGCCTGGAACGCCCGGTTCCGCGACGAGGTCGCACCGGCGATGGTCTCCGGCGTCGCGGCGCACTCGATCCAGCACATGCCGTCCCTGTCGACCGCCGCGGCCGCGCTGTCGCTCGGCTCCTACGCCCACGCCCGCGGTTGGCCCGTGCCGATCGGGGGCAGCCAGGCGATCGTCGACGCGCTCGCCGCCGACCTCGTCGCCCACGGCGGCACCATCGAGACCGGGCGCGAGGTCCGGTCCCTCGCCGACCTGACCCCGGCGAAGGCCGTCCTCTTCGACACGAGCGTCCCGGGCATGCTGCACATCGCCGGGAAGCAGATCCCCACCCCGAAGCGCGGGGCGCTGCGCCGCTTCCGGTTCGGCAACGCGGCGGCGAAGGTCGACTTCGCGCTGTCCGACCCGGTGCCGTGGACGAACACCGAGCTGCGGAAGGCCGGCACCGTGCACATCGGCGGCACCCGTGCGGAGATCGCCGAGGCCGAGCACGCCGTGGCACAGGGTCGGCACGCCGAACGCCCGTACGTCCTCGGGAGCGAGCCGACCGTGGTCGACCCGAGCCGGGCCCCGCGCGGCAAGCACGTCTTCTGGGCGTACGCACACGTGCCCGCGGGCTCCGACGTCGACCCGACCGACGCGATCGTCCGGCAGGTCGAGCGCTTCGCGCCCGGGTTCCGCGACACCGTCCTGCAGTCGAGCAGCCGCACGGCCGTCCAGATGGGCGAGTACAACCCGAACTACGTCGGCGGCGACATCGCCGCCGGGGCCGCGAGCTTCTGGCAGCTCGTCAAGCGGCCCGTCCTGTCGTCCGATCCGTGGCGGATGGGCGGCGGCATGTACCTGTGCTCGGAGGCGTCCGCGCCCGGCCCGGGTGTGCACGGCATGGCGGGCTGGCACGCGGCCCGCAGCGCCCTGCGGCACACCTTCGGCCTGTCCGAGCACGTCGACCTCGCACCGGAGGACTGAACCATGGCGAAGAACGTCCGCATCGTGCACTGCAGCCCGGAGGCCGTCTTCGACGTGCTCCGGGACGGCTGGCTCTACCCGACCTGGGTGGTCGGCGCCTCGCGCATGCGCGGTCAGGACCCGGGGTGGCCCGCCGTCGGTACGGAGCTGCACCACTCGTTCGGCATCTGGCCGTTCCTGATCAACGACACGACGATCTCGCTCGAGGTCGACGAGCCCCGGCGGCTCGTCATCCAGGCGAAGGGCTGGCCGGTCGGCGAGGCCCGGGTCGAGGTCGAGGTGGAACCGCACCCGCGGGGGAGCCGGGTGACGCTCCGCGAGAACCCCGTCCGGGGTCCCGGATCACTCGTGCCCGGGTTCATCGCGCAGCCCGGCATCTGGATCCGCAACAACGAGAGCATCCGGCGGCTCCGCTGGGTCGCGGAGGGGCGCGCGGGCGCCCAGTAGACGGTCTGGAGGCTCGTGGCGGCACCGCCACGAGCCTCCGTGCCGCCACCTGGTCACTCCGCGCGACTGAACTCGCTCGCTCGACGCACCTGGTCGTCCGTCAGGGCGACGCCCGTGTACCGCTCGAACTGGCGGGCTGCCTGCAGTGCGATGACCTCGGCGCCGGTGATCACGTGCGCACCCGCGGCGCGACCGGCGCGGACCAGCGGGGTCTCGGCGGGGAACGCGACCACGTCGAAGACGGTCGACGCGGCCTCGACACGGTCCTGCGCGAAGGCGAGGGCGTCCTCGTCCGCACCGCGCATGCCGAGCGGGGTGACGTTGACCAGGACGTCGGCCTCGGGCGCCTCCTGCACGCTCGCGACCCAGTCGAAGCCGTACTGCTCGGCCAGGGCAGGACCGGTCTCCGCGTTGCGCGCGACGACGGTGAGCTGCTCGAAGCCCGCACCGCGGAACGCCGCCGTGACCGCCTTGGCCATCCCGCCGGAGCCACGGAGCACCACGCGGGCCGTCGGGTCGACATCGTGCGTGCGGAGCAGGGACGCGACGGCTTCGTAGTCGGTGTTCGACGCGGTGAGCACACCGTCGTCGTTCACCACGGTGTTGATCGACCGGATGGCGGCCGCGGACTCCTCGACCACGTCGACGAGGGGGATGATCGCCTCCTTGAAGGGCATCGACACCGAGCAGCCCCGGATGCCGAGCGCGCGGATCCCGGTGACCGCGCCGGGCAGGTCGGTCGTGGTGAACGCCTTGTAGACGAAGTCCAGCCCGAGCTCGTCGTAGAGGAAGTTGTGGAAGCGCGTGCCGATGTTGCTCGGTCGGGCCGCGAGCGAGATGCAGACCTGCATGTCCTTGTGGAGGATGGGCATGGCACGAGTCTCCCACGCCCGTGCCGATGGAGCGGTCCACTCCCGGTACCCGACAGCAGTGCCGTCCGGACGGGTTAGTGTGGCGGGATGCCGGTCTCCGTCTTCGATCTGTTCAGCGTCGGGATCGGCCCGTCGAGTTCCCACACCGTCGGGCCCATGCGTGCCGGCGCGGCCTTCGCGGCCGGGCTCGCCGACGCCCCCGTGACCGGGCTCGACGTCCACCTGTACGGCTCGCTCGCCTCGACCGGGCAGGGACACGGCACGCTCGGTGCGGTGCTCGCCGGGCTGATGGGCTCCGACCCCGAGACGGTCGACCCGGACGCGATGGCAGCGGCCCTGGACGACCTCGAACGCACCGGTGTGCTGCGGCTCGCGGGCGGGGCGACGGTGCCGTTCCGCCAGGCCGACATCGTGCTGCACCCGCTCACCATGCTGCCCCGCCACCCGAACGCGATGCGGCTGCGGGCGACCGGTGCCTCGGGGGCGGTCCTCGCCGAGGAGACCTACTACTCGATCGGTGGCGGGTTCATCACGAGCGACACCGAGGGTGCCGTGGCCGAGGCCGCGATCCCCGTCGACGACGCCGTCCCGCACCCGTTCTCGAGCGGCGCCGAACTCCTCGCCGCGTGCGCCGCGACCGGCCTGCCCGTCAGCGGCGTCGCGATGGCGAACGAGACCGCGACACGGACCGGTGCCGAGGTCCGCGCCGGACTCCTGCACGTGCACGACGTCATGCGCGAGAGCGTCGACCGCAGCATCCGCCGCACCGGCACGCTGCCCGGCGGCCTGACGGTCCGGCGTCGCGCGGCGAACTGGCACGAGCAGCTCACCCGCGACGACCCGCACCACGACCCGCTCTTCGCGATGGAGTGGGTGAACCTCACCGCGATGGCGGTCAACGAGGAGAACGCCACGGGTGGCCGGGTCGTCACCGCCCCCACGAACGGTGCCGCCGGGATCATCCCCGCGGTGCTGTACTACGCCCTGACCTACGTCTCCGAGGTCCTCCCGGAGGACCGCGACGACGCCGTGGTCCGCTTCCTGCTCACGGCCGGGGCCATCGGCTCGATCTACAAGGAGCGGGCGTCGATCTCGGGCGCCGAGGTCGGCTGCCAGGGCGAGGTCGGCTCCGCCGCGTCGATGGCGGCGGCCGGGTTGGCCGAGGTCCTCGGTGGGACCCCCGAACAGGTCGAGAACGCCGCCGAGATCGCGATGGAGCACAACCTCGGGCTGACCTGCGACCCGATCGGCGGCCTCGTGCAGATCCCCTGCATCGAGCGGAACGCGATCGCGGCGAACAAGGCGATCAACGCGGCCCGGATGGCGCTGCGCGGGGACGGTGTGCACCACGTGTCCCTCGACCAGGTCGTCGAGACGATGCGGCAGACCGGTGCGGACATGTCGACGAAGTACAAGGAGACCGCGATGGGCGGACTGGCGGTCAACGTCCCCCTCTGCTGAGCGGCCGCAGCGCGCTGCGTCGTGGCGACGGCCCCGGTACGACCGCCCGGGCCGGTCAGTGGACCTGCATCTCCAGCGGGATCGCGCGCGGTGCGACGTGGTGCTGCCCGTCGTCGGTGCGGACGATGAGTGCGGGACGCCCCGGGGTGTCGAGGACGTCCACCGCCGTCCCGGCGACGAGTCGCCCGCGGTCGCGGTAGCGGACCACCGCGTGGATCGGGACGTCGTCGGCGGGGACCGGTCGCCACCGTGGTGCTCGTGCGCGCTCCGTCTCCATCACTCCACCTCCATCACTCCACCATGGCGTCTGTCCGATTCGCGCACCAAATCGCTGAACGCTGCTCACGTGCACTGCCGGGAGGCACTCCGGCCGCCGCGGGTACGGTCGGACGCATGAGCGACACGGACCACGACCGCCTCGGCGACGGCGTCGACATGTCCTTCGAGGAACGCCGACAGGACACCCTCCGCAGGATGTCCGGGTCGGACGAGCACGACGCCGATCCGCGCGTCGAGGTCTCCCGCGCCGAGGACGGGGACGTGCGCATCGACGTCGCGGACTCCGCGGCCGTCCGCCCGGGGGACGCCGACGGCACCGACCCCCGGACCGACGCGACGCAGGACCCCCACCCCGCCGACTGAGCCCTCCCTCGCACGACGCGACCCCGGCGACACCTCGCACCGCGGTACCGCTGCGAGCACCCGCCGACGGTGCGTCCCGCGGGAAGGAGGATGATCGTCGGGTGCACCTCGTCCTCCACCGCGTCGACGGCGGCGTCACCGCGACGCCCCTGACCGACGCGGGGGAGCCGGCCGGCGAGCCGACGCGCCTGGACGAGCCGGGCCTCCCGGCCTTCGTCGCCGCGCACGACGCACCCGACGTGCGCTGGGTCTGGGACGACACCGCCCGCTGGTACCCGGCCGTCCTGGCGGCCGGAGGACGCGTCGGCCGCTGCGTCGACCTCCGCCTGTGCCGTCGCATCCTGCGCGGCGCGCTCGCCGCACGGGGGACGGCCCTCGCGACGGCACCACCTGACACGTGGGACGACCCCGGCCAGGAGGCCCGCCCCACCCGCCCGACGCAGGCCCGGCTGTTCGACGACGCGCTCTTCACCGTCGCACCGGCCGACGACGCAGCCGATCCGGTCGCCGAGTTCCGCCGCCAGCTCGACGCGGTCGCCACGTCGACGACGCCGGGCGCACTGCGCCTGCTCACCACCGCCGAGTCGGCGGGAGCCCTCGTCGCGGCCGAGATCCTGTCCGCGGGTCTGCCCTGGCGTCCGGACGTGCACGAGCGCCTGCTCGAGGAGGAACTCGGCCCCCGGGTGCCCGCCGGGGTACGGCCGCGCCGGCTCGAGGAGCTCGCGGGGGAGATCCGCGCCCACCTCGGCGACCCCGCACTCAACCCCGACTCGCCCGCCGACGTCCTGCGGTCGCTCCGGGCGGTCGGGCTGATGGTGACGTCGACGCGCAAGTGGGAGCTGCAGGAGCTCGAGCACCCGGTCATCGCGCCGCTGCTCGAGTACAAGCGCCTGTCCCGCCTGCTCACCGCGAACGGCTGGGCATGGCTCGACGAGTGGGTGCAGGACGGGCGTTTCCACCCGAAGTACGTCGTCGGCGGGGTCGTCACCGGGCGCTGGGCGGCGGACGGCGGCGGTGCCATGCAGCTGCCGAGGACGGTCCGCAGTGCGGTGGTCGCCGACGACGGCTGGGCCTTCGTGGTGGCGGACGCGGCGCAGCTCGAACCGCGGGTGCTCGCGGCGATGGCCGGCGACCGGGCGATGGCGACCGCGGGCGACGGGCGGGACCTGTACGACGGGGTGGTCGCCTCGGGCGCGGTCGAGACGCGGCAGCAGGCGAAGGGCGCGATGCTCGGCGCGATGTACGGCGCGACCCAGGGTGACGCTGGACGGCTCGTCCCGCGGCTGGCGAGGGCGTTCCCGGCGGCGCTGGGGCTCGTCGACCGGGCGGCCCGGGCGGGCGAGCGCGGCGAGCCCGTGACGACGCTGCTCGGCCGGACGTCGCCCGTCCCCGACGAGGCCTGGTTCGCCGCGCGCAACCGCGCCTGGTCGGTGGACGGCACGCCGGCGCAGCAGCGGGCGGTCGAGGGGCGTGCCCGCAGCTGGGGGCGCTTCACGCGGAACTTCGTGGTGCAGGGCACCGCGGCCGAGTGGGCACTGGCGTGGATGGGATCGCTCCGGACCCGGCTCGCGACCCGGTTCCCCGGCCCGCTGACGGCCGGGCCGCACCTGGTGTTCTTCGTGCACGACGAGATCGTGGTGCACACGCCCGTCGAGCACGCCGCGTTCGTGGCGGAGCAGGTCCGGGCCGCGGCGGTCGACGCCGGACGGCTGCTCTTCCGGGACTTCCCGGTGGTCTTCCCCCTGACGGTGTCGACGGTGCGCGACTACGGGGCAGCGAAGGACTGAGCCGGGCCGGCGCGTGCGGGTGCTCGCCCGCCGTGAGGACTGCGTCCGGGCCGGTACGGGCGGGTGCTCGCCCGCGGTGAGGACTGCGTCCGTGCAGGCGCGTGCGCGCTCGCAGCCTGGGACGGGCAGGGTGGGTCGATGGAGCGACACCACGACGAGGACCCCTCGGCTGCCGGTCGGGTCGACCGTGCGGAGCAGGCGGCGGTCGTCGAGGACCGGCGCGTCGGCGACCTCGACCTCACGACGTGGCGGTCCCGGGCCGGCCACACGGTCGCCGAGGGCTGGGCGACACTCGGCCGTCGCTACGGCGCCCTCCCCCTGCTCGTCCTGACGCTGGCAGTCGGTGTCGGCATCGCCGCGACCGCGACCTGGGCGGCATCGGAGGTGTACGACGCGGTGCGGGCGTCCGACGACGTCGCGGTGCTCGACCGCCCCGTCCTCGACTGGATGCTCACCCTGCGTTCCCCGTTCGCCGACCAGGCGGTCACGTGGTGGACCGACATCGCCGGGACGATCGGGATGCCGATCGTCGCGGTCTGCTTCCTGATCGGCTTCACGGTGCAGCGCCGCGCCTGGACCCCGCTCGTGCTGCTCGTCGCAGCGAGCGGCGGCTCGCTCCTCATGACGATCGCAGGCAAGGACCTGATCGGCCGTGCCCGACCGCCGCTGTCCGACGCGGTGCCGCCGTACGAGCACTCGCCGTCGTTCCCGTCCGGCCACACGCTCAACGCCACGGTCGTCGTCGGCACGATCGTGTACCTGCTCATCCTGCGGCAGTCACGCACGGTCACCCGGGTGTGGACGATCGTCGTCGGCACGCTCTTCGTGCTGTCGATCGGCGTCTCGCGGGTGTTCCTGGGCCACCACTGGACGACGGACGTGCTCGCCGCGTGGGCCCTCGGTCTTGCGTGGCTGGCGCTCGTGATCACGGCGCACCGGCTGTACCTGACCGCCCTCCACCGGGGTGCCGACCCGGTCGTGCGCGGCCGCGGACCGGCACGCCCGGTCAGGTCGTCACGGTAGGTTCACCCGCATGGAAGAACGGGTCTTCGGCGGCAGGTACCGCGTCACCGGCACGCTCGGTCACGGCGGCATGGCCTCCGTCTACCGCGCCGTCGACGAGCAGCTCGGCCGCGAGGTGGCCGTCAAGGTCTTCCGGATCGGCGCGGTCGACCACGGCGAACGTGCGCGCGCCGAGGCCGAGATGCACACGCTGGCCGCGCTCCGCAGCCCCTCGCTCGTCACGCTCTACGACGCCGCACTCGACGACGGCAACGGCGACTCGTACCTCGTGATGGAGCTCGTCCCCGGCAGCGACCTGGACACCCGGCTGCGCGAGGGCCCGCTCGACACCACGACGACCGCGCGCACCGGCGCCCAGGTCGCCGAGGGACTCGCCGCCGTGCACGCGCAGGGCATCGTGCACCGTGACGTGAAGCCCGCCAACGTGCTGCTCGAGAGCGACGGCCAGCACGTCAAGCTCGCCGACTTCGGCATCGCGCTGCTCCGGGACGCCGCCCGCGTGACCGGGACCGGCACCGTCATCGGCACCGCCGCCTACATCTCACCGGAGCAGGTCCTCGGGCGCGAGGTCACCGGTCAGGCCGACGTCTACGCCCTCGGGCTCGTCCTGCTGCAGTGCCTGACGGGTGCACGACCGTTCCCCGGCACCGCCGTCGAGTCCGCCACCGCGCGGCTCACGCGGGGCCCCGACATCGACCAGCACCTGCCCACCGCGTGGCGGACGCTGCTCCACGTGATGACGGCGCAGGACCCGGCCGAGCGCCCGACCGCGGCCGAGGCGGCCCGACGTCTCCGTGCCCTCGAACGCGACGGGACGGCACCGGCGACCCAGCTGCTCCCGGGCGGACCCGGCACGCTCACCCGTGCTGCCGGCGGAGCGGCCGGTGCCGGAGCCGGTCTCGCCGGTGCCGCGCTCGGTGCCGGCGGACCGGACGCAGCCCACGCCGACCAGGCCACCCAGGCCGTGCCGGGCGCTGCGGACGGCGACCAGGCCACGCGGGCGATGCCGACCGCCGGCGGTGCCGACGCCGCGACCCGGGCGTACGACCGGACGGGTGCGCAGGACGACGTCGCGACGACGGTCCTCGGTGCGCAGCGGGGCGCCGGTGGAGCGGGCGCCGCCGCTGCTGCTGGCGGTGGTGCGGTGGCGGGTGGTGCCGCGTCGCGAGGAGCCGGTGGTCCAGCGGGGGCTGCCGGACGGGGCGGTCCCGGTACGGACGGACCGAAGCGACGGCGTGCGGGGATCATCACCGCGGTGGTCGTCGGGATCCTCGTCCTCGCGGGGATCGGCGTCGCGCTGATCGCGCTGGGCGGAGGAGACGACTCGACGCCCGCGCCGACCGACTCCAGCGAGCCCTCGTCGCCGACGGAGCAGCAGACGAGCGAGCCGGAGCAGCAGCCCAGCCAGGAGGAGCAGCAGCCGAGCGAACCCGCGCAGGAGCCGAGCGAGCCGGCGCAGGAGCCCAGCCAGGAGCAGCAGCAGCCGAGCGAGCCCGCGCAGGAACCGAGCCAGCCCGCCGACGACCCGAGCGTCGGCCCCCGACCGGGCGGTCCGGCGTCCAACCCCGTCGAGGCCCCGCAGGGCGGCGCGGGCAACAACGGCAACGGCAACGGTCCCGGGAGCAACAGCGGCAAGGGCAAGGGATCCGGTGCGGCGGACACGACGGTCGACACCACCGTCGGGTCGCTCACCCAGGGGCCGGCGACGGGCCCCGGCCGCGGCTGACGCGGTCGCTGCTGACCCCGGCGCGGTGGACGGACAGCGTCGAGCCGACGCCCACCGTCGCGGGAGCACGCTCGGAGCATGTCGATGAGCACACCGTTCGATCCGCAGCAGCCCGGCGCCGACCTCCCCGTGGACGGCGACGACCAGACCGAGATCGAGGTCGAGGAGGACCGCGGCGCCGACGTCGGCCCGGACTCGGTCGACCCGTCGGTCTCGCCGGCCCCGCACGAGGACGAAGACGAGGCCGGTGGGGGCCCGGTCGCCCGGTGACCCGAGACGGCTGACCGACCTCGCCCGGACGGCCCACTGGGGCCCGCTGACGACCGCTGACGCGACGACGGGCTACCCCCGGACGATCCAGGGGCGGCCCGTCGTGGTGCTGCGGCTCAGACGCCGCCGCGCCGGAGCCAACGGGTCGACCGCCACGACCGCGACCGCAGCACCGCGTCGATCGCGTCGCGCAGGATCTGCTCGTCGGTGGCCGGGTCGACGAAGGCCGATGCCCGCACGGGGCCGCTCGTCCCGCGGAGGCGTGAGACGGCTCGGAGCGGAGCGCTCACGCGCCACGACCGCGACTCCAGCAGGGAGATGAGTCGCTGCGCCAGTGCGAAGCGCTCACCGTGGTCGACGGCCGACTCCTGCGCCACGGGTGCGGGGGGCGGAGCCGGCTGCTCGGCGAGCTTCACCAGCTCGCGGATGCGCCGCGTCTCGCCGGCCGGCAGCAGGATCGGCAGGGCGTCGATCTTGCGGTCGACGGAGTACTGGTTCAGCAGCCACTCCGCGATGTCGTGGTCGGTGCGCGAGCCGTCCTGCGACACCCACGTGTGGTAGATCGCGGTGAGCTGCAGGGAGTCCGCGACACCGACGAGCGACGCGGCACGGAGCAGGTAGTCCCAGTCCTCGGTCGTGGTCAGCGATTCGTCGAAGCGCAGTCCGAGGTTCGTGAAGAGCCCGCGGGGGAACGCCGCCGTCATGAACGGCGTCTGGTTCAGCACGAGGTGCTTCACCATCGAGAACTCGGCGTCGTAGGGCCGGGTGATCGGCCCCTCGGTACGGACGCCCCAGTGGCCGCTCGTGCTGACGACGTCGGCCGCCTGCAGGGACCCGACGCTGCGGAGCACCATCCCCGGGTGCTTGCGGTGCACGTCCCGGAAGGCCGAGACCCAGTGCGCGAAGACCAGGTCGTCGTCGTCCAGCGCCACGACGTACTGCCCGGTCGCCAGTCGGAAGCCCTCGTTGAGGAGCGTGGCGCGCGAGCCGTGGTCGACCTTGACGAAGCGCGTGCGGCCGGCGATCGACGGCGGCTGGCGTTCGATCAACCGCTCGAGCACGATCTGCGTCGCGACGTCGACGTGGTGGCCGATGATGAGCACCTCGAAGTCCTGGTCCGTCTGGCCCGCCAGGCAGGAGAACACCTCGGCGAGCTGCTGCGGACGACGCCCCTGCGTCCGGATCACGACCGTGAGGAACGGGTCGTCCTCGGTCGACGTCCGGGTGACCGCGGCGGCGGGGACCGGCCCGGGCAGGCAGGCCCAGACGAACTGGTTCACGCGGGCGTTCGGCGCGGCCTGGTCGCGCAGCGCGTTCATCCACTGGTTGACGGTGGTGCCACGCATGAGCGCCGGGTGGTCGAGCGGGAAGTGCTGGTCGCTCTTGCTCAGCAGGAAGTCCTCGCGGTCCGTGCGGTGCAGACCGGCGGCACGGAGCGTGCGCTCGAGCTCGGGCTCGCTGTAGAGGTGGACGTGGGTGTCGTCCAGCAGCCCGGTGTCGGTGTACTCCCATGCGCCGAACGCCAGCTTGAACCCGACGTCGCGGTGGGTGTTGTTCGGCACGCTGAGCACGAGCGGAGCGCTGTGGTCGCGGAGGAACGTCGACACCTCGGCGAGCACGGCCCGTCCGGCGGGCAGGTGCTCGAGCCCGTCGAGCATGGTGACCCCGAGCACGCGGCGGTCGCCGACGACGTCGCGCAGCAGCACGCGCACCGCCTCGGGATCGCCGACGTCGCCGACGTGGGCCTCGAAGCCACCGTCGCGCAGCGCCGTCACGGCGTCCGCGTCGACGTCGACCCCGACGTACGTCGCGCCGAGCTGGTCCTCGACCGCCGCGGCGATGGCCCCGTAGCCGCAGGCGAGGTCGAGGAGGACCGCCGGCTCGCCCGACGTGACCACGGAGCGTCGCAGGAGGCGGAGGACGGCCCCGTAGGTGTTCTCCTCGGAGTAGGCGTTGTCGTAGCGTGCCTCGTCGTTCACAGTCCGTACCGGTGTTCCGCGTAGTTGCCGCCGGTGAATTCGGCGGTCGTGTGGTCGGGGTCGTGGCGGTCCGCGAGCAGACCGTCGTCGCGCCGGCGCCGGTACTCGGCGCACGCACGCGTGGCCTCCGGCTCCGGGTTCGCGTCGAAGAACCGCAGGATGTCCTCGCTGATGTCGGGCCGGGACCACTTGTCGGCGAGCAGCAGGGCGGACTCCACGGAGTAGTACCGTTCGGCGGACGTCGGCTCGAGGACGCCGCTCGTCGACCCGATGCGCTTGTCGTGGAACGCGAGGGCTGCGGGGACGATCGCCACGCCGAAGCCGCGCTCCCGGATGCGCCAGGACAGGTCGACGTCGTCGCAGTACATGAAGAACGACTCGTGGTCGTACCCGCCGAGCTCGTCGAAGAGCGCGGAGCGGACCATGCAGAAGGCACCGGCGACCCACGAGGTGATGCCGCTCCGGACGTCGTAGTCCTTGGGGTGCTCGAGGGGGAGCTGCTTCGCCTCGACCGCGCCGATCGTGGTGTCGTCCATGCGCTCGACCAACTGGCTGAGCGTGTCCCCGGTGATGATCACGTCGGGGTTCGCCATGATGCGCAGCTCGGAGTCGTCCTCGGCCGCGAGGCGGTTCTGCGCGCCGCCGTGCCCGAGGTTCTCGCCGAAGGACACGTAGTCGAGCGAGGCGAGGTTCGGCGTCGCCCGGCGCCAGCGCTCGAGCAGGGCCGGGTCGACGGTCGCCGCCGGTGAGCAGTCGCCGTAGCGCACGCGGACCCCGGCGACGCGGTCGTCGAACCGTGCCCAGCGTGCGGCGTTGTCGAGGCTCTCGAGTGCGCGCTCCACCCGCTCCGTGTCGGAGTGGTAGAGCACCGACTGGATGGTCACCATCGGTCGGGTCATGCGGTGTGGTCCTCGCTGATCAGGGTCGGGATGCGGTGGGTGCCGAGGTGGGTCGGGTCGTCCTCCATGACGAACCGGGCGGCGTCGCGTCGGAGGGCGATGTACTCACCGCGCTCGTCCGACAGGAAGGCGTGCACGAAGTGCGGTCCGTTCCCGAACACGACGGCGTCCAGGTCGAACCTGACCGTCGCGGAGCCGTCGAGCGGCGAGAGGACCTTCTCCACGCGACCCGTGTCGGTGCCGTACACGAGGTTGCCGAGCGAGTTCTCGATGAGGAACCCGGCGTTCCAGCGGTCGAGCGGCGTCGCGTGCTCGTAGCGGACCGTGATGCGCAGCGGGTCTCCCGGGCGGACGATCTCCTGCGGCTCGCGTCCTGGGACGCGGACGTCGACGTCCGTGACCCTGCCCGGCGTGGGGTCCTGGTCGGGGTCCTCGGCCTCGGCCTCGGCGAGTCGGCGGCCCTCGAGGATCTCGCGGAAGTTCTGCACCGCCTCGCGGGCGGGCCCGTGGTACTTGACCTCACCGTGGTGGAGGACGACCGCGGTGTCGCAGAGTTCCTGGACCTGGCCGAGCGAGTGCGACACGAGCACGATCGTGCGGCCCTGCGCCTGGAACTCCTTGATCTTGTCGATGCACTTCTTCTGGAACTGCTCGTCGCCGACGGCCAGCACCTCGTCCACCAGCAGCACGTCGGGGTCGGTGTTGATCGCGACGGCGAAGGCGAGCCGGACGTACATGCCCGACGAGTAGAACTTCACCTGCGTGTCGATGAAGTCACCGATGCCGGAGAACTGGAGGATCGCCTCGAACCGGGCGTCGACCTCGTCGCGGGGGATGCCGAGCACCGAGGCGTTCAGGTAGACGTTCTCGCGGCCGGTCAGGTCGGGGTGCATCCCGGCGCCGAGCTCGATGAGGGCGGCGAGGCGACCGCGGCGCTCGACGACGCCGGTCGTGGGCTCGAGGATGCCGCCGATCATCTTCAGCAGCGTCGACTTGCCGGAACCGTTCGGTCCGATGAGGCCGACCGTGCTGCCGGCCGGGATCTCGAGGTCGACCCCCTGGAGCGCCCAGAAGTCCTCGCTGTGCCGGCGGCCTGCACGGCCGAAGGTGACCACCCGCTCCTTGAGCGAGTTGTCCTTGCGGATCGTGAACCGCTTCGACACGTCCCGCACGGAGACGACCACGGGTGCGCCGGGGCCGCCCCTGACCTCCTCGGACCGTCCGCGGAGTCCTGCTGCTCGGCTGCCCTGCCGCTCGTCCAATCAGGACTCCTCTGTGTTGCGTTCCGAAACCGAGGAGGATCGTAATGCGGATACGATGAAATGTCAGGCGTGTCCCCCGCTCTGGGGAGGGGGTGCCGGTGCCGCCGACGGCGCTCACGGCGTCCTGTCGGTCGGGGACGGCAAGCTCGTGCGCATGTCGTTCGCGAACGCGTGGGACCCGTCGAAGGGTCGCGCCATCCCAGAGGACCAGGTCACCGAGGACGGACTCGAGCTCGACGAGGACACCGCCGCCGAGCTCGGCATCTCGTTCGACGTCGTCGGCGGCGCGTCGGCCGACCCGTCACGGGTCTCACCCGTCGACGTGCGCGTGCCGAGCGCACCGACCACCGACGACTGACCGCCCGCCCGCTCCCGCCCGAGCCGAGCCGAGCCGAGCAGCCTGGGGGCACGACGTCCGTCAGCACAACGGGGAGCACGCGACACCACGGACTTCCGTGGCGCGACGTGCTCCCCGTTGTGCGGAGCGCGGCACGGTCAGGGCCCAGCCCCGGAGCGCGGCACGCTCAGGCCCAGCCCCGCAGCACGGTCAGGGGACGGTGTGCCCCGCCGCCGTCAGGACGCGGTACCACTCCTCGCGCGAGAGCCGGACGTCGGAACCCGCGGCCGAGTCCCGCACCCGCTGCGGGTTCGTCGTGCCCAGGACGACCTGGAAGTGCGCGGGGTGTCGGGTGATCCACGCGACCGCGATCCCCGTCGGGGTGACGCCGTGTGCCGAGGCGAGCTCCTCGAGCACGTCGTTGAGCTCGGCGTACTGCTCGCGGTCGCCGAGGAAGACGCCGTCGAAGAAGCCCTTCTGGAACGGCGACCAGGCCTGCAGCGTGACGTCGTTCAGGCGGGCGTGGTTGAGGATGTCGTTGTCGCGGTCGATCGACTGGTCGAGCCCGGCCATGTTCGCCGTCAGGCCCTGCGTGATCACGTTGGCGTGCGTGATGCTCAGCTGCACCTGGTTGAACGCGAGCGGCTGCCGCACCGACCGCTTCAGCAGCTCGACCTGACCGGGGGTGTGGTTCGAGACACCGAAGTGGTGCACCTTGCCGGCGGCGTGCAGCTCGTCGAACGCCCGGGCGACCTCCTCGGGCTCGACGAGGGCATCGGGACGGTGCAGGAGCAGCACGTCCACGTAGTCGGTCCGCAGCGCCTCGAGGGACTCGTGCACGGACTCGATGATGTGCTCGTACGAGAAGTCGAAGTACGCGCCGTCCGGCGTCGGGCGGATGCCGACCTT
The DNA here is from genome assembly GCF_023712445.1 of Curtobacterium sp. P97. NCBI lineage: Bacteria > Bacillati > Actinomycetota > Actinomycetes > Micrococcales > Microbacteriaceae > Curtobacterium > Curtobacterium sp. P97. Next base: position 140,597 of record NZ_JAMAYF010000010.1, on the reverse strand, counting down.
GGTCTGCAGCTGGATGTCGGCGCGCTCGGACGGCGACAGGGTGACGGCGGAACCGAACCGCTGCTCGCACCCGTGCCAGACGCCGTACACGGCGGCGTGGTCGAACATCGTGACGCCGGCGTCGCGCGAGGCGGTGTACAGCTCGCGGATGTCCTCGTCGCTCATGTCGTTGATCCGCATGAGGCCGACGACGACGTCGGACGCGGTGAGGTCGGTCTGTGGCAACTCCAGTGTCTTCACGCGCTCGATCCTGCCAGCAGCTCGCCGTGCGCAGAGAGGCCCTGCCGGTGCCCGTCGGGCCGCGCCCGGCAGTCACGCCCGACGCGACCGGGTGACGGACGGGAGGCGCGGTGCCGGACCGGCACCGCGCCTCCCGTCCGGTGCTCAGCGCGTGGGCGACGCGGCCGGGCCGAGCAGACCGAGGAACGTCAGGTCGTCCGCCACCTTGGTGACGAGCGCGTGGTCGAGCGACGGGATGTCCGGTGAGCCGAGCGGACGCACCGAGCGGACCGCGGCCGCGAACGCGTCCGCGGGGATCGCGGACCCGGCGTGCGGCACCTCCGGGGTCGCGAACGCGTGCAGCAGCGGCAGCACCGAGCGTGCACGGTCCTCGTCCGGCAGCGCCTCGAGTGCGGACCGGAAGCGCTCGACCCACTCGGCGTGGTCCGCGACCCGCTCGATCGCGTACCCGTCCTCGACCAGCCAGTCGACGAAGGTGTCCAGCGAGACGCCGTCGTCGTGCGGGTTGACGACGTTGAACGTCCGGTGGCCGTCGACCACCGACGCGCCGATGGCGTCGACCGCGGCGGCCGTGAAGTCGGCGGGCAGGCCGTCGTAGTGCGAGCGCTGCACCCGGCCGTCCGGGGTCCGCTGCACGAAGGACACGGGTGCCAGCCCGGTCGCGAGCACGCTCCAGACCAGACGGGTGAACACGTCGGGCAGGTTCACCTGGCCGCGCCAGCGCGGGTGCGCCAGCACCATGTCGGAGCGGAACACCGCGACGGGGACGCCGTGCTGCTCGTGCGCCTCGCGGAGCAGCACCTCGCTCGCCCACTTGCTCGCGCCGTACCCGTTCGCGTACTCGTCGGCGATCGTCCACTCGGGGATCGTCGCCCGGAGGTCCGCCCGCTCGTCGAGTGCCGCGGGGGCGCCGGGGGCGACGTCCTCGGTCGCGCTCGGGCGGGCTCCACCGGCGACGGCGACGCTCGACACGAAGGTGACGGGCACGCTCCCGGCGGCGATCGCGAGCCGGACGACCTCGGCGGTGCCGACGACGTTGGGCCCGAACAGCGCGGTGTACGGCAGGACGTGGTTCACCAGGGCGGCGGCGTGCGTGACGAGGTCGACCCGCGCGGCGAGGTCCTCCCACCGCGGTTCCTCGAGGCCGAGCAGGTGCTCGCTGACGTCCCCGGCGACCACCTCGAGCGACCCCGAGAGCTCGGCGAACCGGTCGGCGAACGCGGGATCGGCCGCGAAGGCGGCGTCCAGTCGACGGCGGGCAGCGGCGTCGTCCGACCCGCGCACGACGCAGACCAGCGTGCCGCCGACCGGTGCGAGCCGCTCGAGCCAGTCCATCGCGGTGAAGCGGCCGAGGTAGCCGTTCGCGCCGGTGAGCAGGACGGTGCGCGGCCCGGCCGAGGTGGGGCGGGGTGCGCGTGCCACCGGCGCGGGGACCGCACCGAGCAGGCGGTCCACCCGCAGGTCCGACGCCCGCAGCACCGTCGGGTCGGCGCCGTGCACGCGGGCGACGGTCGGCCGGTCGTCCGCGGCCGAACGCTCGACGTACGCGGCCACGGCGGCGAGGTCGTTCGTCGGGTCGGTGATGACACCGACGGGCACCTCGGTCTCGAAGACGTCCTCGAGGACGCCGGAGAACGTCAGGGCCGACAGCGAGTCACCGCCGAGGTCCGAGAACCGGGCGGCCGAGGCGGTCTCGGTGCTGACCTCGGCACCGAGCAGGTCACGGGCGGCACGGACGACGGTGTCGACGGTCGGTTCGTCACCCACGTGCTCGCGCAGGGTCGCGACGAGGGTGCCGCTCTGCTGCTCGGCGACCGCGTCGTAGAGCGCGGCGAACCGGTCCCCGTAGCGGGCGGTGACCCGGGGGCGGAGGAGCTTGCGGGCATCGGAGAGCATGCCGTTGTCGACCGTGAAGGGGTCCGGTTCGACGACGATCGCTCGGGGCACCTCGTACGGCGCGAGCCCGTGGGCGCGGGCGGTGCGCTGGAGGGCGGCGAGCAGGTCGCCCTCCGTGGCCTCCGGGTCGACGGGCACGACGACCGCGACGAGGAACGCGTGCCTGCTGTCCCCGTGCAGGGCGATCTGCCGGACCTCCGGCGTCCCACCGAAGGTCGCCTCGAGGGCCGAGACCGCGACGAACTCGCCCTGCGAGAGCTTGATGACGTTGTTCCGGCGGTCGAGGTACTCGTACGTGTCCGGACCGGTCTGCGCCATCACGTCGCCGGTCCGGTAGAACCCGTCCTCGTCGAACACCGCGGCGGTGACGTCCGGGCGGCGGAAGTACCCGGGGATCACCGCGGTGCTCTTCACGAGCAGCTCGCCGCGCGGGTGCGGTCGGTCGGTGGTGCGGTAGCCGAGCTCGGGGACGTCCACCAGCTTGTGCTCGGTGACCGGTGGCTGCTGCACCACGCCGTCGCGCAGGATGCTGCCCGCCTCGGTCGAGCCGTACAGGTCGTGCAGCGGGACGCCGAGGCACTCCTCGAGGTACGTACGGAGCTCGGGCGTGAGCGGGGCGCTGGCGCAGACGGCCTGCCCGACGCGACCACCGAAGGCACGTGTCCGGAGGTCGTCCTGCACCTGAGCACGCACGGCCGGGGCGTCGGTGGCTCCGGCCGCGAGCCGGCGCTGCTCCTCGCGGGCGCCCTCCTGGCGGACCATCTCGGCGATCCGCGGGACGAGGACGAGCTCGGTCGGTGCGTAGACCCGCAGGTCCTCGAACAGGGCCGACAGGTCGGTCGAGGTCGCGAGCGCCACGGTGCCACCGCGGCCGAGCGTGGCGAGCAGCGCCGCGCGACCGGTCAGGTGGCTCAGCGGCAGGTAGGCGTAGCCGACGGTCACGGCGTCCGGGTGGTCCGGCGGGAGTGCGTGCCAGAGCCGCTCGACCATGGACCGCGTGTACATCGCGCCCTTCGGGGTCCCGGTGCTGCCCGAGGTGTACAGCAGCAGGGCGAGCGGGTCCTCGTCGGGCGCCGGTCGCCACGGGGTCGGCTGGGGCAGGTCGCGGCCCCGCGCCACGAGGTCGGCGAGCGTCGGCAGCGCCGCCGCACCGTCGGTGCCCTCGGCCCCGGTCGCCCCGCCGGCCGCACCCGTCGTGTCGAGCAGGACGGTGTGCACCTCGGCGGCGGCCGCGTCGGTCACCGCCCGGGCCGTCGCGGCCTGGTCGGCGGTGACGCCCAGCCACACCGGTGTCGTCTCGTCGACGATCGCACGGAGCTGCTCTACGGCCGCGCTGGTCTGCAGCGGCACGCTCACCGCGCCGAGCACCGAGCACGCGAGCTCGAGGGTCACGACGTCGGCGCTCGGTGGACCGAGCACCGCGATCCGGTCACCCGGGGCCACGGACTCGCCGAGCACCGCCGCGAGGGCCCGCGCACGGTCCTGGAGCTCCCGGAAGCTCGTGTCGGTGACGACCTCGCCGTCCCGCTGTCGGATCGCCGTTCGGTCGGCGTACCGGTCGAACACCGCCTCGACGGAGGTGTCCTCGTCCTGCTGCACCATGGTGGTTCCCTTCCTCGTTCGTCCGACGCGCCCCCGCGCGCGGCCTCTCAGCGCGCGGCGAGCACGATGCCCGCACGCGCCGTCCCCCGGTCCACTGCCCACCGTCCTGTCGCCGCGAACGCCGGGCCGCGACGCGCGCTCGCCGTGAAGGTCCCGTCCGGGCGCAGCTCCACGTGGGCACCGTCGATGCCGAACCAGCCGTCGTGCGCGGCCGAGCGGGCCTTGGCGACGGCCTCGGTCGCGGCGAGCAGGACGCTGTCCGGACTCTCAACCCCGGTTCGCCGGAGTGCGGCGAGACCCCGTGCGACACGGTCGTCCGTGACGTCCGCGATGCGCCGGAGCACTCCCGGCGGCAAGGGGAGGGCATGGGTGGCGTCGATGCCGATGCCGGCGTGGTCGTCGCGCCGGGCGACGGCGCAGGCGCGCAGGCCGGGGCAGTGGGTGATCGTGCCGATCACGCCGTCGGGCCAGCGGGGAGCCCCGCTCCGACCCACGGGCAGCGTCGTGACCGGCGCGCCGATCGCCGTCAGGGCGCGGCGGGCGAGCAGGCGGCCGGTCCGGAACTCGGCACGCCGCGCCGGGACGGCACGGGCGATCGCCACGCGTTCGTCGTCGGCGAGGGGGCCGCTCAGGTCGTGGTCGGCAGCGGCGGCGACCACCGAGGCGGGGAGCAGCCCCACCCAGTCGGTCCCGCCTTGAAGTTGCACATTGCAATCAGACGCCCGGAAGCTCCGAGTCCCCCGGACGGGGCACGTCGTGGAGCGGCCGCGACCGGGTCCGTCAGGCGGGCAGGACCGCGACGACGGCGGAGCGGTCGTTCCAGGTCGCGGTCAGCGTCTCGCCGTCCGGCACGGGCAGCCCGATCACCCGCAGCACGACGAGGTCGCCGCGGTCGGTGCGCACCGTCGTCTCGGTCCCGTCGGTGCTGGCCGTGGCCGACGTCACCGTGGGGGAGTCCGGCGCCGACCCGCTGCCGACCGCCGTGCCCTCCTTGTCGAACCGTCCGGAGCCGTCGGCGCGCTCGAGCTCCGCCTCGTGCCCGCCGGTGGCGATCGCACGACGCAGGACGTCGGCGTACACCGGGTCCGCGACGGCGTCGTACACCCAGCGCTGCCCGAGCACGGAGTGGTGCATCTCGCACACCAGGGAGCCCCGGGCGCCGTCGAGCGGAGCGCCGCGGTAGGTCAGCGGCGTGTGCAGGAGCCGTCCCTCGGGCGTCCGCACGACGATCTCCTCGACACCGACCTCGCCCTCGGGGTCGTCGAACCGGAAGCGGGTGACGATCTCGACGGCGGCACCGGCGGTGAGGCCGCTCCACGGCTGCGCTGGCAGCCAGGCGGCGAGGGCCTCGGCCTTGGACGGTCGGAGTTCTGCGCGGTGGATGACGGCCATGCACCGACGCTACCGAGCAGACCTCGGCTTCCACCGTCGGCCCGCCGCACAGCGGTCAGTGCCCGGCGGTCAGGGCGCGGAGGTCAGTGCACGGGGTCAGTGCACCGAGAAGCCGCCGTCGACCGCGATCGACTGGCCCGTGACGTACGCGGACCCCGGTCCGGCCAGGAACACCGCCGCGGCCGCGAAGTCCGACGGCTCGCCGTTGCGCCCGACGAGCGTGCGCGCGGCGAGCGCCGCGACCCGCTCGGGGTCGGCGGACAGTCGCCTGTTGAGCGCGGTCTGCACGAAGCCGGGGACCAGGACGTTCGAGGTGACCCCGCTGCCCGACCAGGCCTCCGCCTGGGAGCGTGCCAGTGCCTCCAGGCCGGCCTTCGACACCCCGTACGCGCCGCTCGCGGCGAAGGGGCGGTGGGCCTGCTGCGAACTGATGCCGATGATCCGGCCGTACCCGCGTGCGGCCATGCCGGGCGCGAGCCGCTGGCCGAGCACGAAGGGTGCGTCGAGGTTGACGGCCATCGTCGCGTCCCACGTGCCCTCGTCGAGGTCCGGCATCGGCGGTCGCAGGTTGATGCCGGCCGAGTTGACGAGGACGTCCACCTCGCCGACGGCGTCCGCGAGCGCGTGGGCGCCCGCCCGGGTCGACAGGTCCGCGACGACACCGGCGGCCGACCCGCCGTCGGCGGTGATCGTCGCGACGGTCTCGTCGATCGCCTCCCGCGTGCGCGCCGCGACCAGCACGTGGGCGCCCGCGTCCGCGAGGGCGAGCGCGATCGCCCGACCGATGCCGGAGCTGCCCCCGGTGACCAGTGCACGGCGTCCGTCGAGGCCGAAGAGCTGCTCCAGTGCCATCGGGCCAGGCTACCGACGCCCGTACGCTGGGTCGGTGCGCGACGACCTGCTCCCCGTGCTCGCCTGCCCCGTCTGCGCCGAGCCCCTCGCCCGTGTCGACGGCGGGCAGGTCGGCTGCGCCACCGGACACCGGTTCGACGAGGCGAAGCAGGGCCACCTCACGCTCCTGCCCGCGAAGCGCCGCGCCCTGACCGCGGACACCCCGGACATGGTCGACGCGCGGATCCGGTTCCTCGGGCGGGGGCACTACGCACCGGTCGAGCGGGCGCTCGCCGCGGTGGTCGCCGCCACGGAGGCCCCGGGCGTCGTCCTCGACGTCGGCTCCGGCCCCGGCACCTACCTCGCGCACGTGCTGGACGCGGACGGACCGGACGAGACTGCGTCGGCCGGGAGGCCCGGCTCGGCCCCGGCAGGCCCCGTCGCTGCCCGCCTCGGGGTCGCGCTGGACCTGTCACCCGTCGCCGTCCGGCGGGCGGCACGCGTCCACCCGCGGGCCGGCGCCGTCGTCGGGGACGTGACCGAGCGCCTCCCGGTCGTCGACGACGCGGCGGCCGTCGTGCTGGACGTCTTCGCCCCGCGCAACCAGCGGGAGTACGCGCGGGTGCTCCACCCGGACGGCGTGCTCGTCGTCGTGACGCCACGGACCGGACACCTGGCGGAGCTCGCCGAGGCGACCATCGCGGTGGACCCGGAGAAGGAGCGGCGGCTGCGGGAGTCGCTCGAGCCGACGTTCGCGCTGCAGGGGTCCGAGGACCTCACGTGGACGATGGAGCTGTCCGCGGAGGACGTGCACGACGTGGTGCACATGGGCCCGAGCCACCACCACGTCGATCCGGACCGGGTGTTCGCGCCGACGGCCGTGACGGCCGCGGTGACCGTGAGCACGTGGACGGTCGCCAGGCAGCACTGAGGCGCTGCCGTCGGCCGTCCACGTGCCGGGGTCGGGTGTCAGCCCTGCGGCACCGCCACGTCGAACTGCCACACGACGCCGAACCGGTCGCGCAGCTGCCCGGCGAGCGGGGCCCACGGCGAGGGCGCGAGCGGCTGTCGCACCTCGGCACCCTCCGACAGCGCCTCCCAGTACCGGGTGACCTCGTCCGCGTCGTCGCCGTGCACGAAGACGTAGCAGGCGTTCGTGCCCTGGTCGTACGGCTGGTCCGGCCAGACGTCGAACGCCATGATCCGGAAGCCGGCCTCGGTGTTGACCTGACCGAACACGATGCGGTCCGCCCAGGCGGGGTCCTGGGACGCGCCCATCTGGCCGTAGGTGGCGGCGGTCACGGTGCCGCCGAACGCGGATGCGTAGTGGTCCAGGGCCTCGCGGGCCTGTCCGTCGAAGTTGAGGTGGGTCGTGGTCTCGATGCTCATGGATCGAGTGTCGCGAGCGTTGCGGTCAGATCGTGACCGCTTCTCCGACGAGGATGGACGACGTGTCCGGACCCTCCTCGCGCATGCTCGCGCTGCTCTCCCTGCTGCAGGTGCACCGGGAGTGGACGGGCGACGAGCTCGCCGGTCGCCTGACCGTGAGTCCGCGCACCCTCCGCCGCGACGTCGACCGCCTCCGGGACCTCGGCTACCGCATCGACTCCGTCCGCGGTCCGGCCGGCGGCTACCGACTCGCCGCCGGATCGGACCTGCCGCCGCTGCTGTTCGACGACGACCAGGCGGTGGCGATCGCCCTCGCCCTCGCGGTGGCGCCGGCATCGGGTGCCGACATCGCCGAGGCCGCCACCCGCGCGCTCGCGACGGTGCGACAGGTCATGCCCGAACGGCTCCGGAACCGGGTGGACCTGGTGGATGCCGTCGTGGGATCGTCCGCCCCGCGGGTCGATCCGGACGTGCTGGTGGCCGTCAGCGAGGCCGTGCAGCGCCACGAGGTGTTCCGGTTCGGGTACGGCACGGACGACCGTCCCCGCAGGGTCGAACCGCACGCGGTGGTCGCCCGGCACGGTCGGTGGTACCTGCTGGCGTGGGAGCCCGAGCACGACGACTGGCGGACCTACCGGGTGGACCGGATCACCCCGCGGATGCGGACGCGGCTGCCGTTCGTGCAGCGACCCGTACCCGGTGGGGACGTGGCAGCCTTCGTGGCGGCCCGCTTCAAGGGGTCCGACCGCGACGACGCGTGGCCGTGCACCGGGTCGGTCTCGCTGACCGCTGCCGACGCCGCGCGGGTCGCCCCGTTCCTGCCGGAGGACGCCGTGCTCGAGGATGCCGACGACGACCGTCGACGGCTGACGCTCGGGTCCTGGTCGTGGGACGGTCTCGCCGGCGCGATCGCCGGGCTGACGGTGCCGTTCGTGGTCGAGGGGCCGGAGGAACTCCGCGCCGCTGTCGACGCGCTCGCCACCCGACTGCGCCGATCGTTCAGGGACTGACCGGACCGTCCTCCCTCAGGCGTCGGCTCCAGATCGGCTCGTCGAGCCAGGCGGGGACGAGACCCATCGAACCGACGTCGATCCCGTCGACCGCCGGGAACGCGGACAGGAGTTCTGCGGTACGGACCTGCCAGTCGACGTTCGACGGCACGGAATCGAGCAGGTACGCCAGGACTGCCAGGACCTCGTACACGCCGAAGCGTTTCGGTGCCCGGCCGACCACGAGGTGTGCGAGCGCTGGGACCTGCTCTGCGCTCGCCCGCTTCGGTGCGGTGACGAGCTTGCGGTTGAAGAGTCGCGAATGGTGGGCCGCGACGTTGCGGACGTAGTTGACCGAGGCGAGCCAACTCCGCATCAGCTGCTTCGTCGGGACGGCGAAGGATGCAGCGACCTCCGTCGCGAGGTCGTTCCGCAGTCCTCCGTACAGGCGTGACACCTGACCGAGCTCGAGCAGCTCGACGATCACCCAGATGGGCATCCGACCGTCGTAGTGTTCGCGGAAGTGCGCGACGAACGACTCGTCCGACCGGGTCTTCCGGTCCTCCAGGCGGTCGAGCCACCGAGCGTGCTCGCTCCTCGGGTCGTCCCCGTTCCGCGGTGCGCAGAAGGCCGTGTTGAAGATCGCTGGATCCTCGTGGGCGAACGGAGACACCGCCCCGAGGACGTGTGCAAGACACGTCCGGAAGGCGACCTCGAAGCGCTCGACCGCCTCGAGGACGAGCAGGCGCAGTGACCGATCGAAGGTGAGCAGCTCGCAGGCTGCGTCCAGGTCGGCACCGGGACGGTACTGCTCGAGCACGACGGTGGTGTGGCGTCCGCTCTCGTCGATCTCCGTTCCGGAGACACGGAACGGGTGGAGGTAGCCGCTCAGGCGGTAGTAGCCGCTCTCGCGGAGCGCTGCTGCCGCGCGGTCGTGGTCCTCGATGGACAGACCCCGCTCGCGCAGCAACGCGATCTGCTCGTCGATCGACAGCCACGGTTTCGCGTACGACACCTCGTCCTCCCACCCCGAGACGAGAAAATCGGCCCGAGCCGTGAGGCGAGCGGGCCGATCGTGATGCTCCGAGGATAGCCGAGCCGTCCACGGCGGGCAACGGTGAAGCTCCCTCGTGCCCTGCGCGTTAGGGCGGTGCACGCGTCCGTCAGGACGGCGTGAGGATTCCGTGAGGACCGGCCTGGAGGCACACGGCCGGAACCAGCATCGGTACCGCACCACACGTGGTGCGGTCCGCGCCGCCCGGCGTCGGACCCGCAGCAACCAACGGAGTCCTTCGTGTTCGACGTCTTCGTCGTCGCCGGTGTCCTCGCCGTGTTCGGTGTCGTGGCACTCATCGCCAAGGGGGTGGAGCGGCTGTGATCGTCGTCACCATCGCCGCCGCCGTCCTCGGCATCGCCTCGGTCGTCTACCTCGTGTGGGCGCTCGTGCACCCGGAGCGGTTCTGATGAGCGCTGCCGACACCTGGGCCGGGATCGCCCAGGTCGCCACCCTCGTCCTGCTCCTCGTGGTCGCGTACCGCCCGGTCGGTGACTGGATGGCGCGTGTCTACACGCCCACGGAGCACGCCCGCATCGAGCGCGGCGTCTACCGCGTGATCGGTGTGGACCCCGACGCCGAGCAGTCCTGGCCCGCGTACCTACGCGGCGTGCTGCTCTTCAGCGCCGTCGGCGTGCTGCTCGTCTACCTGCTGCAGCGCATCCAGGTCGTGCTGCCCGGTGACCTCGGGCTGCCGAACGTCGGCCCGTCGCTCGCGTTCAACACCGCCGCGTCCTTCGTCGCGAACACCAACTGGCAGTCGTACTCGCCCGACGCCACCGTGGGGTACTCCGTGCAGATGGCAGGGCTCGCGGTGCAGAACTTCCTGTCCGCCGCGGTCGGGCTCGCGGTCGCCGTGGCCCTGGTGCGCGGGTTCGCACGGCGGAGGAGCGGCACGCTCGGCAACGTCTGGGTCGACGTCGTCCGCGGCACCGGCCGGCTCCTGCTCCCCGGGGCGTTCGTCTTCGCGATCGTCCTGGTCGCCGGCGGCGTCGTGCAGTCGTGGGGCAGCGGCACGGACATCACCACGCTCGCGGGTGGCACCCAGCACATCCCCGACGGCTTCGTCGCGTCGCAGGAGGCGATCAAGGAGCTCGGCACGAACGGCGGCGGCTACTTCAACGCGAACTCGGCGCACCCGTTCGAGAACCCGCAGGCGTGGACGAACCTCGTCGAGGTCTTCCTCATGCTCGTCATCCCGTTCTCGCTGCCCCGCACGTTCGGGCGGCTCGTCGGTGACGACCGCCAGGGGTACGCGATCCTCGCCGTGATGGGCGCGATCTTCCTCGTGTCGCTCTCGGTGATGTCGATCGCCGAGCTGGCGGGAGGCGGCAGCGCCACGCAGGCGGCCGGTGCGGCGATGGAGGGCAAGGAGATGCGCTTCGGCATCCTCGGCACGACGCTCTTCGGAACGACCTCGACCGCCACGTCGACGGGCGCCGTGAACGGCATGTTCGACAGCTTCACGCCGATCGGCGGGATGATGGCGCTCCTCAACATGATGCTCGGCGAGATCAGCCCCGGCGGCGTCGGCTCCGGCCTGTACGGCATGCTCGTGCTCGCCGTGATCACGGTGTTCATCGGCGGACTGCTCGTCGGCCGGACCCCGGAGTACCTCGGCAAGAAGATCCGCGCCCGTGAGATGACCTTCGCGGCGCTGTACATCCTCGTCACGCCGACCCTGGTGCTGCTCGGCACCGGACTCTCCCTGGTGATCCCGGGTGTCCGTGAGCAGGTCCTCGGCACGAGCATCTTCAACCCCGGCAACCACGGGCTGTCCGAGCTGCTCTACGCCTTCACCTCCGGCGCGAACAACAACGGCTCGGCGTTCGGCGGTCTCACCGCGAACACCACGTGGATGAACTCGGCGCTCGGCGTCGTGATGCTGCTCGGCCGGTTCATCCCGATCGCGCTCGTGCTGGCGCTCGCCGGGTCCCTGGCCGCACAGGACAAGGTGCCCGCGACCGTCGGCACCCTGCCGACGCACCGGCCGCTGTTCATCGGCCTGCTCGGTGCCGTCGCCGTGATCGTCACCGCACTCACCTACTTCCCCGTGCTCGCCCTGGGCCCGCTCGCGGAGGCCCTCTCCTGATGGGAACCGAACCCGTGTCCACCCCGACCCCCTCGTCCACCGTGACCAGCGCGCCGGAGGCGAGCAGTGCCTCCCGGCCGGTCACCCGATCGTCCGCGTTCGGTCCCCGTCAACTGGCGGCGGGCCTCCCGGGCGCCCTCCGCAAGCTCGACCCGCGCCTGATGTGGCGCAACCCCGTCATGTTCATCGTCGAGGTCGGCGCCGCGCTCACCACCGTGACCGCGTTCGTCGAGCCGTCGGTGTTCACCGCCGCGATCGCGGTGTGGCTCTGGCTGACCGTCGTCTTCGCGAACCTGGCCGAGGCCGTCGCCGAGGGCCGGGGCAAGGCGCAGGCCGACACCCTGCGGAAGACCCGCTCGACGACCAGCGCCCGCCGGGTGCTGCGATGGGATGCGTCCGACGCCGCCGCGCTGTCGAACGACACCGAGGAGGTCGCCTCGGTGGACCTCGCGAAGGGCGACGTCGTGGTGGTCGTCGCCGGCGAGGTCATCCCCGGCGACGGTGACGTGGTCGAGGGCATCGCCAGCGTCGACGAGTCCGCGGTCACGGGCGAGTCGGCGCCCGTCATCCGCGAGTCCGGTGGCGACCGCAGCGCCGTCACCGGTGGGACGCGGGTGCTGTCCGACCGTATCGTCGTGCGCATCACCTCGACGCCCGGCGAGACCTTCATCGACCGGATGATCCGGCTCGTCGAGGGTGCCGCGCGGCAGAAGACGCCGAACGAGATCGCGCTGAACATCCTGCTCGCCTCGCTGTCGATCGTCTTCGTGATCGTCTGCCTGACGATGCAGCCGATCGCCGGTTTGGTCGGTGCGACCGTCAGCGTGCCGGTGCTCATCGCCCTGCTCGTCTGCCTCATCCCGACCACCATCGGCGCGCTGCTCTCGGCGATCGGGATCGCCGGCATGGACCGGCTCGTGCAGCACAACGTGCTCGCGATGTCCGGGCGCGCGGTCGAGGCGGCCGGGGACATCACCACGCTGCTCCTCGACAAGACCGGCACGATCACGTACGGCAACCGGCAGGCATCGCGCGTGGTGCCCGTCCCGGGCGTCACGGTCGCGACGCTCATGGAGGCCGCAGCCCTGTCGAGCGCCGCGGACAGCACGCCGGAGGGCCGCTCCATCGTCACGCTCGCCGAGCAGGACGGCATCACGCCCGGCACCCCGGCGGGTGCGCTCGAGGTGCCCTTCACCGCGCAGACCCGCATGTCCGGGCTCGACCTGGCCGACGGATCGCAGATCCGCAAGGGTGCAGCGGCCGCCGTGCTCGCCTGGGCGGGGTCTGCCGACGCCGCCGTGGTCGCCGCGGTCGACACCGCGGTCGCCGAGATCTCCGACCAGGGCGGGACGCCGCTCGTCGTCGGCCGCCGCTCGGCCTCGGGCGCCGTCGACCTGCTCGGGGTCGTGCACCTGAAGGACGTCGTGAAGGACGGCATGGCCGAGCGCTTCGCGGAGCTGCGGTCGATGGGCATCCGCACGGTGATGATCACCGGCGACAACCCCCGCACCGCGGCCGCGATCGCCGCCGAGGCCGGCGTCGACGACTTCCTCGCCGAAGCCACGCCCGAGGACAAGCTCGCCTACATCCGGAAGGAACAGGAGGGCGGGAACCTCGTCGCGATGACCGGTGACGGCACGAACGACGCCCCCGCCCTGGCACAGGCCGACGTCGGCGTCGCGATGAACACCGGCACGACCGCTGCGAAGGAGGCCGGCAACATGGTCGACCTCGACTCCGACCCGACGAAGCTCATCGACGTCGTCCGGATCGGGAAGCAGCTGCTCATCACCCGCGGAGCGCTCACCACGTTCTCGATCGCCAACGACGTCGCGAAGTACTTCGCGATCATCCCGGCGATGTTCCAGGCGGCGTTCCCCGGCCTCGCGGCGCTCAACGTCATGGGGCTGCACAGCCCGGCGTCGGCGATCCTGTCGGCCGTCGTGTTCAACGCGCTCGTCATCGTGGCGCTCATCCCGCTCTCGCTGCGGGGTGTGCGCTACCGCGCCGCCTCGGCATCGTCCGTCCTCGGACGCAACCTGCTCGTGTACGGGCTGGGCGGCGTCATCGTCCCCTTCATCGGTATCAAGCTGATCGACCTCGTGGTCGGTCTCATCCCGGGGTTCTAGACCATGGCTTCCTCATCACGCTCCTTCCTCCGTTCCACCGGTGTGGCGATCCGTCTCGCCCTGCTGTCCACCGTCGTCCTCGGCGTCGCCTACCCGCTCGCGGTGTGGGGCGTCGGGCAGGCGGCCTTCCACGACCAGGCGAACGGCTCGATGGTCACCGACTCCTCCGGGAAGGTCGTCGGCTCGTCCCTGATCGGGCAGTCCTTCGCGGGGGCCCGGGCCGACCGCTGGTTCCAGTCGCGTCCGAGTGCCGCGGGCGAGGACGGCTACGACGCGAACGCCTCGTCCGGCTCGAACCTCGGGCCGAACAACCCCGACCTGCTCAAGAGCATCGAGGAGCGGCGGGCCGCCGTGGCGGAGGCCGACGGGGTCAGCGCTGCCGACGTGCCCGCCGACGCGGTCACCGCCTCGGGCTCGGGGCTCGACCCGGACATCAGCCCGGAGTACGCGCTGCAGCAGGCGGCCCGGGTGGCCGACGCCCGGGGTCTGTCGGAGTCGACGGTCCGCACGCTCGTCGAGCAGCACACCGAGTCCCGGCAGGTCGGGTTCCTCGGCGAGCCGGTCGTGAACGTCCTCGAGCTGAACCTGGCCCTGGCCGCCGAACGCTGACGCCGGCCGGCCGGCCGGTCCGGCCGGTCAGGCTCGGCCTGGCCGTGGCCGGCCCGGTCCGGCCCGAGGGCGGAGCCGCCAGCACAACCGGAAGCACCTCGCGCCGCGGAACCGCGTGGTGCGACGTGCTTCCGGTTGTTCGGCAGCACGTCGCACCACGCACCACCACCACCACACCACACCGAACCGCGGGAGGATGAGCACGTGAAGCGCGGGAAACTCCGGGTGCTGCTCGGCGCCGCTCCGGGTGTCGGCAAGACGTACACGATGCTCGAGGAGGGCCACCGGCTGCGTGCCGAGGGCCGGGACGTCGTCGTCGCCGTCGTCGAGACCCACGAGCGAGCCGCCACCGCAGCCCTGGTCGACGGTCTCGAGCTCGTGCCCCGCCGCGTCGTCGAGCACCGCGGCGTCGCACTCGACGACATGGACCTCGACGCGGTCGTGGCACGGGCACCCGACGTCGCCCTCGTCGACGAACTCGCGCACACGAACGCCCCGGGCAGCCCGAACGAGAAGCGCTGGCAGGACGTCGAGGAGCTCCTCGCCGCCGGCATCAGCGTCATCTCGACCGTGAACATCCAGCACATGCAGTCCCTCGGCGACGTCGTCCGCGAGATCACCGGCACGGTGCAGCGCGAGACCGTCCCCGACACCGTGGTCCGCGCCGCCGACCAGATCGAGGTCGTCGACCTGTCGCCGGCGTCCCTGCGCGAACGGCTCTCGGACGGGCTGGTCTACCCGGCCGCTCGCATCGACGCGGCGCTCTCGAACTACTTCCGCCTCGGCAACCTCACCGCGCTCCGCGAGATCGCCCTGCTCTGGCTCGCCGACGAGGTCGACGACGCGCTCAAGGCCTACCGCGCCGAGCACGGCATCGACCACCGGTGGGAGACCCGAGAGCGCGTCCTCGTCGCGTTGACCGGCGGTCCCGAGGGCGAGACCCTGCTGCGCCGCGGTGCCCGCATCGCCGCCCGCAGTGCCGGTGGAGAGCTCGCGGCCGTGCACGTCACGACGAACGACGGGCTGCGCGAGCGCCACCCCGGCGCGCTCGGCAAGCAGCGCGCCCTGCTCGAGCAGCTCGGCGGGACGTACCACCAGGTGGTCGGCGACGACGTGCCGAGCACCCTCGTGCGCTTCGCGAAGTCGGTCGACGCGACCCAGATCGTGATCGGCGTCAGCCGTCGCAGCCGCCTCGCCGCCGCACTGACCGGGCCGGGCATCGGCAACACGGTGGTCCGTGAGTCCGGCGACATCGACGTGCACGTCGTCACGCACGAGCGCGCCGGCGGCGGGTTCGCCCTGCCGAAGCTCGGCGGCAGCCTCTCGCGCGGCCGGATCGCCGCGGCGTTCGCGGTCTCGCTGCTGCTCGGCCCGCTGCTGACCTGGCTGCTGTCGCTCGGCAGCGACCCCGACTCGATCACGGTCGACGTGCTGTCGTACCAACTGCTCGTGCTCGTCGTCGCCCTGACCGGCGGGATGTGGCCGGCGGTCTTCACCGCGGTGCTCTCCGGCCTGAGCCTCGACTACTTCTTCGTGCAACCCCTCTACATGGTCACCGTCCAGCAACCGTGGCACCTGGTGGCCCTCGTGATGTACGTGATCAGTGCCGTCCTGGTCAGCTTCGTGGTCGACCGGTCCGCCCGCCGCAGTCGAGCCGCCCGTCGCGCGGCGGCCGAGTCCGGGCTGCTCGTCGGGATCGCCGGCAGCGTCCTCCGCGGCGACGACGCCCTGCAGGCGCTCCTCGACCGCACCCGCGAGGCGTTCGGGTTCACCGGCGTGCGGATCCGGCAGGGCGACGAGGTCCCGGCCACGTCGGGGACGTTCGCCGACGGGCCGGACGCGACCACGAGCCTCCCGTCCGGCGCCGTCCTGGAGTTCTCCGGCGCTCCCGACGACCCGACCCAGCGCCGGCTGCTGCGCGTCGTCGAGCAGCAGCTCGACGCCGCGGTCGAGCACCGCCGACTCACCCGCACCGCAGTCGACGCCGAGCGGATCGCGGCGGCCGACCGGGTACGGAGCGCCATCCTCGCGGCCGTCGGCCACGACGTGCGCCGGCCGATCGCGGCGGCCTCCGCCGCCGTGCAGACGCTGCGGGCGTCCGACATCCAGCTGTCGGCACCCGACCGGGAGGCACTGCTCGCCACCGCCGACGAGAGCCTCGGTCAGCTGGCGGTCCTGCTGGCCGACCTGCTCGACGTCAGCCGAGTCCAGGCCGGGGTGCTCGCCGTCACCCCGCTGCCCACCGCGCTCGAGACGGTCGTCGCCCCCGCGCTCGACGAGCTCGAACTCGGGCCGGGCGACGTCGACCTCGACCTGCCCGCCGACCTGCCGCCGGTCCTCGCCGACCCGGTGCTCCTGCAGCGCGTCGTCGTCAACCTGCTCGCGAACGCGCAGCGCTACGCGCCGGAGGGCACCCGGGTCCGGGTCGCCGCCAGCGCCTTCGGCGGCGGGGTCGAGCTGCGTGTCGCCGACCACGGACCCGGCATCCCCGAGGACCGCCGCGGCGAGGTGTTCCAGCCCTTCCAGCGGCTCGGGGACACCGACAACGAGACCGGCCTCGGCCTCGGGCTGGCCCTCGCCCGCGGGTTCACCGAGGGCATGGGCGGCACCATCGAGGTCGACGACACCCCGGGCGGCGGGCTCACCGTCGTCGTGCGGCTGCCGATCGCCGGACACCTGGGAGTGGATGTCAAGTGAGCACGAAGGTCCTCATCGCCGACGACGACGCACAGCTCGTCCGCGCCCTGTCCGTCACGCTCGCCGCGCGCGGGTACGACGTCGCCACCGCCCGTGACGGTCGGGCCGCCATCGACGCCGTGATCACCGAGCGCCCCGACATCGTCATGCTCGACCTCGGCATGCCCCGACTCGACGGCATCGGGGTGCTCGAGGGCATCCGTGCGTGGTCGCAGGTGCCGGTGCTCGTGCTCTCCGGGCGGACCGACTCGTCGGACAAGGTCGACGCGCTCGACGCCGGAGCGGACGACTACGTGACGAAGCCGTTCCAGATGGACGAGCTGCTCGCCCGACTCCGAGCCCTCGGACGGCGGCAGGCGTCGGCCGCGGCGACCGCGGGGGTCACGCCGACGGTGACGATCGGCGATCTGGTCGTCGACCTCGTCGCGAAGCAGGTCACCCCGCCGACCGGCCCCGCGATCCGGCTCACCCCGACCGAGTGGCGGCTGCTCGAGGTCCTCGTCACGAACCCCGGGCGGCTGATGACCCGCGAGATGCTCCTGACCGAGGTGTGGGGTCCGACGCACGGCAACGACTCCGGGTACCTGCGGCTCTACATGGCGCAGCTGCGGCGGAAGCTCGAGCCCGAGCCGTCGCACCCGCGGTTCCTCGTGACCGAGTCGGGCATGGGGTACCGGTTCGACCCGAGCGGGGTCTGACGGGCCGTGACGGGGCACTGGCGGGTGCGTGTCGTGTCCGTGTCGTGGTGCTGTCGCCCCGGGCGTTCCTAGGCTCGGCACCATGAACGAGATGCGGATCGCCACCCTCCGACGTGAGCGCGGCTGGACCCAGGAACGGCTGGCCGAGGCGAGCGGCGTGGCCGTCCGGACCGTGCAACGACTCGAGGGCGGGAACGACGCGAGCCTCGAGACCCTGTCCGCGATCGCCCGTGCACTCGAGGTCCCGGTGCGGGAGCTCTTCGCGCAGGACGACCCCGCGGAGCTGGAGCCGGGCGTGCGCGGGCTCGACGAGCGGACCGAGGCCGCCGCGGCTGCGGCGGCGTCGGAGCAGGCCGCGCGTGACCGGTTCGTCGGCGGGTTCTGGTCGCTGTACTCCGCGGTCGGGATCGCCTTCGGGATCCTCGCGGTCCTGCTCCTCGTCCTGCACGTGTGGTCCCCGCTGGTGTTCCTGCTCGTCGGGGCGTACTGGGCGGTCGGGCGGTTGGCCGGACGGTTCCTGCTCGACTCGGTGCTCGGCCCCTGGCTCGACCGGCGCTGGCCGCTGTCGTCGGCGACCGACGTGCCGGTCCGTGCCGCTCGCTGAGCCGACGCCGGTCCGCGTCGGGCCGGACGACGTCGACGAGGTGCACGCCTTCCTGTCGGCGTGCGACCTGACGGTCGCGGGGCTGTCGGACCCGGGCGTCCGGCTCTGGGCGCTCCGTGGTCCGGGCGGCGCCGTCGTCGGTACCACCGGGTACGAGACCGGGCCGGACGGGAGGCACGCCCTCCTCCGCAGCGTCGCCGTCGGACCGGCGCTGCGCGGCTCGGGTCGCGGTGCGGCGCTCGCTCGGTTCGCGATGGCGGAGGCGACGGCGGGCGGGGCGCGACGGGCGTGGTTGTTCAGTCGGCGGTCCGGGCCGTTCTGGCAGGGCCTCGGCTTCGCGCCGGCCGATCGCGCGGAGCTCGCGACCGTGCTCGCCGGCACGACGCAGGTCGAGCTGTTCCGCGCAACCGGGCAGCTCGGGGACGAGGTCGCGTGGAGCCGGCTGCTGGTCCCGCCCGTACCGGTCCCTTAGGGGCGTCCAAGGCTGCGCCGACGATCCGCGCACGTCGGGATCGCACCCTCGGGGGCATGACCCAGACGATCCCCGCCGAGCGCCCGCGCCTGCTCCCGCCACCCATCCGTCCGCACGGCGTCCGCGACCGCCTGGTCGGTCTCGTCCGCGGCCGTGCGGACACCGCGCGGTGGGAGCGCCCCGCGTTCCTCGGGCTGCTGCTGGTGACCGCTGTCCTCTACGTCGTGAACCTCGGCGTGAACGGCTGGGCGAACGCGTTCTACTCGGCAGCGGTGCAGGCGGGGAGCCAGAGCTGGGAGGCGTTCTTCTACGGCTCCTCCGACGCAGCGAACGCGATCACGGTCGACAAGCCGCCGGCGTTCCTCTGGGTGATCGGCATCTCCGTCCGGTTGTTCGGGCTGAACTCGTGGTCGATCCTCGTGCCGCAGGCGTTGATGGGCGTCGCGTCGGTGGCGGTCCTGTACCGGATCGTCCGGCGCCGGTTCCCGGCCGGTGCCGCCCTGACCGCGGGTGCGGTCCTGGCCACGACCCCGGTCGCGACCCTCATGTTCCGCTACGACAACCCGGACGCCCTGCTCGTGCTGCTCACCGTCGGGGCGATCGCCCTGACGCTGCGCGGGATCGAGTCCGGGCGGATGCGGTGGGTCGTCTGGGCCGGCGTGCTCGTCGGGCTCGGCTTCCTGACGAAGCAGCTGCAGGCGTTCCTCGTGCTGCCGCCCCTGGTCGGGGTGTACCTCCTCGCGTCGCCCCGCCCGGTGCTCCGGCGGATCGGGCACCTGTCCGCGGCGGCGCTCGCCGTGGTGGTCTCCGCCGGGTGGTGGGTCGCGATCGTCGAACTCGTGCCGGCCTCGGCTCGGCCGTACGTCGGCGGGTCGCAGACGAACAGCTTCCTCGAGCTGACCTTCGGCTACAACGGGCTCGGCCGGGTCACGGGCGACGAGACGGGGAGCGTCGTGCCCGGCGGGACGACCGGGGCGGGGTCGTGGGGCTCGACCGGCCTGACCCGGCTGTTCGGCTCGGAGTTCGGCACGCAGGTGACCTGGCTGCTGCCGACCGCGCTCGTGCTGCTCGTCGTGTCCGTCGTGGCGCTCGGGGTCCGTCGCCGCCGTGACCCGCGGCTCGCGACCGTGCTGGTGCTCGGCGGCTCGTTGCTCGTCACCGGGCTGGTCTTCAGCTTCATGGGCGGGATCTTCCACCCGTACTACACGGTGGCGCTCGCGCCGTACATCGCGGGCGTGGTCGGCATCGGCACCGGGCTCCTGTGGCAGCGCCGCGCGGTGCTCGCCTGGCGCACCGTCGCCGCCGGCGTCGTCGCACTCTCCGGAGCGTGGTCGTCCGCGCTGCTGTCCCAGGCGTCGTCGTGGCAACCGTGGATCCGGTGGGTGGTCCTCGTCGCGGCCGTCGTCGGGACCGTCCTCGTCCTGCTGCCGCCGCGCGGTCGGGGCCTCGCGGGGGCGACGGTGGCGACCGTGCTCGTCGCGGCGCTGCTCGGGCCGACGGCGTTCTCGGTGCAGACCACCACGGTCGGGCACACGGGTGCGCTCCCGTCGGCCGGGCCGAGCGTCACGACGAGCGGGTTCGGCGGGGGTCGCGGCGGCGCGCCCGGTGGTCAGGGTGGCCCCGGCGGCCAGGGAGCGCCCGGCGGTCAGGGAGCGCCCGGCGGTCAGGGCGGCCCCGGCGGAGCACCGGGCGGCCAGAACGGGACCGGCCAGAACGCGACCGGCCAGAACGGGACGCGCCAGAACGGGACGAGCCAGAACGCGAACGGCCCGGGGACCGCAGGCGGCACCGACGGCCGCACGAACGCCCCCGGCGGCGGCACGAACCTGCTCGGCGGTTCGACCGAGGTGTCCGACGAGGTCGTCGCCGCGCTGTCCGCGGACGCCGACGAGTACACCTGGGCCGCCGCGACCGTCGGGTCGAACAGCGCCGCCACGTACCAGCTCGCGACGGGCGACCCCGTGATGGCGATCGGCGGCTACAACGGCACCGACCCGGCCCCGACCCTGGCGGAGTTCCGGGCTCTCGTCGCCGCGGGGAAGGTGCACTGGTTCGTCGGTGGCAGCACCAGCACCAGCACCAGCAGCAGCGGGAGCGATGCCGCAGCCGAGATCGCCGAGTGGGTCGCCGCGCACTACGAGCCGACGACGGTCGACGGCGTGACGATGTACGACCTCACGCCGGCGTCCTGACCACGGACACCGCCGGTACCGCCCGCGTCCCCCGGACACGAGCGGGCGGTACCGTCGATCCGTGACCATCGAGCTGCGCCGGGTGACCGCCGAGGACTGGGCCGTCTGGCGCCCGGTCCGCCTCGCCGCCCTCACCGACGCGCCGCAGGCGTTCGGCTCCCGCCTCGAGGACTGGCAGGACGCTCCGGAACACCGCTGGCGCACCCGGTTGTCGCTGCCGGGCGCGGTCGACCTGCTCGCGGTCGAGGAGGGCGACACCGTCGGGATGGCGAGCGGGGTCCCCGACCCGGACGACCTCGCGCTGGCCGAGCTGATCTCGATGTGGGTCGCGCCGGGCGCCCGCGGTCGGGGGCTCGTCGCACGCCTCGTCGACGAGGTCGCCCGCGTGCTCGTCGTGCAGGGGACCGAACACCTCGAGCTCTCGGTGATGCCGGACAACGACCGCGCACGCCGGGCGTACGAGCGCATCGGGTTCAGCGCGACGGACACCCCCGGTGACCGGCTTCCGGACGGCCGGACCGAGACCGTGATGCGCCGCGACCTCAGCGCCGAGCGCACGCTCCTCGCGTACGAGCGCGGCGCCGACCGCTGGACGGAACGGACCGACGGCCACCGCGCGGGACTCGTCGACGACCTGCTCGGCCTCGTGCCCGGCGGCGCCCAAGTCCTGGAACTCGGCTCCGGCCCAGGTCGGGACGCGGACGCGCTCGAGGCAGCGGGCCTCCGTGTCGACCGGACCGACGGCACCACGGCGTTCGTCGACCGGCTCCGCGCCGCCGGCCACGAGGCCCGCGTGCTCGACGTCCGCCGCGACGGCTGGGGCGGCCCGTACGACGCCGTCGTCGCGAACGCGGTCCTCCTGCACGTCGCGCGGTCGGACACCCCCGCCGTGCTCGAGCGCGCGCGCCGGGCGGTCCGCCCCGGTGGCGTCCTCGCGGCGACGGTGAAGCGGGGCGACGGTGACGGCCAGGGTGACGGCTGGAGCGACCGGAAGCTCGACGACCCCCGCTGGTTCACCTACTGGGACGAGGACGCCCTCGCGGCAGCCGTCACGACCGCCGGGTGGCACGACGTCCGGGTCCGTGAGACCACCCGCCCCGGCGCCGAGGAGCGCTGGCTGACCGTGACGGCCCGTCGGCCCGAGGAGGACCAGCCCGACGAGGACCGGCCCGACGAGGAGGACCGACCGTGAACCGAGCACTCCGATGGACCGCCTGGGTCGTCACCGTGGTGGTGCTGCTCGCGGTGGTCTTCCTCGTGTACGCGAACATCGTCATGCAGGGCACCAGGAGCGCTGCGCTGCAGGTCTGGCGGGACGACCGTGTGGCCGTGCGCGACGTGGGCGACAGCGTCGTGATGACCCCGACGGGCAGCGACGACGGCAAGGGCATCGTCTTCATCCCGGGCGCGAAGGTCGACCCCTACGCGTACCTGGCGACCTTCCGCCAGGTCGTCGCCTCGGGCACCACCGTCGTCATCACGAAGCCGACGCTGAACCTGGCGTTCTTCGACACCCGCCCGTTGGCGACCTTCGAGGCGCACGCACCCGGTGTCCGCACCTGGGCGGTCGGCGGCCACTCGCTCGGCGGCGTCCGCGCGTGCCAGCTCGCGCAGGACGCGGACGGTCTGCTGCTGCTCGGCAGCTACTGCGCCAACGACATCGCTCGTTCGTACGTCCAGGTCCTCAGCGTTTCCGGCTCTCGCGACGGCCTCTCGACGCCGGAGAAGGTCGCCGCTGCCCGCGACGAGCTCCCCTCCACGGCGCGGATGGTCGAGATCGAGGGTGCGAACCACGCCGACTTCGGCGCCTACGGCGACCAGCCCGGCGACCGCACGGCGACGATCTCACGCGAGGACGCGCGGGCGCAGATCAGCGCGGCCGTCCAGGACTGGGTGCGCACCCTGGGCTGACGCGACCACACGACAGACCGGAGGCTCGGTGCCAGCCGGCACCGAGCCTCCAGACCGTCGGCTGATCGGGGAGTGATCAGTGGATGCGGCCCGCCTCGTGGTCGCGACCGGTCCGGCGGCCCGTCGCACGGGCGACGAAGTACAGCACCACGCCCACGGCCAGCAGCAGGGCGGCGTACAGCCAGACCTGCCCGCTCTGCTGCGTGAGCAGCAGGATGCAGGACGCCACCCCGAGCACCGGCACCCACGTCCACACACGGAAGTGGTCGTGCTCGACCCTGTCCTTCCGCAGCACCAGCACGGCGACGTTCGTGCTGATGAAGACGAACAGCAGCAGGAGCACGACGGTCTCGGCGAGGGTTCCGACGTCACCGACGAGCGTCAGGAGCATCGCGACGACGGTGGTCGCGACGATGGCGACCCACGGGGTCTTCCGGTTCGGCAGGACCTTCGCGAGCAGGGCGGGCAGGAGCCGCTGCTCCGCCATGCCGTACGTGACGCGGCTCGCCATGATCATCGTGAGGAGCGCGCCGTTCGCGACGGCGACCAGGGCGATGAGGCTGAACACCCAGTCGGGGATCGGCACGCCGGTCGCCGACACGACGGCCAGCAGGGGGCCGCTCGACCCGGACAGCTCCGAGGCCGGCAGGGCGATCGAGCTCGCGAGCGCGACGAGCACGTAGACGACGCCGGCGGCGGCGAGGGACCCGAACAGCGCGCGGGGGTAGATGCGACGGACGTCGCGGACCTCCTCGGCGATGTTCGCCGAGGTCTCGAAGCCGACGAACGAGTAGTAGGCGACGATCGCGGCGCTCAGGGTCGCGAGTGCGGGGTTCGCCTCGGCGGGGAAGGCGCCGATGCGCGAGACGTCGCCGCCGCCACCGCCCAGCATGACCGCGACGACCACGATGACGATGACCAGGCCGGAGACCTCGATGATCGTCATGACGACGTTGCTGCGCAGCGAGTCGGAGATGCCCCGGGCGTTCAGGCAGGCGACGAGTGCGAGGAACACGATCGCCGTCGGCACCGGCGGCAGGTCCACGAAGGTGCCGAGGTAGTCGCCCGCGAACGCCAGCGAGAGCCCCGCGGCGCTCGTGACACCGGCGGCGAGCATGCTGAAGCCGACGAGGAACGACACGATCGGCGTCCGGTACGCCCGCTCGGCGAACACAGCGGCGCCACCGGCCTTCGGGTACTTCGTCACGAGCTCGGCGTACGAGCCCGCGGTCAGCAGGGCCAGGAGCAGCGCGAGGACCAGTGGTGCCCAGAGCGCGCCGCCGACGTCCTTCGACAGGGTGCCCATGAGGGCGTAGATGCCGGCGCCGAGCACGTCGCCGAGGATGAAGAGGAACAGGAGCGGGCCGGTGATCGCCTGCTTGAGCTTCGAGCCCGAGCCGTCCTGGGCCGTCGTGGTGGTGCTCATGTGGTGCCTTCCGTCACGCCCAACCTCGACGGGGAGCGGTCCGAGCGCTCCCGGAAGGTCCGCTCGGCGCGGTCGACACGGGTCCTCCCGAGCCTGAGCGTCCGAGCCGGGGCGGTCCTAGACTCGATCGGAGCCGAACCGACCACCGAGACCAGAGGAACTCCGATGACGATGCCGGACCGGCGCACGCCCGCACGACTCGCCGACACGCGGGCACTCCTGTTCGACCTGGACGGCGTGCTGACGCCCACCGCCGACGTGCACATGCGCGCGTGGAGCCGCCTGTTCACGTCGTTCCTGTCCGAGCACGGCGCTGCGCCGTACACGGAGCAGGACTACTTCGACCACATCGACGGCAAGCCCCGCTACGACGGGGTCCGTTCGTTGCTCGCGTCCCGGGGCATCGAGCTCCCGCAGGGCGCGCCGGACGACGCCCCCGGGAGCGACACCGTGTGCGCGCTCGGCAACCGCAAGAACGCCGAGTTCACGGCCGAGCTGACCGAGCACGGCGTCGAGCCGTACCCCGGGTCGCTCCGGTTCCTCGTCGCCGCGATCGCCGCCGGCATGCAGGTCGCCGTCGTGTCGAGCTCGGCGAACGCGACGCAGGTCCTGCGCACGGCGGGCATCCTCGACCACTTCCCGGTGGTCGTCGACGGCCTGGTCGCGCGTCAGGACGGCCTCGCCGGCAAGCCCGCGCCGGACACCTACCTCGACGCCGCCGGGCGCTTCGGGCTGGCCCCGGCCGAGTGCGTCGTCGTCGAGGACGCCACGAGCGGGGTCGAGGCCGGTCGGAACGGCGCCTTCGGGCTCGTCGTCGGCGTGGACCGCGGCGCCGGAGCCGACGCGCTGCGCGAGCACGGCGCGGACGTCGTGGTCCAGGACCTCGCCGAACTCGTCGACCAGCTCCCGGCCCCGCGCACCAGCTAGCCTCCCGTCCCACCGGAACGGCCCCGACGGCGTGGCCAGACCGTCCGACCACCGCACGACTCCTCCCTCCCACGGAGCACACGCCATGAACCCCATCACCTCCGACCCCCTCGACCGCGTCCGCTACCCGGTCGACGAGTGGGCGCTCGTCGAGACCGAGTACGCCCCGGACGAGCAGGGCGTCGCGGAGACGAACTTCGCGGTCGGCAACGGCTACCTCGGCCTGCGCGGCAACCTCGACGAGGGCCGCGGCGGCGTGCAGTACGGCACGTACGTCAACGGGTTCCACGAGACCTGGCCGATCCGGCACGCCGAGGACGCCTTCGGCTTCGCCAAGACCGGGCAGACGATCATCAACGCGCCCGACGCCAAGGTCATCCGGTTGTACGTCGACGACGAGCCGCTGGTCCTGGCCGAGGCCGACATCCTGCGGCACACCCGTCGGCTCGAGTTCCGCGGCGGCTACCTGTACCGCGAGACCGAGTGGTCGACGCCGTCCGGCAAGCGCGTGCTCATCCGTGCCCGTCGACTCGTGTCCTTCACCGACCGGCACCTCGCCGTCATCGACTACGAGGTCACCGTGCTCGACGGGGACGCCTCGATCCTGCTGTCGAGCCAGATCCTCAACCGGCAGGACGTGCAGGACGAGTACCACGCGGGCATGCGGGCTGCGGCGAACGCCTTCGACCCCCGCAAGGCCGAGGCGTTCACCGAGCGGGTGCTCGAGCCGAAGCTCAAGCGCAGCACGGGCGGCCGTTCGCTGCTCGGCTACCAGGCGTCGAGCTCGGGCATGACGATCTGCGTCGGTGTCGAGCACCACCTGGAGACCGAGAACTCGTGGGACGAGGCGTCGTCGATCGAGGACGACCTCGCGAAGCACGTCTACCGCGTGCAGGCCCGCGCCGGGGTGCCGATCCGACTCGTGAAGCACATGGTCTACCACACGTCCCGCGGGGTGCCGGCGCGGGAGCTCGCCGACCGGTGCGAGCGGACGCTCGACCGTGCGCGCGCCGAGACGGTCGAGGAGACCTTCGCCAAGCAGCGTGCGTGGATGGACGACTACTGGACGCGCAGCGACGTCGAGATCCCGGGGCAGCCCGCGATCCAGCAGGCGGTCCGGTGGAACCTGTTCATGCTCGCGCAGGCCACCGCCCGCACCGACGGACACGGCATCGCGGCGAAGGGCGTCACGGGCTCCGGGTACGGCGGTCACTACTTCTGGGACATGGAGATCTACGTCCTGCCGTTCCTGTCGTACACGGCGCCGATCGTCGCGCGGAACGCGCTGCGCTTCCGCTACAACATGCTCGACGCCGCTCGGTCGCGGGCGCGGGAGCTGAACCAGCGCGGGGCGCTCTTCCCGTGGCGGACGATCAACGGCGAGGAGTCGAGCGCGTACTACGCGGCCGGCACCGCGCAGTACCACATCGATGCGGACATCGCCCATGCGCTCATGCAGTACGTGCGGGCCTCGGGCGACACCGACTTCCTGAAGCGCGGGGCGATCGACATCCTGGTCGAGACCGCCCGCCTGTGGTCCGACCTGGGCTTCTGGCGGTCGAACGGCGACCGGAAGTTCCACATCGACGGGGTCACCGGGCCCGACGAGTACACGACGGTCGTCGACGACAACCTCTACACGAACGTGATGGCGCGGGCCAACCTGTGGTTCGCGGTGAACGCCTGCCGGCAGCTCGCGACCGACGACCCGGAGGAGTACGGCCGCATGGTCCGGCGCACCGGGCTCGTCGACGACGAGGTCACCGAGTGGGAGCACGCCGCCGAGTCGATGGAGATCCCGTTCGACCCGCACCGCGGCATCCACCCGCAGGACGCCCAGTTCCTCGACAAGGAGCTCTGGGACCTCGAGAACACGCCCGAGTCCAAGCGGCCGCTGCTGCTGCACTACCACCCGCTGGTGATCTACCGGTTCCAGGTGCTCAAGCAGGCCGACGTCGTGCTCGCGCTGTTCCTGCAGGGCCACGAGTTCACCGCGGCCGAGAAGCGTCGCGACTTCGACTACTACGACGCCCTGACGACCGGTGACTCGACGCTCTCCGCCGTGGTCCAGTCGATCATGGCGGCCGAGGTCGGGTACCACGACCTGGCGGCGCAGTACTTCCTGACGGCGCTCTACGTCGACCTCGCCGACCTGCACGGCAACACCGCGGACGGCGTGCACATCGCGTCGACGGGCGGCATCTGGGGTGCGCTCGTGAACGGCTTCGGCGGCATGCGCGACCACGGTGGCCGGATGACGTTCAACCCGCGCCTGCCGAAGGACTGGGAGCGCCTGACCTACCGCATCCAGGTGCACGGCTCGCGCGTCCGGGTCGACCTGGAAGAGGACGCGATGACCTTCACGGTGGAGACCGGCGAGGGCTTCACCGCGTGGGTGCACAACCAGCAGTGGGACGTCACCGCGGGGGCGCCGACGGTCGTGCCGCTCGCCCACCACGGGCCGCGGATGAGCGGGCACGCGCCCACCACGAGCGACATCCAGGGCACGCTCCGGGCGGACGGCTCCGTCATCACGGCGTCGATCCCGATGATCTCGCTGGACCGGAACCTCGACCTCGACGAGACCACCGCCTGATCGTCCGGCCGGGAGGCGCGGTGCGGGTCCGCCCCGCGCCGCGCCTCCCGTCGTCTCCGTACCCTCCACACCGGCACCGGTGCCGCCTCCGTCCCGCCTGCACACGCGCCCAGGCGGGTGCGGGCACCGTGGTCGTCCGTGCCCCCGGGCCGACGGCGTCTCCTGCGGCACGAGCAGTGCATCGAGAGGAGACACACATGGACAAGCGGTTCGAGGGCAAGGTCGCGATCGTCACGGGAGCCGGGTCGGGCATCGGCGAGGCCACCGCGCGGGCGTTCGTCGACGAGGGAGCTGCCGTGCTGCTCGTCGACAGTGTCGAGGACAAGGTCCGTGCCGTCGCCGACAGCCTGCCGACCGGTCGTGCGGTCGCGCTGCAGGCCGACGTGGCCGACCCGGCGGCGTGGGAGACGATCGTGTCCGGCGCGGTGGATCGGTGGGACCGCGTCGACGTGCTCGTGAACAACGCCGGCACCTTCACCTCCGGCGACATCACCGACATCGAGCCCGACGAGTGGCACCGGGTCATCGAGACCGATCTGTCGAGCGTGTTCTACGGCACGCGGGCGGCGCTGCCGTTCCTGCGGGAGACCAAGGGGTCGGTCGTGAACACGTCATCGGTCTCCGGGATGGACGCCGACTGGCGGATGAGTCCGTACAACGCGGCGAAGGGCGGCGTCTCGAACTTCACGAAGGCCGCGGCGCTCGACAACGGGCAGTTCGGTGTCCGGGTGAACGCGGTCGCGCCGGGCCTCATCTGGACGGACATGACCCAGCAGCAGGCCGAGGACGAGGAGCTCCAGCACGCGTTCGCGGAGCGTGTCTCGCTCGGTCGCGGCGGGCGCTCGGAGGAGGTCGCTGCAGCGGTCCTGTTCCTGGCCAGCGACGCTGCGTCCTACATCACGGGAGCGATCCTGCCGGTCGACGGCGGGACGACCGCGAGCAACGGGCAGCCCGCGCAGTCCTGACCGTCCGACGCGCGGCTCAGAGCAGCTTGCGCAGGGTGTTCGTGTTGCGGGTCGTCGTCGTGCGCCGGAAGCGCGCGGCGGCGGCCCGCTTCGCGAACGCGGTGTCGGTGCTCGAGCCCTTCGGGCAGGACCAGTAGACGACACCGTCGCCCCGGGCCACCCGCTCGACACCGTCGTCGAGCGACAGGTCGGCGACCAGGCCGTCGAGGGCGGCGTCGTCGGAGCCGAAGACGACGTGGTCGTGCCGGTCGGGGGCGGAGTCGAACGGGAAGCCGTCGACGACCTCGGTGAGTCGCTCGTGCGGGACGAGGACGATCCGGGCGTCGTACCCGAAGCGGTCCCGCAGGGCCTGCTCGACGGCGGTCTGCACGGTCGACGCGTCGCCCGGTGCCGTGAACACGACGTTGCCCGAGGCGAGCACCGTCCGCACGTCGGTGTACCCGAGGCCCCCGAACAGCGCCGCGAGCTCGGCGTTCCGGATCGTGATCCCGTTGACGTTCACCCCACGCAGCAGCGCGACCCACCTGGCCATGCCGGAACCGTAGCCTGCCCGGCGGCGGTGGGGCGAGCCTCCCGACTGATCCGCAACGATCATTGCGCAAGAAACGTTGCACAAGACGTGTTGTGCACCTATGGTCGAGCCATGGACGTGCAGCGACTCGACGACGCGGCGCAGATGCGCGCGCTCGCCCACCCGACCCGGCTGCGGCTCGTCGGGCTGCTCCGGACCGGTGGCCCGCAGACCGCGGCGATGCTCGGCGAGCAGGTCGACGAGGCACCGGGGACGATCAGCTACCACTGCAAGCGCCTGGCCGACGCCGGCTTCATCGAACCCGCACCCGAGCTCGGCACCGACCGACGTGAGCGCTGGTGGCGGGCGGTCGCGCAGCACACGTCGTGGGACCTCGCGGACGGCTTCGACGACCCCGACCGGATGATCGCCGGCACCGCGCTCGACCGGACCGTCGCGCAGGCGTACGCCGACGAGTACACGGCGTTCCTCGACCACGTCCCGGCCTTCGGTCGCGAGTGGGTCGCGGCGTCGAACAGCGGCGACCGGACCCTCCGGCTGACGGTCGACGAGCTGCGTGCCCTCGGGTCGGAGCTGCAGGGCGTCCTCGACCGGTGGGAGGCGCGGAGCGCCGAGCACGAACCCGGTGACGGCTCCGAGCGGGTCACCGCGGTCGTCCAGAGCTACCGGTCGGCGCGCCCGTGAACGCGCACTGGCGGCTGCGGTCGCTGCTCGCCGTCCAGGTGGTCTCGCGGACCGGGAACGTCGCGACGACGATCGCCGTGCCGTTCGTGGTGCTGTCCCGCGGCGGGTCGGCGACGGACGTCGGTATCGCGGCCTTCGCGGCGACGATCCCGATCGTGCTCGGCGGGGCCTTCGGCGGCGTGCTCGTCGAGCGCTTCGGGTTCGTCCGGTCGAGCGTGGCGTCCGACCTGGTCAGCGCCGCGACGCTCGTCGCGATCCCGCTCCTGGCGTGGACGGTCGGGCTGCCGGCCTGGGCGCTGCTCGTGCTCGTGTTCCTCGGCGGCCTGTTCGACACCCCGGGGGAGTCGGGCCGGCGGGTGCTCCTGCCGGGACTCGCGACGGCGGCGGGGATCCCGCTCGAGCGTGCCGTGGGCCACTTCGAGGCGTCGGTGCGCTTCTCGGTGCTGCTCGGCGCCCCCGCGGCGGGACTGCTCGTGGGTGCCGTCGGGCCGTTGCCCGCACTGGCCGTGACCGCCGCCGTGTTCGGGGCGGCAGCGGTGCTCGCCGCCGTCACGCTGCGGGGTGTCGTCGTCGCTCCCGCGACCGACGCGGTCGCCGCCGAGCCGTCCGCCGGGTACTGGCGCGACCTCGGCGCCGGGCTGCGCTTCTGCGTGCGCGACCCGCTCTTCCGGCTCGTCATCGCGCTCGTGCTCGTGACGAACCTGCTCGACGCGGCGCGCTCGACAGCGCTGCTCCCGCTCTACGCCGACCGAGTGCTCGACGGCGCGCAGTCGCTCGGGATCGTCAGCGGGACCTTCGGTGGTGCGGCGTTCCTCGGGTCCCTCGCGTTCGGGTACGTGGCGCACCGGGTGCCCCGACGGATCACGTTCGTGGTGTGCTTCGTCCTGGCCGGCGGGCCGTCGCTCGCGGTGCCGGCACTCGGACTCGGGCTGCCGTGGGTGCTCGGCGCGTGCGTGCTGTCGGGCTTCGCGGCGGGCGCGCTCAACCCGATCCTGGGGGCCGTCGAGCTCGAGCGCATCCCGTCGCACATGCGGGCCCGGGTGTTCGGGCTCCTGTCGGCGGGGTCGTGGGCGGGCATCCCGCTCGGCGGACTCTTCGGGGGCATCGCTGCGGACGGCATCGGCGTGACCGGGACGTTCGCGATCGTGGCCGTGGTCTACACGATCGTCACGCTGTCGCCGCTGCTCGGTGGGTCCTGGCGGCTCATGGAGCGCCCGACGGCGACGGCGCCCGCGGCCGTGCCGCCGACGGTCCCGGTCCCGTAGCCCGGCCGGCCGGCCAGCCGGTCGGCAGCGCTCGCGGGGCGGCCGGCCGCGGCGCTCGCGGCGGCGCGGTCCGTCGTCACGCCGCACCACCGGAAGCACGTCGCACCACGGAGTTCCGTGGTGCGACGTGCTTGCGGTCGTGCGCGAGCGAGTCGAACCAGCGCACGACCGCACCAGCCGAACGCGACGAAGGAGCCCGTCCCGCACTTGCTCGGAGCGACCCGAGCGACGCTCCGGTAGACGAGGAGCATGACGGACGAGCGCAACGCAGACGGCCAGGCAGCAGACGGACAGGGACCGGACGACGCACACGTGGTGCCCGAGGGGGTGTCCGAGGCGACGGTCGAGGCGCTCGGCACGCTGTCGGCCGCACTCGAGGTGCTCGAGCACGCACGGGGCCTGCTCTACGGGTTCCACCGGCTCACCGGGACCGCGGACCTGAATCTCGGCGAGGCCGTCGAACAGCTCCGGAAGGCCGGCCACACCGAGCTCGCCGAGCGGATCGACACCGAGCTGGTCGGCCGCAACGTCATCGACGGGCGGTGGACGTTCCAGATCGTCGAGGACTACGACGACAACTACTACGCCCTCGCCAAGGAGCTCGAGCAGACCGCCCGCGACCAGCTCGTCGGCGGCAAGCGCCACCTGTACGAGGCGGGCATGAAGGAGGACCGGCGCACCCCGGGCCGACGCCGCCACGAGGCCAAGCCGGCCGACCTGCGGGACTGACCCAGCGCCGCCCGGCCGGAGGAGCCGGACGCACTCTCGCGGAACGCACCGTGGGCGGCCCCTCGCAGCGGAACGTCGCTGCGAAGAACCGCCCACGTTGCGTCTCGTGGAGAGCGCGGGAAGCGCGGGACGCGGAAGCGGGAGCGCGCTACCCGACGCCGAGCAGCGCCTCGAGCGGCCCGCGCGCGAAGTACAGCAGGAAGCCCGCCGCGACGACGTAGAGGAGCCAGGAGACCTCGCGGCCGCGGCCGGACAGCAGCTTGATGAGCACCCAGCTGATGAAGCCGGCGCCGATGCCGTTCGCGATCGAGTAGGTCAGCGGCATCACGACGATCGTCAGGAACGCCGGCAGCGCAGCCCCGAAGTCACTCCACTCGATGTCCTTCACCTGCGCGACCATGAGCGCACCGACGACGACGAGTCCGGCGGCCGCGACCTCGAGCGGGACGACCTGGGTCAGGGGCGTGAGGAACATCGACGCCAGGAACAGCAGGCCCGTCACGACCGAGGCCATGCCCGTGCGGGCGCCCTCGCCGATGCCCGACGCCGAGTCGATGAACACCGTGTTCGACGACACCGAGGCGCCACCACCGGCGATGGCGCCGGCACCCTCGACGACGAGCGCCGACTTCAGGCGGGGGAAGGTGCCGTCGGGCTTCGCGACACCGGCGGCCTTCGCGAGCCCGGTCATCGTGCCCATCGCGTCGAAGAAGTTCGTGAAGACGAGGGTGAAGACGAGCATCGACGCGGCGACCGGGCCGATGCGGGTGAACGCTCCGAAGACGTCGGCGTGCCCGACGAGCGACAGGTCCGGCAGCGCGAAGAGGGCGTTCGGCAGGCCGGGGGCGTTGAGGTTCCAGCCGGTGGGGGAGTCGACCGAGGTGGGGACCTTGAAGATCGCCTGCAGGACGATGGCGATCACGGTGGTGCCGATGATGCCGATGAGCAGCGCGCCCTTCACCCGGCGGGCCATGAGCGTGCCGATGATGACCAGGCCGATCAGGAACACGATCGTGGGCAGGGCCGCGACGGAGCCGTCCTCACCGAGCTGCAGCGGCGGCGAGGCGTTCTTCGTGGTGCGGACGAACCCCGAGTCGACGAGTCCGATGAACGCGATGAACAGACCGATGCCGACGGTGATCGCGGCCTTGAGCTGCGCGGGCACGGCCGTGAAGATCATCGTCCGGATGCCGGTCAACGCGAGGATGACGATCACCACACCGTTGATGACGACGAGGCCCATCGCCTCGGCCCAGGTCACCTGGTGCACGACGCTCACGGCGAGGAACGAGTTGATCCCGAGGCCCGCGGCGATCCCGAACGGCAGGTTCGCGACGAGGCCCATCGCGATCGTCATCACACCGGCGACGAGGCCGGTCGCGGCAGCGACCTGCGCGTTCTGCAGCCAGCCGCCGAGGACGTCCTGCGGCGCCTGGTCCTGGCTGAACCCGCCGAGGATCAGCGGGTTGAGGATGACGATGTAGGCCATCGTCACGAAGGAGACGAGACCACCACGGATCTCACGGGGGATGCTCGACCCGCGGTGCGTGATCGAGAAGAAGCGGTCGAGGCCGGATGCGAAGCGGTTCCGGGGCGGGGTGTCGGTCTGCTGGGCGCTCACCGAACGAGTTTACAGAACGCTGGGAGTCCGAGCGGCTCGTGTGTCGCTGCAGGGCACCGGCCTGGAGGCGCGGGTCACCGACCCGGGGGACGGTGCGTCCGACAGGCGGCCGCGTTCTGCGGCCATCCGACGGTGTTGGATGAGAGCGTGAACGAACGTCTGGACCGCGCGCGGGTCGAAGCCGCCGTGCGTGAGCTCCTCCTCGCCGTCGGCGACGACCCTGACCGCCCCGAGCTCGAACGGACCCCGGCACGCGTCGCCGACTCGTACGCCGAGTTCTTCGCCGGCATGGGGGTCGACGCCACCGCGATCGCACGCTCCGGCGCCGTGCACTCCGAGGACGGGGAGCGCGGGCAGCTCGTGGTCGTCCGCGACGTGCGCTTCCGCTCGATGTGCGAGCACCACCTGCTGCCGTTCATCGGCGTCGCCCACCTGGCGTACGCGCCGGGCGAGCAGCTCATCGGCCTCGGGACCCTGTCGCGCGTGCTCGACGCCGTGGCCTCGCGTCCGCAGCTGCAGGAGCGGCTCGGCGAGCAGGTCGCATCGGCGGTGGCCCAGGGGCTCGACGCCGACGGCGTGCTCGTCGTGCTCGACGCGACGCACCAGTGCGTGACCGCTCGCGGCGAACGGCAGTCGGGTTCGTCGACGGTGACCGTCGCGGCGACCGGTTCCCTGGCCGACGCGGCGGGGCGCGCCGAGGCGATCGCACTCATCGGTGCCGGTGCTGGTACCGACCACGGGGCGGACGCATGACGAGCGAGCAGCCGACCACGGGCCTCCAGGCCGTGACACCCGCACCCGGCTGGGTCGTGCCGGCCCTGCGCGACCCGGTCCGCACCATCGGGCGCCGCACCTTCGACTTCGACCACCGCATCGCCGTGATGGCGATCGTGAACCGCACGCCCGACTCGTTCCACGACAAGGGTGCGACCTTCGCACTCGACCGGGCCGTCGAGGCCGCCGTCCGCGCTGCCGACCAGGGCGCCGACTGGGTCGACATCGGCGGGGTCAAGTTCGCGCCGGGGCCCGAGCTGTCCGCGGACGACGAGATCGACCGTGTGCTGCCGGTCGTGTCCCAGCTCGCCGAGCAGTCCGACGTCGTGATCTCGGTCGACACCTTCCGGCCCGAGGTCGCTGCGGCGACGATCGCCGCGGGGGCCAGCGTCGTCAACGACACCACGGGGTTGTCCGACCCGCGGATGGCGTCCGTGGTCGCCGACTCCGACGCGACCGTCGTCATCACGCACTCGACCGCCCCGCCGCGCCAGCAGCTGCCGACGCCGCCGACGTACGCCGACGTGACCGCCTCGGTCGTGGACTTCCTGCGCGAGCGGGTCGACCGTGCGCTCGCAGCGGGGATCCCCGAGTCGCGGATCATCGTCGACCCCGGGCACGACCTCAACAAGAACACCGTGCACACGCTCGAGCTGACCCGACGGCTGCCCGAGGTCGTCGCGCTCGGGTTCCCGGTGCTCGCAGCGGTGTCGAACAAGGACTTCGTGGGGGAGTCCCTCGGGCGTCCCCGTGGTGCTCGCCTGTCGGGGTCGCTCGCCGCAGCGACCGTCAGCGCGATGCTCGGCGCCCGGATCGTCCGCATGCACGACGTCGTCGAGAGCGTCGACGCGATGCGCATGGTCGAGGCGGTCCTCGGCTGGCGCGAACCCGTGGAAGCGAGGCACAACACGTGAACAGCCCCTCCCTGCCGGCGTCGATCGCCGACCTGTCCGACGACGAGCTGCTCGACCGGTACACCGCGGACGTCCCCGACGGCCCCTGGCTGCGGGTGAACTTCGTCGCGACGCTCGACGGTTCGGCGTCCGCGTCGGGTCGCACGGCGTCCCTCGGCGGGGACGACGACCTGCGCGTGTTCGACCTGCTCCGCCGGGTCGCCGACGTCGTGCTCGTCGCCGCCGGCACCGTGCGGGACGAGGAGTACGGCCCGATGGTGCTGCACGACGAGGACGTCGCCTGGCGCCGCGCGCACGGGATGCCCGACCACCCGGTCTTCGCGATCGTCACGAACTCCGCGTCGGTGGACGCGGGCTCGCGGGTGTTCACCGAGGCGCCGGTGCGGCCGATCGTGCTGACGTCCGGGTCCGGTGCCGCGTCGTCGTCCGGGCAGGCCCTGGCGTCCGTCGCGGACGTCGTGGACTGCGGCTCGGATGCTGTCGACGTGGGTGCCGTGCGGGACGCCCTGGCCGCTCGGGGCCTCGACCGGATCCACTGCGAGGGCGGTCCGTCGTTCCTCGGGGCGCTCGTCGCCGCCGACGCGGTCGACGAACTGACGCTGACGATCGACGCGACGCTCGAGGGCGGCGAGGGTCCGCGCATCGCGACCGGGTCCTCGCCGGAGCTGCGCCGGATGCGGCCCGCGCACGTGCTGCTCGGCGACGGCGGTGTGCTGCTGACCCGGTGGGTGCGCGACCGTGCCGAACGGTGACGGACTCCGGTACTGAAACCTGACATGCCAGTAGGCTCCTGGCATGGTCTCGATCTTCTTCCCCACGCCCCTGACCGCCCGACCACTCGTCGCGACGGGAGCCGTCGTCGTTGCCCTCGTCAGCGGTCTCGTGACTGCGCCCGACCCAGCGGCCGCTGCCCCGGGGTCCTCGACGACCTCGACCGAGCGGGGCATCCGCGACCTCGTCGAGCAGGCGCAGTCGTGGGAAGCACTCACCGACAGCGAGACCACGGCGGCGGTGGCGGTCTGGTCAGGTTCGGGACGGACGTCCTCGAGCGGGCTCCCCCTCGACCTCGCACGAGCGCAGGCTTTCGTGACGGTCGACGGGACGGTCCTCCGGCTGCCCTTCGCTGAGGGTGCCGACGTGTTGCCCGAGTCCAGCGTCACGGCCGTCCTCGACGGCGGGCACATCAGGACCTGGAGCGAGCTGGTCCTGACGCCGAAGACGGCTGACTCGGGTCGCCTGCAGACCTGGATCAACGGGATCGCCGGTCTCGATCGTGACGTCGCAGCCGGACCAGCGGCGCGCTCGACCTGGTGGAGCCGGTTCTCGTCGTGCCTGAACAGTGCCGGGGTCGCAGCATGGGCCATCACGGCCCTCACCATCGCGTGTTCTGCAGCATGCCTGGTCACGGCGGGTGTCGGCTGCATCGCCTGCATCACTGCTGCCGGCGCGGCGACCAGTGGGACGATCTCCTTCTGCGCGGGGAAGGCGAGCCGAGGGTGAGTCGCCGATCGACCCGGCGCGGCTCGATCGTCGCTGCCGTGCTCTGTGGTTGCGCTGCGGTCGTCATGGTGAGCGGCCACATGGTCCCCGCGCTCCGAGAGGTCCCAGCGGTGGTGTGGATCACGACCCTGGCGCTGATCGTCGCTGCGGGTGCTGTGATCGTTCGAGACCGGCGGCCGGGCGACCGGTAGCGGCTAGGGTCGGACGCGTGATCGACGTCGTGGTGTCCGGGGTGCTGTTCGACATGGACGGGACGCTCGTCGACTCGACCGCCGTGGTCGAGGAGGCGTGGAGCCGCTTCGGTGCGGAGCACGGCATCGACCCCACCGACATCCTCGGCTTCTCGCACGGGCGGCAGACGATCGACACCGTGCAGCGCTTCCTGCCGCACCTGGCCCCGGACGAGCAGCGGGCGATCGTCGCGACGATGATCGCCGCCGAGATCGGGTACACCGAGGGCATCGTCGAGGTGCCGGGAGCGGCCGCGTTCGTGCAGCGCCTGCTCGACACCGGTGTGCCGGTCGCCCTCGTCACGAGCGCGCCGCGGGAGCTCGCGGTGGAGCGGATGCGGGCCGCGGGGGTCCCGGTGCCCGAGGCACTCGTGCCCTCGGAGGACGCCGAGCGGAGCAAGCCGCACCCCGAGGGCTACCTGCGTGGTGCCGCGCTGCTCGGGGTGCCGCCGGAGCGGTGCCTGGCGTTCGAGGACGCCCCCGCCGGGGTCGAGGCAGCCGTCGCCTCCGGAGCCACGACCGTCGTCGTCGGGACGCTCGAGGCACCGGTCACCGCAGGGCTGCCGCGCATCACGGGGTACGACGGCATCGAGGTCGTCCGCGAGGGGTCCGCTTTCCGCATCCAGGGCTGAACGTCTGCTCCGGACTGCGAACGTCCCCAGGCCGTCCGGACGACCGTGGACATCGCGCCGGGAGACCCCCGGCAGCGGAAGGAGCGACCATGGCAGCCCTC
Source organism: Curtobacterium sp. P97 (assembly GCF_023712445.1). Lineage (NCBI taxonomy): Bacteria > Bacillati > Actinomycetota > Actinomycetes > Micrococcales > Microbacteriaceae > Curtobacterium > Curtobacterium sp. P97. The sequence continues at coordinate 102,904 of NZ_JAMAYF010000010.1, read as the reverse complement.
GACGGCAAGAAGATCCTCGTCATCGCGACGAACTACGGCGTGGAGCAGGACGAGATCGTCGTCCCCACCGACCAGCTCCGCGAACGCGGTGCCGACGTCACGGTGGCGGCGCAGGAGTCCGGCTCGATCGAGACCCTCGTCGGCGACAAGGACCCGGGCAAGTCGGTCTCCGTCGACACCACCATCGGCAGTGTCAGCGGCGCAGGCGACTACGACGCACTCGTCGTCCCCGGTGGCACCATCAACGCGGACACCATCCGCCAGGACTCGGACGCGGTCGCACTCGTGAAGGCCTTCGCCGAGGCGGGCAAGCCCGTCGCCGCGATCTGCCACGGCCCGTGGACCCTCATCGAGGCCGGTGTGCTGCAGGGCAGGACCATCACCTCGTTCCCCTCGCTGCAGACCGACGTGCGCAACGCCGGCGCCGAGTGGGTCGACCAGGAGGTCCAGGTCGACGGCGGCCTGATCACGTCGCGCAACCCCGACGACCTGCCGGCGTTCGTCGACGCGATCGAGCAGGCGCTCACCGCCTGACCCGCTCGCACCACGCACCGTGGGCCCGAGGGTGAGCACGCCGTCGGACCCCGGGTCGCAGCGCACCCCGCCCAGCCCGCGCATCGCCCGGAACGCGCCGGGAGCCACCTCGTGGTCCATCCAGGCGCACGGGTTCGCCGGCCGGTACCCGCGGAAGGACACCGGACCGCCGGACCCCGGGCTCTCGAGCGAGAACGGCGAACCCCGGAGTGCCTCGACGTCGGCACCCCGCAGGTACACGTTGCGCCGGGTCGCCGCGGGGTCGACGGGGGCACCCACCGCCTCGGCCACGGCGTCGAGCCCCTCGAGACCGATCACCGTGACGGTGGCGTGCACGTGCGCCCGTGCGGCGAAGTAGCGGTCACCGACGATGCCGAGTCCCGCCCGGAGCTCGATCCGGTCGCGGAGCTCCGGGCCCGCGGCCGGCAGCGCCCCGTCCGCCGGGCGCCCCTCGTAGCGGTGGTGCGGGGAGACGAGCAGCATCGCGACCTCGACGTCGGTGCGGAAGGGCAGGTCGCCGGGGCCGGCCACGTCGTCGACGGAGGTCACGGCGCCCACGGTAGTCGTGCCTCCCGGCCGGCACCGCTGTCCCGCTGTCGTGGTGAGACGCCGGCGTGCGCGCGAGACGCCGCGAAGGTTGTGAGACGCCGCCGGATCCCGCGGCGTCTCGGAGCGAACGGTGCGTCTCGACGCGACGCCGCCGTCTCGACACAGCCGCCGACCGCCGGTACACACCGCCGCCCCGCTGCCGTGTCCGATTCCCGCCAGTACCTGTCGGGGGCCCGTGCCAGGCTGACCGCGTGACGAACCCCGCACCCGGCACGGAGCCGCAGCCCGACGCGCAGCCCGACGAGCTGCACGCCGAGCTGCACGCCGAGCGCCACCGCGCCGTCGCCTCCCGCGACGCTCGGTTCGACGGCCAGTTCGTCACCGCCGTGCACTCCACCGGCATCTACTGCCGCCCGAGCTGCCCCGCCCGGACCCCGCGCGCCGAGGGCGTCACGTTCTACCGCACGAGTGCCGCCGCCCACCTCGCCGGCTTCCGCGCGTGCAAGCGCTGCCTGCCCGAGGCGACGCCGGGCAGCCCGGAGTGGGACCTCCGTGAGGACGTCGCCGGCCGTGCCGTCCGACTCGTCCTCGACGGCGTCGTCGAGCGCGAGGGGGTACCCGGCCTGGCCGCCCGCGTCGGGTACTCCGAGCGGCAGCTGGGCCGGATCATGACCGAGGAGCTCGGGGCCGGACCGAAGGCCCTCAGCCGGGCGCACCGTGCACAGACCGCGCGGACGCTCCTGACCTCGTCGGACCTGCCGGTGGCCGACGTCGCGTTCGCCTCCGGCTTCACGAGCGTCCGGCAGTTCAACGACACCGTGCGCGAGGTCTTCGCCCTCACCCCCTCCGAGCTCCGCGCGCGCCGGACCGACCGGCCGACGTCGGCCGACGACGGCTGGCTGCACGTCCACCTCCCCGCGCGCGCGCCCTTCGACCTGCAGGGCCTGCTCGACTGGCACGCGCTCCACGCGCTGCCGGGGCTGGAGCACGTCGAGCGGGACGCCTCGGGCCGCGTCACGGCCTACGGTCGCCTCGTCGCCCTGCCGGGAGGCCCGGCCCGCTTCACCGCCTCGGCCCCCGCCACCGACGGGGTCGGCAGGGGCGCGGGGCGCGTCGGGGTCGCCCTGCGCGTCCGGCTCACGACGCTCTCCGACCTGCCGACGCTCGTGGCGCGGGTGCGGGCCCTGTTCGACCTCGACGCCGACCCCGAGGCGGTCGACGCCGTCCTCGCCACGGACCCCGTCCTCGCCCCGGCGGTCGCCCGGGTCCCCGGCATCCGCCTCCCCGGCGCCGTCGACGCACACGAGGTCGTGTTCCGCACCCTGATCGGGCAGCAGGTCTCCGTGGCCGCCGCCCGCACCGCACAGACCCGGCTCGTCGCAGCCCTCGGGGAGTCGGTCGACCCGGGGCTGGCCGAGGACGGGCTGCTGTTCCCGACCGCGACGACGATCGCGACCCGCGGGCACGAGGTCCTGCGGGGACCCGCGGCACGGGTGGACACGATCCTGCGCGTCGCGGCGGCGCTCGCCGACGGGTCGCTCGTCGTCGACGCGGGACAGTCCCTCGCGGAGCTGCGCGCCGGGCTCCTGGCGGTGAAGGGCATCGGGCCGTGGACGGCGGACTACGTGGCCCTGCGGGTCCGGCACCACCCGGACGTGTTCCTGCACAGCGACCTCGCCGTTCGGAACGGTGCACAGGAACTCGGACTGCCCGGTGGCGCCCGCGAGCTCTCCCTACGGTCGGAGCAGGTGGCGCCGTGGCGGAGCTACCTGACGATGCACTGCTGGCGTCCGATCGTCGACCGCGCGAGCGCGACGGCGGAGGCAGCAGCGGCGACGGACCACCAGGAGGAGACAGCATGACCGAGCCCACGACGACCATCCAGACGCTCGACACCCCCGACGGCCCCTTCACGGTGCTCGAGGACGACGAGGGGTACGTGCTCGCGTCGGGGTGGACCGACGACTCCGCACGGTTGCTCGCGCGGCTGGCCGACCGGCACCGCCCACGACGGCTGACCGACGGCCGGGTGCGTGCGGCCGAGGCGGTCGAGGCCTTCTACGCCGGCGAGGTCGAGGCGGCGATGCGGGTCCCGGTCCGGCAGCACGGCACCGACCTGTTCGCCGAGGGCTGGCGGCAGCTCCGCGCGATCCCGGCCGGCACCGTCCTGACGTACACCGAGCTCGCGGCGGCCATGGGGCGACCGGACGCCGTCCGCGCGGCTGCGAGCGTCTGCGCGCGGAACGCCCCGGCGCTCTTCGTGCCGTGTCACCGGGTCCTGCGGTCCGACGGGACGCTCGGCGGCTTCGCGTGGGGGCTCGACGTCAAGCGCTCCCTGCTCGAGCGCGAGTCGGTCGGCGTCACCGCGCTCGCCTGAGCCGCTCCGTGCGCGGGATCCGAGCGGCGACCGAGCGGGAACCGAGCGGCGATCGAGCAGGTTCGACCGAGCAGAGTGCACAGGGAACGTGGAGCGCTCCCCCTGGTTGCGGGTGGTGACGCTCACGGTCCGGACTGTCATGCTCTGGGTACCGACCCGCACGGTCCCTCCGCAGGACCCGACGCAGCGCCGTCGCGCACCTCGGAAGGACCCATGCCCCCCGACCAGCACGCCCCGCCCGGACAGCAGCCGGGGGACCCCGCGCACGTCGACCGCACGGTCGTGTCCGCGGACGGCACACCGCTCGCGGTCGCCGAGAGCGGCTCCGGGCCCGCCCTGGTGCTGGTCGGCGGCGCCTGGGACCACCACGGCAGCCCGGCGGTCGACCGGATGGTCGCGGCCCTCAGCGACCGCTACCGCGTCGTCACCTACGACCGGCGGGGTCGGGGTGCGAGCGGGGACACCGCGCCGTGGTCGGTCGAGCGCGAGGTCGAGGACCTGGCGGCGGTCGCGGCGTCCGTCGACGGCCCGGCCGACGCGGTGGGGTGGTGCGTCGGTGCAGGGGTGGTGCTGCGTGGCCTCGCCGCCGGCGTGCCGTTCGGGCGCGCGGTGCTCTGGGAGCCGCCGTACCGCGCCACGGTCGACCCGCAGGGCGACGACGTGCTGTTCGCGGACTTCCTCGACGGGCACGTCGCGGCCGGACGCCGGGCGCAGGCGGTGCGGGCCTTCCTGTCCCGCGTGCTCGGCATCCCGATCCCGCACATCACCGCGGCGCGCCTGAAGCCCGGACTGTGGCGGTCGCTCCTGGCCGACGCACACGTGCTCTCCCGGGACGTCCGGGTGCTCAACGGCCTCTCCGTCCCCGAGCGGGTGGCGGCGTCGGTCGGCGTCCCGGTGCTCGTGGCCTCGGGCGACGGCGGCGCCGAGTGGATGCGGCAGGCCTCGGTCGCGCTGGCCGAGGCGGTGCCCGGCTCGCGGCACCTCGTCGTCCCCGGTCAGGGGCACGTGCCGGAGCCGAAGGTGCTGCGGCACCTGGTCGACCGGTTCGTCGGGCTGCCCGCGCCCGAGTGACGTGCTCGCCCGGAGCCGCTGCGGTCGGTCGTCACCGGCCGACGCGGGAGGGTGGGCATCGCGGGTGCGAGAGGATGGTGGCGTGACTGCTCCCCGCCTCGGCCTGCTGCTCGACGTCGACGGACCCATCGCGAGCCCGGTGACCCGGACGATCGCGATCCCCTCGATCGTGGCGGACCTCGTCGCGCTCGCCGCCGAGGGCGTCCCGATCGTCTTCAACACCGGCCGCAGCGACGCGTTCATCCGCGAGCAGGTCGTCGGTCCGCTGATCGCCGGAGGGCTCGCGGAGGGCGGCCGGGTGCACGCGGTGTGCGAGAAGGGTGCCGTCTGGTGCTCCATCGGCCCGCAGTACGAGGGCGGGATGAGCGACCTGGTGATCGCCGAGGACCTCGCGCTCCCGCGGGACTTCGCCGACGAGATGCGCGACCTCGTCCGTGACGAGTACGCCGACCTGGTGTTCTTCGACGAGACGAAGCACGCGATGGTCTCGATCGAGCAGCGCGTCGAGGTGCCGAACGCCGCGTACCTCGCCCGCCAGGCCGAGTTCGACGCGAAGGCGATGGCGGCGCTGGAGCGGCGCGGGCTCGGTGTCCGCCGGCTCGACGACGTCCGACCGGACGCCGACGGCGCGGTGCAGTGGCGCGTCGACCCGACGATCATCTCCACCGACGTCGAGTCCGACCGGTCCGGCAAGGACATGGGTGCCGAGCGAGCCCTCGAGCTGCTCGCGCAGGACGGGGAGCTGCCGGTGACCTGGCGGACCGTCGGCGACTCGCGCAGCGACTACGCGATGGCGGACTGGTTGCACGCCAACGGGCACGACGTCGCGCACGTGGACGTCCGGCCGTCGGACGGGGTGCCGGCGACGCCGTACCCGGTGCTCACCGCGGACGACGGCGTGATCCACGACGAGGCGGGCGCGCGCTTCCTGGCCGACTGGCGCCGCGGCGCCTGAGCCGCCCCGCGTTCGGGCGGGCCTCCCGCGCCGGACCCGCGCCGAGCCTCCAGGTCGATGCCGCGATGCCGCGATGCCGCGTCTGCACGGGTGCCCGGGTGCCGAGACGCCGGTGTCTGCACCAGACGCCCTGAGTGCCTCGAGACGGTCCCGGATCCGGCGGTGTCTCGACGCGTCGACGGCGTCTCGCCGGGACGCCGTCGTCTCGCACCCCACGCCGTCTCGCCCGGACGCCAGCGCCGCCCTCGCCCGGACGCCAGCGCCGCGCACCGTCCGGACGGCTGGTGCTGCTGGCCCCGTGTCCCGGGGCGACACCGTTTGCGAGCCGGGGTGGTACACCAGTACCCTCACGGGGTCCATCGCCAGCCGTTCGACGGGAACCTCCATGGCATCACCGCTCCGCATCAAGTCGATCGAGGCCTCCCTCGCCGACTCCGAGGAGGAGGGCCGCTCGCTCAAGCGGTCCCTCAAGACGTTCGACATCGCCGCGATGGGCATCGCGGTCGCCGTCGGCGCCGGCATCTTCTCGGTCGGCGCGAACGCCGCCGCGAACTTCGCCGGCCCGAGCGTCATCATCTCGTTCCTGCTCGCAGCCGTCACGTGCGGCCTGGCGATCATGTGCTACGCCGAGTTCGCCTCGACCATCCCGGTCGCCGGCTCCGCGTACACGTTCACGTACGCCACGATGGGCGAGCTGCTCGCGTGGATCGTCGGGTGGGACCTCATCCTCGAGACCCTGACCGCGAGCGCCGTCATCGCGAAGTACTGGGGCATCTACCTGAGCACCGCGTTCGGGGTCTTCGGCTTCGACCTCCCCGACACGATCCAGCTCGGCCCGATCGGCTTCACGTGGGGCCCGGTCCTCATCGTCGGCGTCTTCACGCTGCTGCTCGCGTTCGGCACGCGTCTGTCCTCGCGGGTCTCGGCCGTCATCACGGTCATCAAGGTCGCGATCGTCGTCTTCGTCATCGTCGCCGGGGCGTTCTTCGTCAAGGCCGCGAACTTCGCCCCGTTCGTCCCGCCGGCGGAGCCGTCCAAGGGCGCGGAGGGCGGTGTGCTGACCCAGTCGCTCGTGTCCTTCGTGACCGGTCAGGCCCCGGCGCAGTACGGCGTGTTCGGCCTGCTCGCCGCGGCCTCGCTCGTGTTCTTCGCCTTCATCGGTTTCGACGTCGTGGCGACGAGCGCCGAGGAGACCGAGAACCCGCAGAGGACCCTGCCCCGAGGCATCTTCATCGGCCTCGGCATCGTCACGCTGCTCTACATCTGCGTCAGCATCGTCATCACGGGCATGGTCTCCTACCAGCGGCTCGCCGACGAGGAAGCGCCGTCCCTCGCCTCCGCCTTCGACATCGTCGGACTGCCGTGGGCCGCGGGCATCATCGCGATCGGCTCGCTCATCGGCCTGACCACCGTGGTGATGGTCCTGCTGCTCGGCCTGTCCCGCATCGTCTTCTCGATGAGCCGCGACGGTCTGCTGCCCCGCTGGTTCTCGAAGACGAACCCGAAGACGCAGACCCCGGTGCGGGTGCAGGTCGTCGCCGGTGTCGTCGTCGCGTTCATCGCCGGGTTCACCGCCGTCGAGCGCCTCGAGGGCATGATCAACATCGGCACGCTCTCGGCGTTCGTGCTCGTGTCGATCGGCATCGTGGTGCTGCGCAAGACTCGCCCGGACGCACCGCGAGCCTTCCGGGTGCCGTGGGTGCCGGTCCTGCCGATCCTCTCCGCGGTGCTGTGCTTCTGGCTCATGCTCAACCTCGAGGTCGAGACCTGGCTGCGCTTCATCGCCTGGCTGGCGATAGGGTTCGCGATCTACTTCGGGTACAGCCGACGCAACAGCCGGGTGGGCAAGGGCCTGCAGTAGCGGGCGGCGGCGGCGGCGGCCTCGCCGCGCGCGCAACGGGAAGCACCTCGCGCCACGGATCGCCGTGGCGCGAGGTGCTTCTGGTTGTGCCGGAGCAGCCCGCGCCGCCGCCCGCCGCCCGCCGCCCGCGCCACCGCCCGCCCGCGCCGCCGCCCGCCGCCCGCAGCCCGTGCCGCCGCCCGCCGTGCCGGATGCCGCGCGCCCCGCGCCGCCGCGGCTACGCCCCGACGGCGAGCGCGACGCCGAACGACAGCATCACGACGGCGACGAGCCCGTCGAAGACCCGCCACGTGAGCGGCTTCGCGAACAGCGGTCGGAGCAGTCGTCCCCCGAACCCGAGTGCGCCGAACCAGAGGCAGCTCGCGGCGACCGCGCCGACGGTCCACCACCAGCGGTCGTCGACACCCTGCTGGTTCGCCACCGAACCGAGGAACACGAGGGTGTCGAGGTACACGTGCGGGTTCGCCCACGTGAACACGAGCATCGTCGCGACCGCCGCACCGAGGGTCGGGACGGCGCGTGCTGCGGAGGCGGTCCGTGTCGCGACCGCAGGTGTCGTGGTCCGGCCGGGAGGCTCCTCCGCGCTCCGTCCCGCTGCCCCGGCCCCGCCGCCGGGAACGACGGTGTCGTCGGCCCGCCGCGCGGCTCGGCCCGCGGCCGGTCCGGGGTCACCAGCCGCCTGCGCGACCGTCTCGGACGAGGCCGTCGCAGGCGCCGCGACCGCCGTGGGCGCGACCGTCGTCGGCACCACCACGCCGTCGTCTGCCGCCTCCTGCTCGACGGCCATGGCCTCCCCGGTGGGACGGAACGCCCTGCGGGCCGCGAGCACCCCGTACACCACGAGGAACGCCGCGCCCACGAACCGCACCACCACGAGCGCGACGGGGAACCGCTCGACGACGACCCCGACGCCGAGCACCCCGGCGACGATGAGCACCGCGTCGGACACCGCACAGACCGCGACCGCGGCGGCGACGACCCGCGCCGGGGCGCTGACCGCGAGCCGGAGCAGGTACGCGTTCTGCACCCCGATCGCGACGATCAGGGCGAGGCCGGTGCCGAGGCCGGCGAACAGGGGGAGGAGGACGGTCACGGTCTCGACGGTAGGAGCGACCCTCGGTGCAGTCCAGCTCACGTTCCTGTACCGCCGTAAGCTCTGCTGCATGCTCCGTCTGCAGCGGGACCACCTCGAGACGCTCCTCGCCGCCGTCGACCACGGCACGCTCGACGCTGCGGCCCGCGCCCTCGCGATCACCCCGTCCGCGGTGTCGCAGCGCATCAAGGCGATGGAGCAGCAGCTCGGCCGGGTGCTGCTCCAGCGGACGACGCCGGTCGCGCCCACCGCCGACGGTGCGGTCGTGCTCCGGCACGCACGGCAGGCCCGGCTCCTCGAGGACGAGACCGCCCGGGCGCTCGGCGCGGTCGGGGATGCGGACGCGCCCGTCGTGCCGTCGATCCCGCTCGCCGTGAACGCGGACACGCTCGGCACGTGGTTCCTCGACGCCCTCGCGCTCGTCCGAGCCGACACCGAGGTCGTGTTCGACCTGCACCGCGAGGACCAGGACCGCACCGCCGAGCTCCTCCGTGCGGGCACCGTGATGGCCGCGGTCACCGCCGAGGCCGACCCGGTGCAGGGCTGCTCGTCGGTGGCACTCGGGGTCGACCGCTACCGGGCCGTCGCCGCGCCTGCCTTCGTCGACCGGTACCTCGCCGGTGCGGTGTCCGAGCGGCAGATGACCGCACGGCTCGACGCGGTCCCGCTCGTCGACTACGACCGCGACGACGACCTGCAGCAGGGGTACCTCCGCCGGGTCCTCGGGCACGCCCCTCGCGGGCCGCGGCACTTCGTCCCGACGTCGGCAGACTTCGCGCGCGCGGTGTCGCTCGGCTTCGGGTGGGGGATGCTGCCGGAGGCCCAGTGCCTCGACGGCCTGCGCAGCGGAGCACTTGTCGAGCTCACGCCGGGGCGTCGGGCGGACGTGGCGCTCTGGTGGCAGCGGTGGAACCTGGCGTCACCGCTGCTCGAACGGGTGACCGAGGCCGTGCGGGCGACCGCGCACGAGCGACTGCACCAGCCCGGCTGACCGCGGACGCTCTCCGCCCCGCCCAGCGGGTTGCGGACCCCGCCGGCGGTGCCGGATCAGACGGTCGCCCGCCAGCGCAGCCCGTCGACGAGCAGTCCGACCAGCTGCTGGCTCTGCTCGGTCGTCGGCGCCCCGTGGCAGAGGTCGGCGACCGCGCGGAGCAGCTGCCTGGCGTCGATGTCGTTGCGGATGGTCCCCGCTGCCGAGGCCGCGTCGAGCAGTCCGGTCAGCGCCCCGCCGAGTCGACCGATGAACCAGGGGTGCAGTCCCTCGAACGCCGGGTCACCGGACTGGAGCGCCGCAGCGAGCCCGCGCTTCGTCGCGACGAACCCGGTGAACCGCTGGAGCCAGAGCGCGAGGGCGTCGTCCGGCGCGTGGTGCTCGGCGAGGTCCGCGGCGGCGTCGGCGCACTCCTCGACGGCCTGCTGGAACACCGCGACCACCAGGTCGGAGCGCTGCGGGAAGTGGCGGTACAGCGTGCCGACACCGACGCCGGCGAGGTCGGCGATCACCCTGGCGGGAGCGTCGACGCCCTGGTCGGCGAACACCTGACGGGCAGCGTCGACGAGGGCGTCGAGATTGCGGCGGGCATCGGCGCGCACGGTTCCTCCGAACGGGGTCGCGGTGAGGGCTTGCGGAAACGGAACAGCTTTCCGTATCGTTGCGGAAGAGCGTTCCGCTTCGAGCCAGCCTACGACGACCGGCCTCGGGACGCCACCGACAGGAGGCACCACCATGCAGTACCGCACCCTCGGCCGCACCGGCATCCAGGTCAGCCCCTTCGTGCTCGGCGCCATGATGCTCGGCACCGACGGTCGCATCGGCAACGGCGACGAGCAGGACTCCATCCGCATCGTGCACCGTGCGCTCGACGCCGGCATCAACATCATCGACACCGCCGACCGCTACTCGCAGGGCGGGTCCGAGGTGCTCGTCGGCAAGGCGATCAAGGGCCGGCGCGACGACGTCGTCCTCGCCACGAAGTTCAACGGCCCGATGGGGGACGACCCGAACCGGCGCGGCAACTCACGCCGCTGGATCACCACGGCGGTCGAGGACTCGCTCCGACGCCTGCAGACCGACCACATCGACCTCTACCAGGCGCACCGCCCCGACGACACCGTGGACCTCGAGGAGACCCTGTCCGCACTCACCGACCTCGTCCGGAGCGGTAAGGTGCGTGCGATCGGCTCGTCGGACTTCCCCGCATCGATGCAGGTCGAGGCGCAGTGGACCTCCGAGCGTCGCGGTCTCGAGCGCTTCCGGTCCGAGCAGCCGACCTACTCGATCCTCAGCCGGGGCATCGAGCGCGAGGTCCTGCCGGTCGCCCAGCGCTACGGCATGGGAGCGTTGGTCTGGAGTCCGCTCGCCGGCGGCATGCTGACCGGGCGCTTCCGTCGGGGACAGCAGAACGACCTGTCGCGGGCGGGCATGTTCCGCCACGACCAGGACGACCGGCGGATCGACGCCGTGGAGCAGGTCGTCGCCCTCGCCGAGGAGACCGGCATCCCCACCACCCACCTCGCCCTCGCGTTCGCGATCGCCCACCCCGGCGTGACGAGCGCGCTGATCGGGCCGCGGTCGGTGGAACAACTCGACGACCTGCTGGCGGCGGCGGACGTCGCGCTCTCCGACGAGGTGCTCGACCGCATCGACGCGATCGTCCCGCCGGGCACCGACGTCACGCGGCTCGACCAGCAGTACCAGCCGCCCGCGCTCCTGCGACCCGAGCTCCGCCGTCGTCCGGCCGCCGAGCGCTCCGCCGCCTGACGCCCCCTCGCCCTCCGCAGGACGCAACCCCGGCGGTTGCTCGCAGCGCTGTACCGCTGCGAGCAGCCGCCCTCGTTGCGTCTCGCGAAAGAGCGAGAGAGCGAGAGAGTGGGGGAGCGGCGGGGCGGGGGAGCAGGGGAGTGGTGGCGCCCCACCCGATCCCGCAACGCGGTGATGCGGGAAACCGCAAGAAGCAGCGGGGTCCTGCGGGATTCACACGACGGACACCCGAGCGCGTCGAGCGGGTCGTAGTGTCGCACTCGACCGACGGCACGGGCCGTCGCCGCACGACCGCTCTCGACACCGAACACCGCGACCGCACCCTCGGTCGCGACCTCCCCGGCGCAGGATCCCTGGTCCCTCGCCGAGCCGGACCCATCCCGACGGTCCGGGCCCATGTCGCCACAGTCGCCGACGCCCGTCTCGCGACCCGTCGGCGTCCCTGCCTGCGGGCCGCGAGCTTCTCCCGACCCGACAGGAGATCCTCATGTCCGCACCAACGGACGTCCGTCGCGCACGCCCGGACGCCAGCACCCCGCAGTACCGCCGGAGCGCCCAGCCGCAGTCCCCGGACGCGGCCCGGCCCGTCCCGCCGCAGCAGACGGAACTGCTCCAGCAGCAGGCGCTCCCGCCGCAGCCGCTCCCCCAGCCGCTCACCCCGCGTGACCGCGAGCGCGCCCGTCGACGCCGGCAGGCCGAGCAGGTCGGGCACGTGCGCCCCCGCTCCGAGAGCCGCGCGCACAGCCCCGTCATGGTGCTCATCGTGCTCGTCGCGACCCTCGGCGTGATGGCCTACGCGGTGTTCCTCCTCGACCCCGCGAACCGCGGCGACTTCCTGCCGTACGGCCTGGTGATCGTGGCGGAGAGCGTGCTGGTCGGCCAGGCGCTGCTGTCGATGTGGACGATCCTGTCCGGCGGTGCCGACCCGCGGGACTTCGCGTTCCACCACACGCAGGACACCCTGTTCGACCGGGACACGATCGAGCGCGACGGGCTCACCGACCAGCCCCACCGCTGGCCGATGCACGTGCGGGGCCGTCAGGTCGAGGTCGACGTCTTCATCACCGTCTACGGCGAGGAACTGTCCAAGATCGCCGCCACCGTGCGGGCAGCGGTCGCGATGCGCGGCGAGCACCGCACGTGGGTGCTCGACGACGGCCGGAGCGACGAGGTCCAGGCGCTCGCCGCCCGGCTCGGCGCGCGGTACGTCCGCCGGCTGTCGTCGCACGGTGCCAAGGCCGGCAACATCAACCACGCCCTGACCCTCGCCAAGGGCGACTACTACGCCGTGTTCGACGCCGACTTCGTCCCGGAGCCGGAGTTCCTGTTCGAGACCGTGCCGTTCTTCGCGGACGACACCATCGCGTTCGTGCAGACGCCCCAGACCTACGGCAACCTGCACAACCTGGTGTCCCGCGGCGCCGGGTACATGCAGACCGTCTTCTACAAGTTCATCCAGCCCGGCCGGAACCGCTTCAACGCGGCGTTCTGCGTCGGCACGAACGTCATCTTCCGCCGCAGCGCGATCGACGACATCGGCGGCATGCACACCGACTCGAAGTCCGAGGACGTCTGGACCAGCCTGATGCTGCACGAGCGCGGGTGGAAGTCGGTCTTCATCCCGATGACCCTCGCCGTCGGCGACGCACCCGAGACGATCGAGGGCTTCACGAAGCAGCAGCTGCGCTGGGCGACCGGCGGGTTCGAGATCCTGCTGACGCACTTCCCGTTCAACCCGAAGCACCGCCTGACGATGGACCAGCGTCTGCAGTACCTGGTGACGGCGAGCTTCTACCTGACGGGCATCGTCCCCGGGCTCCTGCTCCTCGTGCCGCCGCTCGAGATCTTCTTCGACCTCCGCCCGATGAACCTGTCGATCGGTGCGGGCGAGTGGGTGCTGTTCTACCTCGGGTTCTACCTCATGCAGGTGGTGCTGGCCTTCTACGCGCTCGGCTCGTTCCGCTACGAGACCCTCCTGCTCGCGGCGGTGTCCTTCCCGATCTACGCGAGCGCGCTCTGGAACGTGCTGTGCGGCAAGGAGCAGGCCTGGCACGTCACCGGTGCCGACCGCGGACGGACACCCTCACCGTTCAACTTCATCGTGCCGCAGGTGCTCGTCTTCGTGTTCCTCACCCTGACCAGCGTGGTCGCGGTCTGGCGGGACACCGGCAACGGGCAGTTCACGCTCGCCACCGCGTGGAACATCACGAACACGCTGGTCTTCGCCGCGTTCATCGTCGCGGCGTTCCGCGAGCAGGCCCGCAACCGCGTGGCCGACCGGCAGCGCGCTCGCGGCGAGGCCGTCCGACCGGCCGCACCGCTGGTGCAGGCCCCGGTCAGCCCCGTGCGGACGACCGTCGTCCGCCCCGACACCCTCGAACCCCAGCGCGCCGCGATCGCCGGCGTCGCGATGCAGATGCAGGACGGACCCCGCGCATGACCTGGACCAACCGACTCCGACTGTTCGGCGGCCTCGTCGTCGTCCTGGTGATCGTCGCCGCGTGCACCCTCGTGTTCAACCAGCGCCAGAGCGCCGTGGCGAGCACCTCGGCCGCCATCGCCGCGCAGGAGTACGCCGTCGGCACCGACTACGGCGGGACCGTCACCGAGGAGTACGTCCAGGAGGGCGACTCCGTCACCAAGGGCGAGAAGCTCCTGCAGGTGCAGAGCCTGCAGCTGGCGCAGGACATCCGGAAGGGCGTCGTCGGCGCGGACACGCAGACGAGCGCGTACGACATCGGCGAGGACGGCTTCATCACGTTCAAGGCCGAGGTCTCGGGCACCGTGGCGAAGATCGACGTGAAGACCGGTGGGTACGTGCAGGCCGGTTCCGAGCTCGGCACCATCCACAAGGAGGACAGCCTCTTCGTCACCTCGGAGTTCACCGTCACCGCGCGCGACTACGGGCGCATCCGGAACGGTGCCGAGGTCGAGCTCCGCCTGCCGGACGACCGCACCATCACCGGCACCGTGAAGAGCGTCAGCGTGGAGACGAACGACGACGGCCGGGCGAAGACCACCGTCGACGTCGAGAGCCCCGAGCTGTCGGCCTCGCCGTCGTCGGGCATCACGAGCCCGGGGACGCCCGTCGACGCGACCCTGCACCTGCGCGACGACGGCACGCTGGCGGGCGTCACCGACGCCGTCCGCGACTTCTCGCGCCAGATCGGGCTGTAGCCGGTGCGGCACCACCTGCACCCCGGCCGCCGCCCTGCGGGCGCACGCCGGGCCTCCCGGTCGACGCTCCTGGTCGTCCCCCTGGTGACGTCCGTCGCCCTGCTGCTCGCTGCGTGCACCGGGACGGGAGGCACGGACCACCCGACCCCGTCGGCCACCCCGACCGACGCGGCGGCCCAGGCACGCGCGGTCGCCGCCCTGGGCGACGTCGCGTCGTCGACGGTGGGCACGATGCGCCTGGCCGAGGGACTGACCCCGCCGACGAACCGGTGGTTCTCCGGCCTGGTGTTCGGCGACGCACCCCAGCCGGTGTTCCCGACGCCGATCTCGTGGCAGGTCACCGACCACGGCTTCGCAGCCGGACTGCCCGACGTGACCGCGACCGAGAAGACCATCGCCGGCGGCGCCGTGCCGCAGGTCGGCTTCGACCTCGGCGCGACGAGCACGCTCGTGTCGGCGTACGACGCGGTGTCGGTGACCGTCGAGCACCGTGACGGCGACACCGTGCTCGGGCACTCGGTCGTCGCCGAGGGGTCGCCCCTCGTGACCTACGCCGCCGACCGCGACCAGACGCTGACCGGCACCTCGCCACTCGACCCGACCGGCGACGGTACGGCGACGATGTCCGGCGGCGGCCGCACCTGGCAGGTCGTCGTGCGCGACGGCTCGGTCGCCGCGTCCGGCGTGCGCCTGCGCAGCGGCGGGTCGGTCGTGCTCCTGCCGACACCGGACGGCGCGTCGTCGTCCGAGGTCTCCCGGCTCGTCGCGGCCGCACGGCCGCTCTCCGGCTCGTCGCTGGAGCGCAGCGCGTCCGGTGGGTCCCAGCGCACCACGCTGTCGTACGACTTCGACGGCGGTGCCGGGGTGCTCGTGCCGCAGCCTGGCCAGGGCACCCACGGGCTGACGTGCACCGACCTGCGGGTCGCGACCCTGACGGGTCCCGCGCCGGTCTGCACCGGGACGGCGCTGCGCTTCGACGCCGACACCGTCGAGCCGTCCGACCGGCTCGACCTGTCCGGCCTGTCCGACGGTCAGCGGGACACCCTGGCCGCACAGGTCCGGCAGGACGCCGCCGGGGTCGACGCCTCGTCGTACGCGGCCGACTCGTACGGCGGCGGCAAGGACCTGTACCGCGTCGCCACGCTGTACCGGCTCGCCGTCGCGCTCGGGCTCGACGACCAGGCCGCGGCGCTGAAGACGTCCGTCGTCGCGGAGCTCGACCAGTGGTTCGACCCGGCGGGCTGCGGCGGGAGGACCGCGCGGTGCTTCGCCTACGACCCCGAGGTCCACGGGCTCGTCGGCCAGGAGGCGTCGTTCGGCTCGGACGAGTTCAACGACCACCACTTCCACTACGGGTACGTGCTGTCCGCCGCTGCGATGGTGGCCGACGGTGACGCGTCCCTCGTGCGGAAGTGGCGCACCGTCGCGGACCTCGTCGCCGCGGACATCGCCTCGCCGACCGCGACGGAGTCGTTCCCCGCGCTCCGCGTCTACGACCCGTACGCGCAGCACTCCTGGGCGTCCGGCTACTCGCCCTTCGCCGACGGCAACAACCAGGAGTCGTCGTCCGAGGCGGTGTCCGCGTGGAACGGCCTGGCCCGCTGGGGCGCCGTGTCCGGGTCGGCCTCGCTCGAGTCCACCGGCACCTGGCTGCTGTCGAACGAGGCCGCCTCGGCGCAGCGCGACGTGCTCGACCCGGACCTGTCGGCGTTCCCGGGCTTCACGCACCGGGTCGTCTCGCTGACCTGGGGCGGCAAGCGCGACCACGCGACGTGGTTCAGCGCGGCGGCCGCGGCGCCGGCGGGCATCGAGCTCATCCCGATGCCCGCGATGGCGGCGGAGTACGTCGACGCGGGCGGCCGGCAGCAGATCGGGCGCGTGCTCGACGAGGCCGTGCCGGACGGTCGCTACGACGTCCAGTTCGGCGACTACCTGCTCATGTACCGGGCGCTCGGCGGGAAGGCCGACGCGGCGGCAGCCCTGCGCGACGCGGAACGGCTGCCGGACGCGGTGATCGACTCGGCGAACACGCGGTCGTACCTGCTCGCGTGGATCATGACCCGGGGTCGGGCGTAGCGGCCCGTCCCCCGCGCGAGCCCGACGGGCGGCACGACGGTCCACCGACCGCGTACCGCCCGTCGTTCGCTTCCCGGACGCCCTGGGGTCCTGCACGGGGACCGCGGCCTACCGTCCACCACATGACCACGCGAGCCAAGACCGCCACCGCGCTGCTCGGCGCTGCCACCCTCGCCCTGCTCCTGACGGCGTGCGACCCGGGCGGCGCCCAGAACATCGACCCGGTCGGCAAGGTCCCCGGGGACGAGCAGAAGTCGCAGTCGACCGAGTGCGCCGTCGCCGCGAGCAACGCCGTGGACGCGATCGGCACCGCGGTCGGTCCGCACGACACGACGGACTTCGCGAACGTGGCGGAGGGCGACGGTGGCTGGTACCTGGCCGCGTCGATCGTGCCGTCGGACAGCAAGGACGCCAACGACGACGAGCTGACCATCTGGGCGACGGAGACCGACCCGACGGCCGACGACTGGGACGGCACGATCTACGCCGTGAACCAGACCGCGAAGGACGCCACCTCGGACGAGTCACGCTCGGCGTCGCCGGCACCGAGCGCGTTCAGCGCGGACTCCGACGCCGCGAAGCGCGCCGAGAGCTGCGCCGTCGAGGCCGCCGACCGCTGACCCCCGGCCCGGCTCAGGTCTGACAGCGCGGGCACCAGTAGGTGTCCCGCAGCGTGAGCTCCGAGTCGCCGAGCTCGCCCCGACGCACCGGGGTCCCGCACCGCAGGCAGGGCTTGCCGGCGCGGCCGTAGACCCAGAAGCGGCGCCCGGGCCGGTCGACGCCCGTCGTGACGCGGTTGCTGCGGTCACGGTTCATCGTGATGAGCCGGTGCGACAGCGCGATCGCCCGCGCCGGGTCCGGCACCTGTCCGACGGGTCGCGTCGGCAGCACCCCCCGCAGGAAGCACAACTCGTTCCGGTACACGTTGCCGAGTCCGGCCAGCACGCGCTGGTCGAGCAGTGCGAGCCCGATCGGGCGCTCCGGGTCCGCCGTCAGGTTCTCGAGCGCCCGGTCGGCGTCCCAGTCGGGACCGAGCAGGTCGGGGCCGAGGTGCCCGACGACCTCGGACTCCTGGTCGCGCGGGACGACCTCGAGCACCCCGAGGGTGAACCCGACGGTGGAGACGTCCGCGGCGTCGAGCACGACCCGGGCCTGGTGCGCGGGCCGTCGCCACCGCTCCCCGGGCGCGTAGACGTCCCAGCGGCCCTCCATCTTCAGGTGCGAGTGCACGGTCACGTCGCCGATGCGGTGCAGCAGGTGCTTGCCGCGGGGCACGACCTCGTCGACCGTCCGTCCGACCAGGTCGAGGGTCGCGAACGCGGGGACGCGGAAGTCCGAGCGGGTCAGGACCTTGCCCGCGAGCGCGGTGTGCAGGCGCCGGGCAGCGCGGAAGACGGTGTCACCCTCGGGCACGGCACACCTCCGCTGCGGCTCGTCCGGTCGGCCGTGTCACGTCCCGTGCACCGGCGCACGCCCGGGAGGCCCTGGTCGCGTCAGACACGCAGCCGCAGTCCCTGCGGGGTCGCCGTGAACCCCGCCTCGCGCAGTGCCGACCCGAGCGGCGTCTCCAGCACGAAGTCGCCGTCCACCCGCTCCACCGAGAGCTTCCGCAGCCCGCTCCGCACGGTGGCGGCGATCGACCGCGCCGCGACCGCGAGGTCCGCCGGGTCGTCGGTGAAGGTCAGGACGGACTTCCCACCGCGCTCGACGTAGACCGCGAGGCGGCCGTCGACCGTGGTCACGAGGGCTCCGGCCTTCCGCCCGGGTCGGTGACCGCGACCGGTCGTCGACGTCGACCGGCTGGCGGGGACGGCCGCACCACGGGCGCCCGTCGGAGCGGCGTCGGCCGCGGGACCGGGAGCAGCGGGGTCGGCGTCCGGGTCGGCGGGGGCGTCGTCCGACGGCCACGGCAGCGCCGCACCGTACGGGTTCGCCGGGTCCGTCGCCGCGAGCGTGAGTGCCTGGCGTTCGCGGTCCGGGTCGGCGCGCTCGTCGTCGTCGAGGTCGCGTGCGTAGGTCCGGAGCCGGTCCACGGTCGGGCTCGTCGCGAACTGTGCCGCCCCGAGCCCCTCGACGAAGTACCCGCGGCGTGCCCGGCCGGACTCCTCGAACCGGCTGAGCACCCGGTAGACACCGGCGAACCCGCCACGGACGCCCTCGACCTGCACGGCACCGCGGGTCACGACGCCGTAGCGCTCGAGCAGCTGCTCGGCGGTCGCTGCCGCACGCAGGGTCGAGTCGGACTCGGCGAGCGGCAGGATCGACCACCGACCACCCACGGACGGCGGACCGGACTGCGACGGCAGCGTCGGCCGACGCCGCCCGCGGTACGCCCGGGCCCGCGGCGCGCTCGTCGACCTCGCCTTGCCGCCGAGCATCGACCGCAGCGGCGCGAACGTGTCGTTCGTGACCTGTCCGGCCCAGACCAGGTCCCACAGCGCGGTCGTCAGGGCCTGGTCGTCCGTGCTGCCGACCGCCTGGCCGAGCTGCCGGAAGAAGTAGGCACCACCGCCGGCCAGCGCTCCGAGGACGTCGCGCTGCAGCTCGGTGGTCTCGCCGCCGTCGGGCTCCGCCAGGGTCGTCGACGCCGTCTCGGCGAGGTGCAGGCGCACCCAGCCGTCGTTCCCGGGCAGCGTGCCGCCGCCCGACCACAGGACCTCGCCGGTGGCGGTCAGCTCGTCGAGCATGCTCGTGGAGTAGTCGCTCACGCGGGACGGCAGCACGAGGGTCTCCCACGAGCTCGCGGGCAGGGCGACGCCGGCCAGCTGGTCGATGACCTGCAGCACCCCGTCGACCCCGCGCAGCCCGCCGCGGGTGCCGGGCGCCTGGACGTGCTGCCACGCCGGCAGGAACCGGGCGAGGGTGTCCGGCGACACCGGCTCGACCTCGTGCCGGAGCGCGGCGAGGGACTTCGTCCGGATGCGGCGGAGCACCTCGGCGTCGCACCACTCGGCGCCCTGGCGGTCCGGGCGGAACTCGCCCTCGACCACGCGGCGGTCGGCGACCAGGCGGCGCAGGGTGTCCTGCACCACGGCGATGCCGAGGCCGAGCCGGCTCGCGGCCTCCTGCGCGGCGAACGGTCCGTGCGACCGGGCGTACCGGCCGACCAGGTCGCCGAGCGGGTCCGCGACGGGTTCGACGAAGGCGGTCGGCACGCCGATCGGCAGCGGGACGCCGAGGGCGTCGCGGAGGCGGGAGGCGTCCTCGATCACCGACCAGCGCGTCGCACCGCCCTGCGTGAACGACAGCACACGACGGTCGCGCTCGAGGGTCTCCAGCGCCGACCGGACGGTCGCACGCGCGGCGTCGGGGTCAGCGGCGTCGGCCACCCAGCTGCGGGCGACGAGCTCGTCCAGCTCGAGGGCGCCGACGAGCCGCAGCACGTCGACGAGCCCCTCGGTGTCGCGCGCTCGACGGTCGGGGGAGAGCCGCTGCAGGTCGCGCTCGACGGAGGCGATGACCGCCGGGTCGAGGAGCTCGCGGAGCTCGGCCCGTCCGAGCAGCTCTCCGAGCAGCGTCGAGTCGAGCGACAGTGCCGCCGCCCGGCGCTCGGCCAGCGGCGAGTCGCCCTCGTACATGAAGGCCGCGACGTACCCGAACAGGATCGACCGGGCGAACGGCGACGGCTGCTCGGTCTCGCGCTCGACCAGGCGGATGCGGCGCTCGGCGATCTGGTCCGAGATGCCGAGCAGCGCCGGCACGTCGTAGACGTCCTGCAGGACCTCGCGCACGGTCTCGAGCACGATCGGGAACGTCGGGTACTTCCGCGCGACCTCGAGCAGCTGCGACGCTCGCTGGCGCTGCTGCCAGAGCGGCGACCGCTGCCCGGGGTTCCGCCGCGGCAGGAGCAGGGCCCGGGCCGCGCACTCGCGGAAGCGGGCGGCGAAGAGCGCCGAGCCGCCGACCTCGTCGGTGACGAGCGCCTCGAGGTCGTCGCGCTCGAACACGAACAGGTCGGCGCCGGGCGGTTCCGCGTCGGTCTCCGGGATCCGCACCACGATGCCGTCGTCGGCCGCCATCGCGTCGCCGTCGATGCCGTGCCGCTCGCGCAGCCGGGCGCCGACCGCCAGGGCCCACGGCGCGTGCACCTGCATGCCGTACGGCGAGTGCAGGATGAGCCGCCAGTCGCCGAGCTCGTCGCGGAACCGCTCGACCACGAGCGTGGTGTCGTTCGGCACGTGACCGGTCGCCGCACGCTGGTCGCGCAGGAAGGTCAGCAGGTTCGTCACGGCCCGCTCGTCCAGCCCGCCGGAGGCGACCCGGGCACGCGCGTCGTCGTCGGAGGCCGCGTCGACCTCGCGCACGAACGCACCGGTCGCCCGTCCCAGCTCGGCGGGACGACCGATGCCGTCGCCCTTCCAGAACGGGACCCGCCCGGGCTGCCCGAACGCCGGGCTGACGATGACCCGGTCGTGCGTGATCTCCTCGATGCGCCAGCTCGTCGCGCCGAGGGCGAAGACGTCGCCGACGCGGGACTCGTAGACCATCTCCTCGTCGAGCTCGCCGACGCGCGATGCCTTCTCGCCGACCATGAAGACGCCGAACATGCCGCGGTCCGGGATCGTGCCGCCGCTCGTCACCGCGAGTCGCTGGGCGCCCGGACGCCCGGTCAGGGTCCCGTGCACGCGGTCCCACACCAGGCGCGGCCGGAGTTCGGCGAACTCGTCGCTCGGGTACCGCCCGGTCACCAGGTCGAGCGTCGCCTCGAACGCCGACCGCGGCAGCGAGCTGAACGGGGCGCTCCGCCGGACGAGCTCGAACCAGTGCTCCACCTCGACGGTGTCGATCGACCCGGCGGCCACGGTGTGCTGCGCGAGGACGTCGAGCGGGTTCGCGGGCACCGAGATCGACTCGATCTGCCCGGAGACCATGCGCTCGACGGTGACCGCGCTGTTCACGAGGTCGGCGCGGTGCTTGGGGAACAGCACGCCGCGCGAGATCTCGCCGACCTGGTGTCCGGCGCGACCGACGCGCTGCAGGCCGCTGGCGACCGACGGCGGGGCCTCGACCTGGACCACGAGGTCGACCTCGCCCATGTCGATGCCGAGCTCGAGCGAGCTGGTCGCGACGACGCAGCGCAGACGTCCGGACTTCAGGTCGTCCTCGATGATCGCGCGCTGGTCCTTCGACACGGAGCCGTGGTGGGCGCGGGCGAGCACCGGGACCGACGGGTCGGAGCCGCCGCCCTCGGTCTGTCCGGACTGCCCGACGAGCTGCGCCGGCGGTCGCTTCGGCTGTGCGACGGGTGCGTGCGCGGACGCCCGACCGGGGGACTGCGTGACGGGAGCCGACCCGGCCACCGCGCCCACGGCCTCCGCGCCCACGACCTCCGGCGCGCCGAGCGCAGCCGTGCCGACACCCGCCGTGTCGACGGCCCCGAGCACGCGTTCCTCGTGGATCTCGTTGAGCCGTGCCGTCAGGCGTTCCGCGAGTCGGCGCGAGTTGGCGAACACGATCGTCGAGCGGTGCTCCTCGATGAGGTCGACGACGCGTTCCTCGACGTGGGGCCAGATCGAGCCGTTCGTCGGTGACTCGGTCGCGTCGGCACCGACCGGCGGGGCGCCGAGCTCGGTCATGTCGTCGACCGGCACGACCACGCGCAGGTCGAAGGTCTTCTGCGCCGGCGGGGCGATGATCGACACGGGCGCGCGGCCGCCGAGGAACCGGGCGACCTCCTCCGCGGGGCGCACGGTCGCGGACAGGCCGATCCGCTGCACGGGCTTCTCGAGCAGGTCGTCGAGGCGCTCGAGCGAGACCGCCAGGTGTGCGCCGCGCTTGGTCGAGGCGACCGCGTGGACCTCGTCCACGATGACGGTGTCGACGTTCACCAGGGTCTCGCGCGCCCGCGACGTGAGCATGAGGTAGAGCGACTCGGGCGTCGTGATGAGGATGTCCGGCGGCTGCCGCAGGAGCCGCTGCCGGTCGGACGACGGGGTGTCACCGCTCCGGACGCCCACCGTGACCTCGGGCGGTTCCGTCCCGAGCCGACGCGCGGTCTGCGTGATGCCGACGAGCGGGCTGCGGAGGTTCCGCTCGACGTCGACACCGAGGGCCTTGAGCGGGGAGACGTACAGCACGCGGGTGCGCTGCTTCGCCGGCGGACGGTCGCTCGCGCTGATGAGCCGGTCGATCGACCAGAGGAACGACGCCAGCGTCTTGCCGGAGCCGGTCGGGGCGACCACGAGCGCGTGCTGCCCGGTGGAGATCGCGTCCCACGCGCCCGCCTGCGCCGCGGTCGGGCCGGGGAACGCGCCACGGAACCACTCCGCGGTCGCGGGGGAGAAGCGCTCGAGGACGTCCGTCATGGTCCGTCCCATCCTGCCCGTCGCCACCGACAGCGGTCCGAGGGAGGACGGGTGCTTGACAGGCCGATCCGTAGCGATCTATCGTTGACCCATCGCGATAGGAACACAACGCATCGCGAGCTCACGTCACCACCGACAGGAAGGAGTCATCATGCGCCCCTCGTACGATGACCTCGACAGCACCACGCCCCGCCGCGGCCCCCGCGGCACCGGTCCGCGCGGCCCCCGCTTCGGCGGCGCGCGGCAGCACCACGGCCACGGCTTCCCCGGCCGCGACCGCGGCGACCACGACCACGGCGGACGCGGCGGCTTCGGCCCCGGGTTCGGCGGACGCGGCGGCTTCGGCCCGGGCTTCGGTCCCGGCTTCGGCGGCGGCCCCGGCTTCGGGCGCGAGCGCCGCCGTCGCGGCGACGTCCGCCTCGCGATCCTCGGGCTGCTCGCCGAGGGCCCGCAGAACGGCTACGCCGTGATCAAGACCATCGCCGAGCGCACCGGCGGTGCCTGGAAGCCGAGCCCCGGCTCGGTCTACCCGACGTTCCAGCAGCTCGTCGACGAGGACCTCGTCGTCTCGAACGGCGACGGCCGCAAGACGCTCTTCGAGCTCACCGACGCCGGCCGCGCCGAGGCCGAGGCGAAGGCGGACGAGATCGCCGCCGCGTTCGACGCCGCGCCGGGCATGCCCGACACGCAGCGCGAGTTCGTCGAGGCCCTCCGCAAGGCGATGGGGGTGCTGCACATGTACCGCACCAGCGCCTCCGACGAGCAGACCAGGGCCGCGACGGCGAAGGTCGACCAGCTCCGCAAGGACCTGCTGCAGATCCTCGCCGAGTAGCGCCGTGCCGGACGGGAGGCACGTGGCGACCCCGCCACGCGCCTCCTGGCCGTCAGTCGGTCACCCGGTCACCTTCGCGGATCCGTCGCGGGAGCGGCCGTCAGGACGCGTCGACGAACGCGGCCACGTCGGCGAGCTCCTCGGCGGACACCGCGTGCGGCAGGCCGACGTACGTCCGGTCGGTCACGTCCGTGTGCGTCGCGGCCCACGCCTGCGTCCGCGCGGTGGCCTCGGCCGGGATCACCGGGTCGAGGTCGCCGTGTCCCAGGAAGACCCGGGGACGGACGGCCGCGACCGCCTCGTCGCGGGAGTCGGTCACCCCGGGCACCACGAACCCGGACAACGACACCGCGAAGGCGAACGCGGCCGGTCGGGCACGCAGGAGCTGCAGCGCCATCGACCCGCCCTGCGAGAACCCGAGCAGACCGATGCGCGGGTGGTCGGCGGACACGGCGTCGATCCAGTCGAGGACACCGGCGACCGCGGCGTCGACCGGCTCGAGCGCGGGGGACCCCGGCGTGCCGAGCGGGTACCAGGAGAACCCGGGACCCCACGGCATCGGTGCGCGGAGCGATGCGACGGTCCAGACGGACGGCAGCGCGGGCGCGAGCCCGAGCAGGTCGCGCTCGTGCGACCCCACCCCGTGCATGGCCACGAGCAGGGGCGTGCCCGCGCGTTGCCCGGTCGGACGGGTCCACTGCACGATGTCCGCATCGATCACGGGGACCACGCTAGCCGTCCACGGCGACCGCGCCTCCCGCCGAACTCGCCGGGGCGACTGGTAGACACGGTGCATGGCCTCGCTGCGCACCCCCGACCCCGACTCCGGCTGGCTGTCCGACGAGGAGCTCGCCGACGTCCGTCGTCGACTGCCCATCTGCTACGTCGAGGCCCTGCCCGTCCGGACCGACGGGCTCGGTGTCGTGACCGAGGTCGGCGTGCTGCTCCGTGTCGCCCCGAGCGGCTCGATCGCGCGCACGCTCGTCTCCGGCCGCGTGATGTTCGGCGAGTCGATCCGCACGGCGCTCTTCCGGCACCTCGAGAAGGACCTCGGTCCGATGGCGTTCCCGCAGCTCCCCGCGAGCCCCACGCCCTTCACGGTGGCCGAGTACTTCCCGCTCCCCGGCGCCTCGGTGTTCACCGACGAGCGGCAGCACGCGATCTCCCTCGCGTACGTCGTCCCGGTCACCGGCACCTGCGAGCCCCGGCAGGACGCCCTCGAGCTCACGTGGATGAGCCCGATGGAGGCAGCCTCCGACGCCGTCGCCGAGGAGATGGAGGGCGGCCGCGGCGCACTCCTGCGCGCCGGCCTCGCCTCGGTCGGCGCCCTGCACTAGCGGCACCCGCGCCCGCGGCGATGCCGACCTGCTCCGAACCACGGAAGCGACATCGAACCACCGGCACGGTCTGGTTCCACGTCGTTTCCGTGGTTCGATCCGCCCGCGACCGAACCGACACGGTGCCCGCACACGACGAAGCCCCCGGAACCATGCGGTTCCGGGGGCTTCGCAGCTCGGTCGTGGACCGGCTTCAGTGCTTCTCGTCGCGGAGGGAGTCCGCAACGCCGTGCGCTGCGCCCTTGACGTCGTCGACACCCTGCTTGGCCGACGCCTTGGCCTGGTCGGTCTGACCCTCGGCCTTCAGCTTGTCGTTGCCGGTCAGGTTGCCAACGCCCTCCTTGACCTTGCCGACGAGCTTCTCGCCGGTGTGGTTCTCTTCGCTGCCAGCCATACGGTCTCCTTCCAACGACGGACGATTCCCCGTCGGCCACTCGCGCGGCCGTCGGTGAAGGAGAACCTACGCGCGGGGACACCCGGTGCTCCCACCGGGCGTCCAGGTTCCGGACACCGTCGCTCCGGCCGAGCGGACCGCTCAGTGGCGGTCGGCAGCCCCCGCCGGACGCGATGCGCGACGCGAGCCGCCGCGGCGACGACCGCCGCCGGACTCACCCGCACCGGAACGACCCGCTGCGTAGCCGCCCTCGGACGACCACACCGGGGCGGACCCGCTACGGACGACGTCACTCGACGCCCGACGGCTCCCGCCCGAACGACGCTGCCCACCGGCGGCCGCACCGCCCGACGCTGCAGCACCCGAGCCCGAGCCGTTGCCGCGACCGGCACCACCGGCGCGCCCGGTACCACCAGCGGAGGCCGGAGCCCCCGCGGTGACCGGACGACCACCGCGACCACCGGCGGCGCGACCCGAGCCGCGACCGGTCGAGGCGGTCTCGGGAGCCTGCGTCGAGCCTCCCGACCGGCCGCCGCGACCACGGCGACGACCGCCGCCCGCGGACTCGGCGAGACCCGTCTCGGTCGCACGCGGCTGCCGCTGGCGCTGCTGCTGTGCGGGCTGCTCCGGAGCGAGGTGGCGGATCGGCGCGACCTCGCCGACGAGCGACGCGACGGCCGGCGAGGTCGCGGTGACCTGCTGCGGGGTGATCTTGATCGCGGCGGCACGCATCATCTGTGCGACGTCGCGGCGCTCGGCCGGAAGCGTCACGGTGACGACGTCACCCGAGGACCCGGCACGCGCGGTGCGGCCCGAACGGTGCAGGTACGCCTTGTGCTCGGTCGGCGGGTCGACGTGCACGACGAGCTCCACGTGGTCGACGTGCACACCACGGGCGGCGACGTCGGTGGCGACGAGCACGAGGGCCTCGCCGGAGGAGAACTTCGCGAGGTTCCGCTCACGCGCACCCTGCGACAGGTTGCCCTGCAGGTCGACGGCCGGGATGCCCTGGCTCGTGAGCTGCTTCGCCAGGCGCTTCGCGTGGTGCTTGGTGCGCATGAAGAGGATGCGGCGGCCGGTGCCCGAGGCGAGCGCGCGGACGAGGTCCTTCTTCGCGTCGGCGTCGGCGACCTCGAACAGGTGGTGGGTCATCGCCTCGACCGGGCTGGTCTCGTCGTCGACCGAGTGCATCACCGGGCTGTGCAGGAACTTCTTGACGAGCTTGTCCACGCCGTTGTCGAGCGTGGCCGAGAACAGCAGGCGCTGCCCCTGCTCCGGGGTCGCCTGCATGATCTTCGTCACGCCGGGCAGGAAGCCCATGTCGGCCATGTGGTCGGCCTCGTCGAGGACGGTGACCTCGATGTCGCCGAGGCTCACGTGCCCCTGCTGCATGAGGTCGGCGAGGCGGCCCGGGCAGGCGACGACCACGTCGACACCGGCGCGGAGCGCGTCGACCTGACGGCCCTGGCCCACGCCGCCGAAGATCGTCGTCGTGTTGAGGCCCATCGACTTCGCGAGCGGGGCGAGGGTCGCGTCGATCTGCGTCGCGAGCTCACGGGTCGGGGCGAGCACGAGCGCACGGGGGCGGCCGGCGCGGCGCGGGCGACGGCTCGCGGCCAGACGGGCGGCCAGGGGGATCGCGAAGGCGATCGTCTTGCCGGAGCCGGTGCGCCCGCGGCCGAGCACGTCCTTGCCCTGCAGGGAGTCGGGGAGGGTGTCGGCCTGGATCGGGAACGCGGTCTCCTTGCCCTGCTGGGCGAGGGACTGGACCATCGGCGCGGGGACGCCGAGGTCGGAGAAACGGATGTCCTGGTTGGTCATGGTGACCTTTCGGGCCGGCTCGTGCCGGCCGTGGGCGCGCTGGCATGTGGCGCGCGGGCGGGAACCCCGCGTCAGCAGAGGCTGACGCGGTCGCCGCAGCAGAGAGCCTGGCACCGGGATGTCGGTGCGCGATCATCGACCGGATGAGGGTCGGGAGTCGGGGGCGTCCGTACGACGCACGAGGCGATCGGCGCCTCGAGTACCACCAGCATAGCGGGTGCTCGTCGAACGAGCCGGGGCCGTTCGCGTCGGGCGTGCGATGTGGCGTGCGACGGGGCGTGCGATGATCCCGTGGTGCGCACGCGATCCGTCCTCCTGACCACCGCGATCGCGCTGGTCGCCGTCCTCGGCAGCGCAGGCTGTGCCGAGGCCGCGACACCCGCCGGGTCGACGGCCTCCTCGTACCGGAACCTGCCGACCTCCGGGCGCCCCGACTACCAGCTCGGCGGTGGGTACACGCCGCCGTCCGGGGTGACGATCGTCGAGCGGGACAGCACCGACCGCCCGGCCGCCGGGAAGTACTCCATCTGCTACGTCAACGGCTTCCAGACCCAGCCGGGAGCGCTCGCCGGGTGGGAGCGCCGGGCGCCGTCGGCACTGCTGCGCGACGGTTCCGGCGAGCTCGTGGCCGACCCGGGCTGGCCGGACGAGGTGCTCCTCGACACCCGGACCGCCGCGAAGCGCGCCGCGATCACGAAGGAGCTCACGAAGTCGGTCGCGCGGTGCGCCGACCGCGGGTTCGCCGCCGTCGAGTTCGACAACCTCGACTCTTGGACACGGTCGGGGAAGCGACTGACCCGCGCGGGGAACCTCGCGCTGGCGGCGACGCTCGTGCGGCTCGGGCACGACCGCGGTCTGGCCGTCGGGCAGAAGAACACGCCGCAGCTCGGGAAGGCCGGGCGGCAGTCGACGGGCTTCGACTTCGTCGTCGCCGAGGAGTGCGTGCAGTACGACGAGTGCTCGGCCTACACGGCCGCGTACGGGAAGCGCGTGGTCGACGTCGAGTACGCGGACACGCTCGACCGCTCGTGGGCGTCGGTGTGCCGCCTGCGCGACCGCCCGGCCATGACGATCCTGCGGGACCGCGACCTGGTCACCCCGGCGTCGGACGAGTACGTCTTCGAGCACTGCTGAGGACCCCGTCCGGTCCCGTCCCGCCCGGCGCGACGCAACGTCGGCGGCAGTGCGCAGGAGCACAGCGCTGCGAGACCTCGCCGACGTTGCGTGTCGCGGAGGGCGCGCACGGCGGTCGGCCGGGAGGCACGGTGTGCCTTCCGCCCCGCGCGTCGCGGACGGCGGGCGGTCGCCTCAGGCGGGCCAGGCGTCGCGCAGTGCCGCTGCGGCCTGGTCGGCGGACAACCCGGCCGCTCGCGCGGCGGCGGCCAGGGCGTGCGCTGCCCCGGCGACGGCGTCGGGCACCTCGGCCGGCCGCACCACCCGCGTGCCGGCGCCCCGGGCGGTGTGCACGAGCCCGGCCTCCTCGAGCAGCTGGTAGGCCTTCGCGACCGTGCCCGCGGCGAGGGAGAGCTCCTCGGCCAGGGCCCGCACGCTCGGCAGGCGCTCCCCGTCCACCAGGTACCCGGCGGCGATCTGCGCCGCGATCTGCGAACGGACCTGCTCGAAGGGCGGCACCCGACCGCCCGCGTCGAGTGCCACGAGTCCCGTCATGCGATCCACCCTTGCGTCCTGTCCGTGTGCTCGTGCGTGCGTCGTGTCAGAAGTCGTACTGCTCGCCGACCGGGATCGGCACGGCGACGGTGTTGCCCGGGGGCGCGAGGGGGCACGCCCACGCCGGGTCGTACGCGCACGAGGGGTTGTACGCGAAGTTGAAGTCGAGGACGAGCTCGCCGTCGTCGCCGCCGAGGTCCGCACCCTTGATCGTGTCGAGCAGGTACCGCCCACCGCCGTAGGTGCCGCGGGCACGACCGGCGCTGGCGTCCTTCACGGGCACGAAGACCCCGCCCGCGTAGCCGCCGTGCGACCAGACGTCGAGCGTGCCGATGCCCGGCAGCCGCACGACACCGAGCCGGTCGAAGTGCACGACGCCGTCGGTGCCCGTCTCGACGTCCATCGCACGGGGCTCGGCGGACTCGATGCGCGCGCGGAACCGCCACTCGGGGTCGTAGTCGGGCACGGGCAGCGCCTCGAAGTCGCGGGCGTCCTCGTCGAGCAGCGGACTGGCCGGGTGCTCGGCGAACATCGCGTCGCGGGTCTCGCGCCACATCGCGTGCGCGGTCTCGGGGTCGGCCGTCGCCCGCACCCGTCGGTACAGGTCGAACGTCATCCGCCGCCAGTCCACGGTGGCGAGGGTGCTGTGCACGCGGTCCTGGGCCCTCGGCTCCTGCGTCTGGCTCACGAGGACGAGCGTACGCCCGGGTGCTCCGGACCCGCCAGCGACGGGCCGGGGCTGTGGACGGTCCCCTGCGGGTGCTCCCGTGACGGCCCTGGCACACTGGTCGGACAGCGACCGACGAGGGGACGGGCGACGTGACCAGGGGAACGACAACCAGACGGACCGCCGCCGCGCGGACCACGGCGGGACGGGCGGCACCACGCGTGCACCGCTCGATCGCCCCGATCGTGGCGGGTCTGACCCTCGTCGCGGTCCTGAGCGGGTGCACGGTGTCCGCCTCCGCGAACCGGACGGTGTCGCCGTCGGGGTTCGAGGACGTGGTGGCCGACGCACTCGAACGCGAGGTCGGTCAGCGTCCGCTGGTCGACTGCGGTACGGACCCGATCGACCTGGTCGAGGGGAACACCGTGCACTGCGAGATCGGTGCCGAGGGTGACACGACCGTGTACGACTCCGTCGTCGAGGTGCGTGACGTCGACGGCACGGACTACGCCGTCCACGTGCAGGTGGACGAGCAGCCGAAGTCCTGACGGACGTCGCGCGTCAGTGCCCGGGACGGCCCCACGACGGGGCGAGCTGCCGCATCCGGAGCGCACGCCACTGCCAGATGACCCACATGCCCGGCCAGAGTGCGGCCCCGAGGAGCGCGGGGCGCATCCGGTAGGTGAGCCGGTCGAGCAGCAGGGTCCGCCCGTCACCGAGGTCGACGGTGGCCATCCGGTGCCGCATGGTCATCCGCCCGAAGAGTCCCGAGGTGCCACCTCCGTTGTCGCGTTGCACCGGCACCCCGTCGACCTCGTACAGGTCGATGTCGACGTGCGTGTCGCCGCTCGGCACGACCCCGAGGGCGTCGGCGGTGATCGGGTGCGGGACGCCGGGGGTCCAGCGCTCCGGGAGTCCCTCCGGTGACCGCGAGCGGTAGACGAGGAACGGCTTCGTGACGGCGACCATCACCGAGGGCGACAGCAGGGCGTCGCGGACGGCGTCGACCGGGGCGTCGAGGACGATGCGGAGACCGACGTGCATGCTGCGGACGCTACGCCGTGGCGCTGGGCGGGCGACGTCCCCGCGGGGGACGGTGCACCCGTGCGTCCGACGGGTCAGGCGTGCCGGGCGGCCCGACGCCGTGCGCCCTCGGCACGGTCCCGCGTGCGCAGGCGCTCGGTGAGCGACAGGCGCACGGTCGGCCACTCGGTGGCGGTGATCGAGAAGACCACGGTGTCGCGCAGCGTGCCGTCCCGGCCGATCGAGTGGCTGCGCAGGACGCCGTCCTGCTTCGCGCCGAGCGAGGCGATCGCCGCCCGCGACTGCTGGTTGTGCCAGTGCGTCCGGAACTCGACGGCGATGCAGTCCCAGGTGTCGAACGCGTGCGAGAGCAGGAGCAGCTTCGCCTCGGTGTTGATCCCGCTCCGCTGTGCCGCCCGCGCCAGGAAGGTGTAGCCGATCTCGACGCGACGGTTGGCGGTGTCGATGTTCGCGAAGGTGGTCGCCCCGACGACGCGACCGGTCGGGCGGTCACGGATCGCGAAGGGCACCATCCGCCCAGCCGCGTGCTCGCCGAGCCGCCGGTCGATCTCGGCCTCGACCCGGTCGGGGGCAGGCACCGAGGTGTACCAGGTGCGCCAGAGGTCGCCGTCCGCCACCGCCGCCCGCAGGTCGTCCGCGTGCTCGGCCGCCAGGGGCTCGAGGGTGACGCGGTCGCCGGTCAGCGTGGGGACGGTGGCGATCTCCATGGTCACCGATCCTACGGTCGCGGCACCGGCAGCGGGGTCGAGCGGGCACAGGCTGTGGACCGGGCTCCTGTGGGGACGGACAGGGACCGACGGGGACGGACCGGGACGGACGGGGACGGCCCGCGGCTATCGTGGACCGGTGGCAGCACGCACCCAGGAGCAGTACCAGGTCCGGTTCGCGTGGGGGAGCGCCGGTGCCGACCGGATCGCGCACGGCACGCACCTCGTGGTGTGGGTGGACGTCCTGCCGGAACCGTCCGGGGGCGGGGCCGACCCCGCGGCACGGGCGCGGGCCGCGGCAGCCCTGCTGCCCGACGGTCCGGAGGTCGTGCTCGGCCACCTCGGCAACGCGGCGGCGGTCGCGGAACGGGTGACGAGCCTCCAGGCCGAGCGCGGGGACCGGTGCGTCGTCGCGGTCGTCGCCGCGGGCCGCACCACCAACTCCGGCGTCACCGTCGCGGACGCCGCCGGGGAGCCGACGGACGGCGCGGAGACGCCGGAGCCCGCGGTCGAGGACCTGCTCGCCGCCGGGGCCGTCGTCGACGCCCTCGTCACGGTCGGCATCGACCACACCTCGCCCGAGGCGGCCACCGCCTGCGCCGCGTACACGGGACTCCGTCGCGCGGTGCGGCACCTCGTGAGCGCCGCGGAGGGTGCGGCGGACCTGGACCGGGAGACGGTGCACGCGGCGCTCGCCGCGGGGCCCGAGCTCGTCGTCCTGCGGGAATCCGGCACCCGGGCGTAGCGTTCCCGATCGGGACCGGCGTCGCCAGGACGCCGCTGATCGCAAGGAGCACGTCATGAAGGCAGTCGTCGGCGACACCGTGATCGCGGAGGCTCCGCAGGAGGACCTCATCCAGATCGAGGGGAACTGGTACTTCCCGCCGTCGAGCGTGGCGCCGGAGTTCTTCTCGGAGAGCGACACCCAGTACCACTGCCCGTGGAAGGGCGACACGCAGTACTACACCGTCACGGTCGACGGTCAGGCGCTGCCGGACCGCGCCTGGACCTACCCCACGCCGATCCCGTCGTCGTTCGACCGGGTCGGCAAGGACTACTCGGGCTACTACGCCTTCTGGAAGGAAGTCCGCGTCGTCGACTGACGCGGGGACGACCCGGTCGTCGCCGTCCGGCGGGTTCAGCCGGCCAGCGTCAGCACCACGAGCGCCACGTTGAGGGCGACGATCACCAGCGCGATGACGCCCGCGACCACGCGGGTGGTCATCGCGTTGACGTCGGCGCCCATGATGCTCCGCCGTGACGTGTAGACCACGAGCGGCACGATCGCGAAGGCGATGCCGAAGCTCAGCACCACCTGGCTGAGCACGAGGAGCATCGTCGGGTCCGCGCCGACGGCCAGGAGCACCACGGCGGGCAGCAGCGTGACGAGCCGGCGCACCGCGACCGGGATGCGGACGTGCAGCAGCCCGTGCATGATCTCCGCGCCGGCCATGCAGCCCACCGAGGTCGACGCCAGACCGGACGCGAGCAGGCCGACCGCGAACAGCACGCCCACCACGGGGCCGACGTTCGCCGCGATCGCGGCCTGCGCACCGGGGATGGTGTCGGTGCCCGCGACCCCGGGCAGCGTGGCGGCGGCGAGCACGAGCATGCAGACGTTGACGCCGCCCGCGACGACGAGGGCCAGCCCGACGTCCCACCGCGTCGCGACGAGCACCCGGCGGCGCTCCGGCCCGGCGGGGACGTCGCCGTGCCGGTCCCGTGCCAGGGCGGAGTGCAGGTAGACCGCGTGCGGCATCACCGTCGCACCGAGCATCGAGGCGGCGAGGAGCACCGACTGCGCGCCCTCGAACCGGGGGACCAGGCCGCTGACGAGCTCGCCGGGGGAGACCTGCGCGGACAGCAGGCCCGCGCAGAAGCCGACGGTCAGGACCGCGAGCATCGTCGTCACCACGGCCTCGAACGTGCGGGTGCCCCGGCGGCTGTGCAGGAGCAGGATCGCCATCGAGACCACGCCGGTGAGCACACCGCCGACGACGAGCGGCAGGCCGAACAGCAGGTGCAGCGCGAGCGCCCCGCCGATGACCTCGGCGACGTCGGTCGCAGCGGCGACGACCTCGGCCTGGGCCCAGAAGAGCAGGCGCGGGGTGCGACGCATCCGCAGGCCCAGGTGTTCCGGCAGCGACCTCCCGGTGACGACCCCGAGCTTGGCCGACAGGTACTGGACCACGACGGCACTGGCATTCGCGGCCACGAGCACCCAGAGCAGCAGGTACCCGTACTGTGCACCGGCGGTCAGGTTCGCCGCGACGTTGCCCGGGTCGACGTAGGCGATCGCGGCGACGAAGGCGGGCCCGAGCAGCGTGAGGCCGGCGGCACGGCGACGCGGCCGACCGGGACCGCGTCGGGGGCCGGGTCCGTCGGTGCCGTCGTCGAGACGTCCGGAGGGGGCACGGCGGGCGGCGGCGGTGTCGGACATGCCGACAGCTTGCCAGGTTTCGGCGGACCGAATCCTCAGATTCGGCGTGTCACGAGTCGTCCGGGCAGGGCGCCCTAGGCGGCCGCGCGTCGCGCCCGGTGCGCGCGGACCTTCGCGCGGTTGCCGCACCGCTGCATCGAGCACCACCGGCGGGTGCCGCCACGCGACGAGTCGTAGAAGACGAGCCCGCAGTCGTCCGCCGAGCACCGGCTGAGGCGGGTCGCCTGTCCGTCCGCGGCGACGTCGTCGAAGCCGACCTCGGTGAAGAGCGCCACCGCGTCGCGGGCCACGCTCGACAGCGCCTGGGCCAGACGGACCCGGTTCGCACCCGCGCGGCGTCGGCCCCCGGGCAGGCTCGGGGGCACGTCCGGCAGCGCCGCGAACAGGTTCACCGTGTCGATGTCGTCCGGTGCCGGCCGGGTCCGTCCGGTACCGGCGCGGAGCCCGGCGGCGACCGCGGTCCGTTCGGCGGGGCCCGACGAGCCGACGGGGGCCGGGGCAGCGGCGACCGCCAGTCGTCCGATCGCGGCGCGGAGGGCTCGGGCGTCCTGCAGCTCCCGCGCCGTCGCGCCGACGTCGATCGGCTCGGTGTGGTCGCCGAGCCACTCGTCCAGGTCGGCCGGCGTCACGAGGAGCTCACCGAGCCGGGCGCGGGGGCGACGGCCGCCGGCATCGTCGGCGAACCCACCGGTGTGGGCGAAGTCCAGGGCGATCCGGCCGGCGTCGAAGAACCACGACGACCCGCTGTCCGTCCGGATGTGCTGCCCCGTGTGCATCCGCCCAGGCTAACGGCTCCCCGGCGCGCCTCCACGTGCCGGATCGATCATGCGGTAGCCGCGCGCCGCTCCCAGGTGATGAGGTTCCGGCCGTCGAAGCGTCGCGCGCACCGGGCGCAGGCCAGGGGGCGCGTCGGTGTCCGGTAGCGGAAGTGCTCGTGGCCCGCCGGACAGGTGCCGACCCACGGCGCGAGCTCCGACGCGACGGGCCCGTCGTACAGGCGGGAGCCGGTGTACCCGATGTCCGCCGCGGTGCGTCGCCAGACGGGACCGTGACCGGCACGGGGACCGGCGAGCGCGTGCGCGACCTCGTGCAGCAGGACCTGGTCCACGTCGTCGTCCGACACCCGGGTGACGATGTGCCGGCTCACCGTGATGCGTCGGCGGCCGAAGTCGCACTGCCCCGCGCGGGTCCTGGCGTGGTCGAACGCGAACGTCCACCCGCCCGGGCCGAGGTGCACCGCCAGCAGGTGCTCGGCTCGTGCACGGACCCGCTCGAGCGTCGCCGCGGGCTGCGTCGCCGCTGCGGGCTGCGTCGTCACCGTGCGCCGGGGTCCCGCAGGTCGTCGGTGGGCTCGTCGCGCGGCGCCTGACCCTTCTGCGCCGCCTTCGCCGCGATCCGGCCCCAGATGTCGTCGGCGTCGGTGCGTGCGGCGTCGGGTGCTCCGAGCACACGGCGACGGACCGGCGGGACCTGCTTCACCGGTTCGGCGACGCGGGTCGTCTGCGGCTCGTCGTCCTCGGCACGGCGCGCGGCGACCTCGCGGGCGGTGCGGGGCTTGTCCTCGGGGGCCTTCGGCTGCGCCACCGAGGCGCGGAGTGCGGCCTCGACCGCGGTGCGGAGTGCCTCGGTGCGCTCCGCCGGAGCCCCTGCCTGCCGGAAGGCCTGGTAGGCACGCGAGAGCGCCGACCGGGCCTCGTCGAACCGTGACAGCTCGAACAGCGACCAGCCCTCGAGCTCGGCGGCGGCGCCCTCGAGCTCCGGCCACTCCTCGGTCCGGGCGGTGTCGCGCGCCATCGCGGCCTCGGTCGCGGCGCGCTCGTGGCGTCCCAGGTCGTGCAGCACGTGCGCACGACGGATGCGCGCGGCGACCTTGTCCGACCGCTCACCGGTGAACATCGTCAACCGGAAGACCTCCTCCGCGACGACGAGCGACTCGTCGAGCCGGCCGAGCAGGCGGAGGAGCTCGGCCCGCTCCGCCAGGGCCTCGGTGCTCCGGCTCTGCCCGAGGTCGCGCAGCCGCTGCTGCACGGCGTCGGCGTCGACGGCCGGCCGCAGGCTGATCGGCGCGAAGGTGCTCCCCGGGCTCACACCCGCGGTGACCGGGGCGGAGTCGCCCGGCGCGGCGTGACGGGGTTCCCGAGCGCGGTCGGGTTGCTGGCTGTCGTCAGGCGGGAGGGACATCGGTTCGAGGGTAACCGCGGGCTCCCGTGAGCGGGCGGTGCCACGCGCACGGGGGGTCCGAGAACGCGGACCGGTCCGGGACGCGGAACGGCCCGCCCCGCTGCAGCGGGACGGGCCGTCGGTGGCACTCGTGGATCAGTTGCCGCCGGTGACCGCGGCAGCCGCGGCGATGCTGACCGCGATGAACGTCGCGAAGGTGGCGACGACGGCGAGGATGATCGCGAGGACACCCCAGACGCGACCCCGGCCCGCGACCGCCGCGATGATGCCCTGCACCAGGGCCCACAGGCCGAGGACGGCTGCGATGAGGATGATGATCGCCCCGCCGCCGAGCTGGCTCATCGCGGACGGGTCGTTCATGAGCTGCTGCTGCAGCTGTTCCTGCTGCTGCACCGATCCGCCGCCGTCGCGTGCGATCTGCTCGAGTGCGGCGTTGCCCGCGAACGCGGCGCCCAGCACGGCACCGCCGACGACGCCGAGCACGAGCGACAGGACCCCGAGCGCGAACGCCACGAGGCCGACGGTCTTCTTCTTCTTCGCCGGCTTCGTCTCCTCGGAGGACTGCCACGCCGGGCTGCCTGCACTCGCCGGCGCCGAGGACGCCGCGTAGGGCTGGTGCGACCCCTGGTGCTCGCCCCACGTCGGGGACTCGTGACGGCCGTCGCGCTGGTCGTACCGACCGTGCTGGTCGTGCCCGCCGTGCTGCGGCTGGCCGTACTGCTGCTGTCCGTGCTGGTCGCGCTCGCCGTACTGCTGCTGCCCGTACTGGTCGCGCTCGCCGTACTGCTGCTGCCCGTACTGCTGCTGGCCCTGGTGCTGCTCGCCGTACTGCGGCGCCGATCCCGGTGCCGGGTCCACGCGCTCGCCGTAGCGGGGTGCGTCGTGCTGGTCGCGCTGGTCGCGCTGCGGCGCACTGCCCCAGACCGGCGCGTCGCCGTCGCCCGTCCGGTCCTCGTTGCTCCGGTCGTCGTTCGTCATCAGGGGACTCCCTCGGTCGGTCGCGCGGTCGCGCGGTCGTTGTCCCCCATCCTGGCAGCCGGATGCCCGACGTGTTCAGGGGGACTCGGCGCTCCTGTACCCGTCCCACGGCCGGGAGGCCCGGCACCGGACCGGCACCGGGCCTCCCGTCCGGCGTGTGGTCGGGACGCGACCGCGGGCTCAGCCGCCGAAGACGCTGCGGTTCGGTTCGGGGGACGCGACCGCGGTCGCGTCGGTGACGATGGGCGCGCCCGCCGTGAAGGCACGGAGCTCCTGCCCGTGCACCACCTTCGCCGGCATCGGGTCGGACGAGTAGCGCCGGGGCATGTCCGCCACGGGGAGGTCGGTCCGCGACCCGAGCAGCACGATGTTGCCGAACCGCCGCCCCTTGAGCATGCCGGTGTCGGCGACGGCCGCGACCGACGGCAGGACGGCCTGCAGCGTCGATGCCTGCCCGCGTGCGAAGGCCAGGCCGGCCCCGTCCGCGACGTTCACGGCGACGATCCCGGTGGGCGAGAGGAACTCGGCGACGGAGCGGTAGAACTCGACGCTCGTCACGTGCGCGGGGATCTGCGAGCCGCCGAACACGTCGACGACCGCCAGGTCCAC
The DNA here is from genome assembly GCF_023712445.1 of Curtobacterium sp. P97. Lineage (NCBI taxonomy): Bacteria > Bacillati > Actinomycetota > Actinomycetes > Micrococcales > Microbacteriaceae > Curtobacterium > Curtobacterium sp. P97. The sequence continues at coordinate 65,467 of NZ_JAMAYF010000010.1, read as the reverse complement.
CGTGCCGCGGAGGCCGGCCGGCAGCTTGCCGAGCACCTCGCGGGCGTCGCCGTAGCGGACCCGGATCGAGGCGCCGCGGGGGAACGGGAGCACCTCGCGCACGTGCTCGACGAGGTCCCGCTCCAGCTCCACGACCTGCTGCCGTGAGCCCGGGCGGGTGACGGCGACGTACCGGGGCAGGGTCAGTGCACCCGCACCGAGGTGCAGCGCCGTGATCGGTCCCTCCGGCAGGAGGTCGATCGCGTGTCCGATGCGCCGGATGTACTCGAACGCCAGGTGCGTGGGGTCCTCGAGGTCGACGTGCGACTGCGGCGTGCCGTCCACCACGAGCGTGAAGGACCCGGGGCGGTGCCGGTCCGGCTCCACCGACGCCCAGCCCGCATCGATCCTGAACCCGTCGAACGCATCAGCCATGCCTCCCATGGAACACCACCGCGGAGCCTCCGCTCTCCGCACGACCAGCCGACGTCAAGGGACACGACGTACCGTTCTCGTCGTCGTCACCCGACCGGTGTCGAGCACCGTGCGGCCGAGGCCGTGGTGTTCCGCCGGTCCGGGTGACCGCGACGTGGACCGGCACGACCCCGCGCGACCCCCACCGCGCCCGGGTGCCCCGAACGTCGTCGGCGCGCCCCGCACCCCCCACCAGAGGCACGCCGCCCTCCCGCGTGCGACGGCGCACGGCACCACGCGTGCGCCGTCCGACGACCCGGGCGCCCGCGGCAGGAACACGACTCCCGCAGGAGACCCGCGATGACCGACACCCTGAGCATCCCCACCCTCCGTCCCGCCCGGCGCCCCGCCGGCGTGCCACGCAGCCGGACCGGCTCCGCCGCGGCGGACGGTCGCCGGTCCGCCCGGCTGCACCGCGCCTCCCGGCCGGTGGCCGTCGACGGTGAGCGCGCTCCCCGGTGGATGCGTGTGGTCGGCGCCGTGCTGCTGCTCGGCGGGGGCGCGCTGACGGCGGCCGTCCTCGGTTGGCCGGGGGACGCACCGGAGGTCGCGCTGCTGCTGCCGGGCGTGGTCGCACTCGTGGCCGGTGCCCTGCTGCTGCTCGCCCGGACCGGCATCGCGGTGACCGACGCCGCCGTCGTCCTGCACTTCCGGCCGCTGCCGACGCGGCGGATCGCGCGGGGACGCATCGCCGACGTGACGGTGGCCGACGCGGACGCGCGCACCTTCGGCGGGGTGGGCCTGCGGCTCGGTCGCGGGGTGCGGGCGCTCATCCTCACGCCGGGCCGCGGCGTGCGGATCACGGACGACCGGGGGCGGGTGACCTTCGTCCGGACCGAGCACCCGGAGGAGCTGCTGCACGCGCTCGAGGACTGATCCGGGCCGCGCTGCGGGAATCCCGGGGCGGTCGGTGTGCTCGTACACGCCATCGCGGGGGCGGTCCGCGTGCTTGTACACGCCGTCGCGGGGGCGGTCGGTGTGCTTATACACGCCATCGCCGAATCCGGTCAAGCCAGGACTGGACAGCGCGCGCCAGGGCGACCTATGATGACAGTTCGCGCTCCCTGGCATTCGTGTGTCGTCATATTGCGGTCGAACACGCGCCCTGGTGCAGCCGGTCCCGTATATGGCGGCGGGACCCGCTCACCGATCATCCCACAGGTCCTCGACGGTCGTTGCCGTCGTGCGTTCCGTGTCGGTGGTCCCGGGGTCGCGCCGAGCGATCAATCCACTCACCTACGTGCTGCTCGTCAGTACCGGCCCGACGGGGCCTACCGGAGGTCACACCCTTGGCTGCTGCGCCCAACGCATCCACCAACCCCAAGAACGGTCGCAACCACTCGCGACTCTCGTTCGCCAAGATCACGGACACCCTCACGGTGCCGGATCTGCTCGCCCTCCAGACGGAGAGCTTCGACTGGCTCGTCGGCAACGACGTCTGGAAGGCCCGCCTCGCCGAAGGACAGGAGCAGGGTCGCACCGACCTCGCGCTGCACTCCGGCCTCGAGGAGATCTTCGAGGAGATCTCCCCGATCGAGGACCTCGGCGAGACCATGCAGCTCTCGTTCACGTCCCCGGAGCTCGAGGACCCGAAGTACTCCATCGACGAGTGCAAGGAGCGTGGCAAGACCTACGCCGCGCCGCTGTACGTCAACGCCGAGTTCATGAACCACATGACCGGTGAGATCAAGACGCAGACCGTCTTCATGGGCGACTTCCCGCTCATGACCGAGCGCGGCACGTTCATCATCAACGGCACCGAGCGCGTCGTCGTCTCGCAGCTCGTCCGCTCGCCGGGCGTCTACTTCGAGCGCCAGCAGGAGAAGACCTCCGACAAGGACATCTACTCCGCCCGCGTTATCCCGTCGCGTGGTGCGTGGCTCGAGTTCGAGATCGACAAGCGCGACCAGGTGGGCGTGCGCATCGACCGCAAGCGCAAGCAGTCCGTGACCGTCTTCCTCAAGGCCCTCGGCCTGACGAGCGAGGAGATCATGGAGGAGTTCCAGGGCTTCGCCTCGATCGAGTCGACCCTCGAGAAGGACGCCGTCCTCACCAAGGAAGAGGCGCTCAAGGACATCTACCGCAAGCTGCGTCCGGGCGAGCAGGTCGCCGCCGAGGCCGCGCGTGCGCTCCTCGACAACTTCTACTTCAACTCGAAGCGCTACGACCTCGCCAAGGTGGGTCGCTACAAGCTGAACCGCAAGCTCGGCATCGACGCGCAGCTCTCGGACTCGGTGCTGACCGTGCAGGACATCGTCCGCACCATCAAGTACCTCGTCTCGCTGCACGCCGAGAAGACGACGCTCGACGGTGTCCGTGACGGTGAGCCCGTCCAGCTCCGTCTCGACGTGGACGACATCGACCACTTCGGCAACCGTCGCATCCGCGCCGTCGGCGAGCTCATCCAGAACCAGGTCCGCACCGGTCTGTCCCGCATGGAGCGCGTCGTCCGCGAGCGCATGACCACGCAGGACATCGAGGCGATCACCCCGCAGACCCTGATCAACGTGCGACCCGTCGTCGCCGCGATCAAGGAGTTCTTCGGCACCTCGCAGCTGTCGCAGTTCATGGACCAGAACAACCCGCTCGCGGGTCTGACGCACAAGCGTCGCCTGTCGGCCCTCGGCCCGGGTGGTCTGTCCCGTGAGCGTGCCGGCGTCGAGGTCCGCGACGTCCACCCGTCGCACTACGGCCGCATGTGCCCGATCGAGACCCCGGAAGGCCCGAACATCGGTCTGATCGGCTCGCTCGCGTCGTTCGGTCGGATCAACTCCTTCGGCTTCATCGAGACGCCGTACCGCCGCGTCGTGAACGGTCAGGTCACCACGACCATCGACTACCTCACGGCATCGGAGGAGGACGACTTCGTCGTCGCCCAGGCCAACGCGCCGCTGACCGACGACTTCCACTTCCAGGACGACAAGGTGCTCGTCCGGAAGAAGGGCGGCGAGGTCGAGCTCGTCGGCAAGGACGAGGTCGACTACATGGACGTCTCGCCGCGCCAGATGGTGTCGGTCGCGACCTCGCTCATCCCGTTCCTCGAGCACGATGACGCGAACCGCGCCCTCATGGGTGCGAACATGCAGCGTCAGGCCGTCCCGCTGCTCCGTTCCGAGTCGCCGCTCGTCGGCACCGGCATGGAGGGCTACACCGCCATCGACGCCGGTGACGTCGTCACCGCCGACAAGGCGGGTGTCGTCTCCGAAGTCTCGGCCGACGCCGTGACCCTGCAGCTCGACGAGGGCGGCACGCAGACCTACTACCTGCGCAAGTTCGACCGCTCGAACCAGGGCACGAGCTACAACCACCGCGTCATCGTCTCCGCAGGCGAGCGCGTGGAGCAGGGCGAGGTCATCGCCGACGGCCCCGCGACGGAGAACGGCGAGCTCGCGCTCGGCAAGAACCTCCTCGTCGCGTTCATGCCGTGGGAGGGCTACAACTACGAGGACGCGATGATCCTGTCGCAGAACCTCGTGAAGGACGACACGCTCTCCTCGATCCACATCGAGGAGTACGAGGTCGACGCTCGCGACACCAAGCTCGGCAAGGAGGAGATCACCCGCGACCTCCCGAACGTCAGCCCGGACCTCCTGGCCGACCTCGACGAGCGCGGCATCATCCGCATCGGCGCCGAGGTCCGCCCCGGCGACATCCTGGTCGGCAAGGTCACGCCGAAGGGCGAGACCGAGCTCTCCGCCGAGGAGCGCCTGCTCCGCGCGATCTTCAACGAGAAGTCGCGCGAGGTGCGCGACACCTCGCTGAAGGTGCCCCACGGTGAAGAGGGCACGATCATCGGCGTCAAGGTCTTCGACGCGCAGGACGGCGACGACGAGCTCGGCTCGGGTGTCAACCAGCGCGTGGTCGTCTACATCGCCCAGAAGCGCAAGATCACCGCGGGTGACAAGCTCGCCGGTCGTCACGGCAACAAGGGCGTCATCTCGACGATCCTGCCGGTCGAGGACATGCCGTTCCTCGCGGACGGCACCCCGGTCGACATCGTGCTCAACCCGCTCGGCGTTCCCGGCCGCATGAACTTCGGCCAGGTCCTCGAGATCCACCTCGGGTGGCTCGCGAAGCAGGGCTGGAACGTCGAGGGCATCCAGGAGTGGGCATCCGCCCTGCCGGAGGCAGCGCACAGCGCGGCGCCCGGCACGAAGGTGGCCACGCCGGTGTTCGACGGTGCGTACGAGCGCGAGATCGAGGGGCTCCTCGACAGCACGCTCCCGAACCGCGACGGCGAGCGCCTGATCGGTTCCTCCGGCAAGGCGCAGCTCTTCGACGGCCGCTCCGGCGAGCCGTTCCCGGAGCCCGTCTCGGTCGGCTACATGTACATCCTCAAGCTGCACCACCTGGTCGACGACAAGATCCACGCCCGTTCGACCGGTCCGTACTCGATGATCACGCAGCAGCCGCTGGGTGGTAAGGCGCAGTTCGGTGGACAGCGGTTCGGTGAGATGGAGGTGTGGGCGCTCGAAGCGTACGGCGCCGCCTACGCCCTCCAGGAGCTCCTGACGATCAAGTCCGACGACATCCTCGGCCGCGTGAAGGTCTACGAGGCGATCGTCAAGGGCGAGAACATCCAGGAACCCGGCATCCCCGAGTCGTTCAAGGTCCTCATGAAGGAGATGCAGTCGCTCTGCCTGAACGTCGAGGTCCTCTCGGCGGACGGCCAGGCGGTCAGCCTCCGCGACACGGACGACGAGGTCTTCCGTGCCGCTGAAGAGCTCGGCATCAACATCTCCTCGCGGTTCGAGTCGTCGTCCGTCGACGACATCTGAGCCGGCCCGTACCGAACACGTTTCGAACTCAGCAAGAGAGAAGAACATTGCTCGAAGCAACGTCATTTGACGCCATCCGGATCGGCCTCGCGACCGCCGAGGACATCCGTCAGTGGTCGTACGGCGAGGTCAAGAAGCCGGAGACCATCAACTACCGCACCCTGAAGCCCGAGAAGGACGGTCTGTTCGGCGAGCAGATCTTCGGTCCGTCCCGCGACTGGGAGTGCGCCTGCGGCAAGTACAAGCGTGTCCGCTTCAAGGGCATCGTCTGCGAGCGCTGCGGCGTCGAGGTCACCAAGTCCTCGGTCCGCCGTGAGCGCATGGGCCACATCGAGCTCGCCGCGCCCGTCACGCACATCTGGTACTTCAAGGGCGTCCCGTCGCGCCTCGGGTACCTCCTCGACATGGCGCCGAAGGACCTCGAGAAGGTCATCTACTTCGCGGCGTACATGATCATCGACATCGATGAAGAGGGCCGTCACGCCGACATGCCCGGTCTCGAGAACGAGATGCGCCTCGAGATCAAGAACCTCGAGGGTCAGCGCGACTCGATCATCGCCGACCGCCTCAAGAAGCTCGAGGACGACCTCGCAGCGCTCGAGGAAGAGGGCGCCAAGGCCGACGTGAAGCGCCGGACCAAGGACACCGCCGAGAAGGAGATGTCCCAGGTCCGCAAGTCCTTCGACGAGGACATCACCCGCCTCGAGCGCGTGTGGGAGGACTTCCGCAACCTCAAGGTCGGCGACCTCAAGCCCGAGGACGCCGTGTTCCACGAGCTGCAGGACCGCTTCGGGATCTACTTCGACGCCTACATGGGCGCCGAGGCGATCAAGCTGCGGCTCGAGGCCTTCGACCTGGCCGCCGAGGCCGAGTCGCTGCGTCTGCAGATCGCCGAGGGCAAGGGTCAGAAGAAGATCCGCGCGATCAAGCGCCTGCGCGTCGTCAGCTCCTTCCTCGCCACCGGCAACTCGCCGGCCGCGATGGTGCTCGACGTCGTGCCGGTCATCCCGCCGGAGCTGCGCCCGATGGTGCAGCTCGACGGTGGCCGCTTCGCCACGTCGGACCTCAACGACCTCTACCGTCGTGTGATCAACCGCAACAACCGTCTCCGCCGCCTGCTCGACCTCGGTGCCCCCGAGATCATCGTGAACAACGAGAAGCGCATGCTGCAGGAAGCGGTCGACGCGCTGTTCGACAACGGTCGTCGTGGTCGTCCCGTCACGGGTACCGGCAACCGCGCCCTGAAGTCCCTGAGCGACATGCTCAAGGGAAAGCAGGGTCGCTTCCGCCAGAACCTGCTCGGCAAGCGCGTCGACTACTCGGGTCGTTCGGTCATCATCGTCGGCCCGCAGCTCAAGCTGCACCAGTGCGGTCTGCCGAAGCAGATGGCGCTCGAGCTGTTCAAGCCGTTCGTCATCAAGCGCCTCATCGACCTGTCGCACGCGCAGAACATCAAGTCGGCCAAGCGCATGGTCGAGCGTTCGCGTCCGCAGGTGTGGGACGTGCTCGAGGAGATCATCCGCGAGCGCCCCGTCCTGCTGAACCGTGCGCCGACGCTGCACCGTCTGGGCATCCAGGCGTTCGAGCCGCAGCTCGTCGAGGGCAAGGCCATCCAGCTCCACCCGCTCGTGTGTGCTGCGTTCAACGCGGACTTCGACGGTGACCAGATGGCCGTGCACCTGCCGCTGTCGGTCGAGGCCCAGGCCGAGGCCCGCATCCTGATGCTCGCCTCGAACAACATCCTCAAGCCGTCGGACGGCCGTCCGGTGACCCTGCCCGCACAGGACATGATCATCGGTCTGCACCACCTGACGACCGTCCGTGAGGGCGCGCTCGGCGAGGGCCGTGCGTTCTCGTCGGTCGCCGAGGCGATCCTGGCCAAGGACCAGAACACGCTGCACCTCAACGCGATGGTGAAGATCCGCATGTCGGGTGTCCACTTCGCCGAGGGCGAGGCGCCGGAGGGCTACGAGGTCGGTCAGCCGATCCTCCTCGAGACCACCCTGGGCCGTGCGCTCTTCAACGAGACGCTGCCGGCGGACTACCCGTTCGTCCAGCGCGTCACCGACAAGGGCACCCTCTCCGCGATCGTCAACGACCTCGCCGAGCGCTACTCCAAGACCGAGACGGCCGCTGCGCTGGACCGGATCAAGGACGCGGGCTTCTACTGGGGCACGCGCTCCGGTGTGACCGTGGCGCTGTCGGACGTCGTGACGCCTCCTCGCAAGAAGGAGATCATCGCGGGCTACGAGGTCCAGGCCGCCAAGGTCCAGGGCGAGTTCGACAAGGGTCTGATCACCGACGCGGAGCGCCGCGCCGACCTGATCAAGATCTGGACCGAGGCCACGAACGAGATCGCGCAGGAGATGCGCGACAACTTCCCGGTCGACAACACCATCAACCGCATGGTCTCGTCGGGTGCTCGTGGTAACTGGCTGCAGGTGCGCAACATCGCCGGTATGCGTGGTCTGGTGAACAACCCGAAGGGTGAGATCATCGCCCGCCCGATCATCAACTCGTACCGCGAGGGCCTGACCGTGGCGGAGTACTTCATCGCCACGCACGGTGCCCGCAAGGGTCTGGCGGACACGGCTCTCCGTACCGCCGACTCGGGCTACCTGACCCGTCGTCTCGTCGACGTGTCGCAGGACGTCATCATCCGTGAGGACGACTGCGGGACGACCCGTGGCCTCGAGCTGCCGATCGCGACCGTGGGTGCCGACGGCGCCCTCGTCCGCGACCCGCGCGTCGAGAACACCGTCTACTCGCGCACGCTGGCCACCGAGGCAGCGGACGCGAAGGGCACGGTCGTCGCCGAGGCCGGTTCGGACGTCGGTGACGTCCTGCTGGACACGCTGCTCGAGGCGGGTGTCGAGAGCATCAAGGTGCGCTCGGTCCTGACCTGTGAGTCGGCCGTCGGTGTCTGCGCGAAGTGCTACGGCCGTTCGCTCGCCACGGGCAACCTCGTCGACATCGGCGAGGCGGTCGGCATCATCGCCGCCCAGTCCATCGGTGAGCCCGGTACCCAGCTGACGATGCGTACCTTCCACACGGGTGGTTCGGCCTCGGCCGACGACATCACGCAGGGTCTGCCCCGCGTGACCGAGCTCTTCGAGGCCCGCACCCCGAAGGGCGCGTCCCCGATCGCCGAGGCCCCCGGCCGCGTCACGATCGAGGACACGGACAAGGGTCGTCGGATCATCCTCACGCCGGACAACGGCGACGAGCCGTTCATCTACCCGGTGCTCAAGCGTGCGACCCTCCTCATCGAGGACGGCCAGCACGTCGAGCTCGGCGAGCAGTTCATCGCCGGCACGGTGGACCCGAAGGAGGTCCTCCGGGTCAAGGGTGTGCGCGAGGTCCAGAAGCACCTCGTCAACGGTGTGCAGGACGTGTACGGCTCGCAGGGCGTGCCGATCCACGACAAGCACATCGAGGTCATCGTCCGCCAGATGCTCCGCAAGGTCACCGTCGTCGACCACGGCGACACCGACCTGCTGCCGGGTGAGCTCGTCGACCGGTCGCGCTACAACGCGCTGAACCGTGCGGCGCTGCAGGAGGGTCGCAAGACCGCCTCGGCTCGCCAGGAGGTCATGGGCATCACGAAGGCGTCCCTCGCGACCGAGTCGTGGCTGTCCGCCGCGTCCTTCCAGGAGACCACCCGCGTCCTCACGCAGGCGGCCATGGAGGGCAAGCAGGACCACCTCGTCGGCCTCAAGGAGAACGTCATCATCGGTAAGCTCATCCCCGCCGGGACGGGCCTCAGCCGGTACCGTGACGTGGACGTCGCCGCGACCGAGGAAGCCAAGGCGGAGCGGTACCCCAACCGCATCTTCGCCGACGACTCCTCGTTCTCGGACGCCGACCTGAGCTTCGTCGACTTCGACAGCTTCTCGTCGGACGACTTCACGCCCGGGACCTACAACTGAGCCTGAGCTGAACCCGGAAGGCCCCCGCATCCTCGGATGCGGGGGCCTTCCTCGTTGCCGGCGCGTGGCCGGTCAGCGGCGTGCTGCCGGCCTGGAGGCTCGTGACGGGCCCGCCACGCGCCTCCAGGCCGGCGCGCAGTCGCGTCTCAGGCCGTGCGGCCCTTCTCGTCGACCAACGAGTACAGGCTGAGGACGTTGCCGTCGGGGTCGCGGACGTCGAACCAGTCGACGGCACCGTCGACGCACTCGACCGGGCCGACGTCGATGCCGAGCGACCCGATGCGGGCGTGCTGGGACCGGACGTCGTCGACACCGAACCGGACGGTCGCCGGACGCCGTTCGGCGTCCGCGTCGAGGTACAGCTGCAGCCAGATGCCGCCGATCTCGTACTCGACGACGCCGTCCTCGGGCTCCAGGTCGGGGTCCGCACGCTGGAACACGGCGCCGTACCAGAGGCAGGACGCCTCGATGTCGGAGACGGGGAGGCCCACGGTCACGCTCGTGATGTCCATGGCTCATCATGGCCCGGGGCGGCGCCGCACGTCGAGGACTTCGTCGTGGGGCGGTGCGGGCGGCGGCCGCGCGTGGACCCCGTCGCGTCCGTTCCTGCACAGCCCGGGGTCTCGACCGAGTGCTCCACCGATCGCCGGACCGCCCACCCCGCGAGCACGCTCGCGACGGAGCATCGACCCGTGTCGATCATCGTCCGGACCACCCAGTACCGGCGGGTACCCCTGCACTGGGGACACCCGCCACCCCGTCGCCCCCTCGTTGTGGGACTGCGGTCGCCGCGCACCGCGGCAATAGCGTGGACGGGCGCCGCACCGCTGCGGGACGCATCCCCACGACCCGGTCTCGACCCGAAGGAGGCTCCGGGACACATGGCCACGCTCTCCGAGATCCTCATCCTCAACGGCGCACTGCCGATCGAACACCTCGACTCGATGACGGGGGACGAAGCGATCGACGAGCGCTCGATCCGCACCCTGGTCGACCAGGGCGTGGTGAGCGAGGCGCAGTACATCACCGCGCGTGCGGCCTCGAACAACGCGCACACCGTCCCGCTGACCGACTACCCGGTCGACGGCACGGCGGTGTCGATGCTGCCCGCGGCGCTCTGCCGTCGGCACGGTGTGCTCGGTGTCGGGTTCGAGGGCGAGACGCTCGTGCTGGCGATGGTGAACCCCTCGAACGTGCTCGCGATCGACGACGCCCGCACCGCCTCCGGTCGCTCGATCAAGCCGCTGCAGGTCGACGAGCGCGACCTGGTGAGCGCCCTCGACCGGTACCTGCGCGCCGACGACGAGCTCAACGACCTGACCTCGTCGTTCGAGGACCAGTCGGCCGCCCCGACCCAGCAGCAGGTGGACCTGACCGACGGCGCGCTCGACGACGTGCCGATCGTCCGCTTCGTGAACCTGCTCGTGTCGCAGGCCATCCAGGACCACGCGTCCGACATCCACATCGAGCCGGGCGAGCACGAGGTCCGGGTGCGCTACCGCATCGACGGCGTGCTGCACGAGATGGCCCCGGCGCCGAAGAACATCCAGAACGGTGTGATCAGCCGGCTCAAGATCATGAGCGACATCGACATCGCCGAGCGTCGGAAGCCGCAGGACGGCCGCATGTCGGTGCGCCACGGCGGTCGGCAGATCGACCTGCGTGTGGCGACGCTGCCGACCGTGTGGGGCGAGAAGGTCGTCATGCGGATCCTCGACAACACGAACACGTCGCTGACGCTCAAGGACCTCAACCTGCTCGAGCAGAACTTCCAGGCGTACCAGCGGTCCTACTCGAAGCCGTACGGCATGATCCTGGTCACCGGCCCCACCGGTTCGGGCAAGTCGACCACGCTGTACACGACGCTGAACGCCGTCGCGAAGCCCGAGATCAACGTCATCACGGTCGAGGACCCGGTCGAGTACCGGATGGCGGGCATCAACCAGGTGCAGGTGAACCCGAAGGCCGGCCTGACGTTCGCGTCCGCGCTGCGCTCGATCCTGCGCTCCGACCCCGACGTGGTGCTCCTCGGCGAGATCCGTGACCACGAGACGGCGCAGATCGCGATCGAGGCGTCGCTCACCGGTCACCTGGTGCTCTCGACGCTGCACACCAACGATGCACCGTCGGCCGTCACCCGTCTGACCGAGATGGACATCGAGCCCTTCCTGGTCGGCTCCGCACTCGATTCGGTGGTCGCCCAGCGTCTGGCCCGCCGGCTCTGCGACCGGTGCAAGGCCCCGGCGGTGTACGAGGCCGAGCAGCTGCACGCGCTCGGGTTCCTCGACCGTGCGGACGTGGCCGTGCCGGAGTTCTTCGCGCCGATCGGCTGCGCCGTCTGCTCGAACACCGGCTACCGCGGCCGGATCGCCCTGCACGAGGTCATGACCGTCACCGAGGAGATCGAGCGGCTGGCCGTCGCGCGGGCCTCGAGCGCCGAGATCAGCCGCGTCGCCCAGCAGCAGGGCATGCTCACCCTCCGACAGGACGGGTGGGAGAAGGTCAAGCTCGGCATGACCAGCGTCGACGAGATCCTGCGCGTGGTCGCGTAGTCCCGGGAGCACGAGGACGATGAACGAATCGGTGTACGACATCGAGGCCGGCGACGACCCCGTCGCCGGATGGCACCCCGGACAGCCGGGCAACGAGGTCGGCGGTCGTCGGGCTGCACGGCTCGCTGCCGCTGCTGCGGCCGCTGCGGCGTCGGCGCCCTCGGCGTCGCCGAGCGACCGCTCGCCCGTGCCGACGTCGAGCAGCGCCGTGTACGACCTGTCGACCGAGCCCGCGTGGGGCGCACCGGCGGCGTGGGGCGGCTCGTCCGCGGCTGCGACTCCCGGCGGAACCTCGTGGCCGCCGCCCGCCGGCGACCCCGTCGCCGTCCCGGTCGCGCAGCCGCAGGCCGCGCCGGCCACGCCCCCGGCGGCCGTCCCGCCGTCGACCGCAGCGTACGGCTACGCCGAGACGGTGACCGAGCACCTGCCGGTGGCACCCGCGGTGCCGACCACGAGCCTCCAGGCCGTCACCACCACGACGCAGGGCCGCGCCGTCGACGCCGGCGCGCACCCCGAGATCGGCTTCACGCGCCACGCGCGCGAGGTCGCCGACGCCGACCTCATCACGGCGCTCTCGCAGGTCGTGTACCAGGGGGCCTCGGACCTCCACGTCACCGCCGACGCCCCGCCCACCGTGCGGGTCGACGGCTCCCTGCGGCCCGCGGTCCCCGGGGGACCCTGGGCACGCAACAAGGTGATCGCCGCACTGAAGACCCTGTTGAGCCCGGAGCAGGCCGGGCAGTTCGACCACGAGCAGGAACTCGACTTCGCGTACTCCCTGTCGCCGGAGTTCCGCTTCCGCGTGAACTACTACCAGCAGCGCGGCAACTGGGGCGCGGCCTTCCGCATCATCCCGACGAAGATCAAGACGCTCAAGCAGCTCGGCATCCCGGAGCACGTGGGGGAGTTCGCGAAGCTGCCCCGCGGCCTCGTGCTCGTCACCGGGCCGACCGGTTCCGGCAAGTCGACGACCCTCGCAGCGCTCATCGACCTGGTCAACGAGACCCGAGCCGACCACATCGTGACGGTCGAGGACCCGATCGAGTTCATGCACGACCACAAGAAGGCGATCATCAACCAGCGCGAGGTCGGGGCGGACACGCACTCGTTCGCCGCCGCGCTGAAGCACGTGCTGCGGCAGGACCCCGACGTCATCCTGATCGGTGAGCTCCGCGACCTCGAGACCATCTCCGTCGCGCTCACCGCGGCCGAGACCGGCCACCTCGTCTTCGCGACGCTCCACACGCAGAGCGCTCCGGGCACCATCGACCGCGTCATCGACGTGTTCCCGCCACACCAGCAGGGGCAGATCCGCACGCAGCTCGCGGCGACGCTCGAGGGTGTCGTCTGCCAGACGCTCGTGCCGAAGGCGAACGGCACCGGCCGGGTCGTCGCCACCGAGATCATGCGCACGACGCCGGCGATCGCGAACCTGGTGCGCGAGGGCAAGTCGTACCAGATCACCTCGGCGATGCAGGCCGGCCGCGACGCCGGGATGCACACGATGGACCAGGACCTGGCCGAGCTGGTCAACGTCGGCACCGTCACCCGGGCTGCGGCGATGGAGAAGGTGCACGACGAGGACGGCTTCGACCGGCTCGTGCAGCGTGTCGAGTCGCCGTCCGACTCGTCCGCGGCCGCGATCGCCGCATCCGAGATCGACTTCGGCGACAAGTACTCCGGAGGCCACTGATGTCGCTCGCGTTCGACTACCGGGGCCGCGACGGCGCCGGCAAGCTCGTCAAGGGTCGGCTCGACGCCGCGTCGGAGGGCGCGGTCGTCCAGCGCCTGCGCGGCATGGGCGTCTCGCCGATCGCCATCACCGAGGCGAAGCCCGGCACCGGGCTGCAGACCGAGATCAAGATCCCGGGGCTCGAGAAGGGCGTCGGGCTCAAGGACCTCGCGATCATGTCGCGCCAGGCCTCGACGATGCTCTCGTCCGGGCTCTCGCTCCTGCGTGCGCTGACGATCCTGGCGGGCCAGACCGAGAACAAGAAGCTCAAGGAGATCCTCGGCAAGGTGCGGGACGACGTCGAGCGCGGCGTCTCGTTCTCGGACGCCGTCGCGAAGTACCCGGTCGACTTCCCGCCGATCATGATCAACATGATCCGCGCGGGGGAGACCGGCGGATTCCTCGACCAGGCGATGGACTCGATCGCGACGAACTTCGAGAAGGAGCACAAGCTCCGGTCGACGATCAAGTCGGCAATGACCTACCCGGTCGTGGTGCTCGTGATGTCGCTGCTGGCAGTCGTCGTCATGCTCGTCTTCATCGTGCCGATCTTCCAGGACATGTTCGCGTCGCTCGGTGGGCAGCTGCCGTTGCCGACCCGGATCCTCGTGCAGCTCTCGCACGCGATGCGCTGGGCCGGACCGATCCTGGCGGTACTCGTCGTCGTCGGGTGGCTCTGGTACCGGGGGAACAAGAACACGGACCGCTTCCGGGCGTTCCGGGACCCGATCCTGCTGCGGATGCCGGTCTTCGGGCAGCTGACGAAGAAGATCGTCATCGCCCGGTTCGCCCGGAACTTCTCGAACATGATCGGGGCCGGCGTCCCCATCCTGCAGGCATTGAAGATCGTCGGAGAAGTATCCAACAACTTCGTCGTGCAGAAAGCGCTCGACCGGGTCGCGGAAAGCGTCCGGAAAGGCGAATCGATCGCCGAGCCGCTGGCAAAGGAGAACGTCTTCCCGCCGATGGTCGCGCAGATGATCGCGGTGGGCGAGGACGCCGGTTCGCTCGAGGTCATGCTGGAGAAGATCGCAATCTTCTACGACTCCGAGGTGGAATCGACCACGGAATCCCTGACGTCGCTCATCGAGCCGTTGCTCATCGCATTCCTCGGCGTCGTGGTCGGCGGCATGATCGTCGCGCTCTACCTGCCGATCTTCCAGATCTCCTCGCTCGTCAAGTAACTCGACGGCGCACGCCCTCCGTTCGGGGGTCGGTCAGGAATTCCGCACCCCCGGTACTGGGGGCATTTCGCAGCACGGATCACCCCCGTTCTCGGGATTATGCCCGGAAAGTGCCGTCAATACGCTTGCCAGCGGCGGCGGAGCAGTCTGCGGCACAACCCCCATCGCATTCCCGAGAAGAACGGAACCACCATGTACTTCGCTCTCATGGGCAAGCTCGACGCTCGCCGCAAGGGCCTCCTCGAGGACAAGGAGAAGGGCTTCACGCTCATCGAACTCCTGGTCGTCGTGATCATCATCGGCATCCTCGCCGCGATCGCCATCCCGGTGTACCTGAACGTGCAGAACAACGCGAAGGACGCGTCGGTGAAGTCCGACCTGGCGAACGCGAAGACGGCGGTCATCGCGTTCCAGACGGACAAGAACGGGACGCTGCCGACCAAGGTGCAGTTCGACGACGGCACGACGCTCGTCCCTTATGGGTACACAAAGAGCACCGGAACGACCTTCGACTACAAGCCGGGTGCGTCGGCCGACTCCTTCTGCATCGGCGGACAGGGCGCGACGGCCAAGCCGTTCAACATCACCGCGACCACGGCTGCTACCGACGGCGCTTGCAAGTAACCGCACAACAACTCCGGGAGGCGCCTCACTGTGGTGGGGCGCCTTCCGCCCTCTGACCACGACCGAGGAGGTGACCGTGATCCGCACCCTGCAGCGCGTCCTGCGCCCGGTCGACCCGACGACCCGCGAGTCGGGCCTCTCGGTCATCGAGGTCATGGTCGCCATGATGGTCTTCGCCGTGATGAGCGTCGGGATCGCCTACGGCATCGCGAACACCCTCCAGCTCACCCAGACGAGCCGTGGCCGCGAGACCGCGGTGGCGCTCGCCTCGCAGGACATCGACTCGATGCGGCAGACGGCCGCCGCGACGACCGCCGGCATCTTCAAGGTCATCAGCAAGGACGGGGCGGTCAACACGAAGACCCTCGGCGGCGTGACCTACCAGATCGACCGGTCGGTGCGGTGGGTGCAGAGCGACGGTGCGAGCGGCGCGTGCGGCACCTCGAACGGCAAGCTCGCGTACAAGAGCGTCGTCGCGACGGTGTCCTGGCCGAACGCCCGCGGCGGTACGTCCTCCACGTCGATGACCTCGGCGATCGCCCCGAGCGACGCCGTCACGGACCCGGGCTACGGCACCGTGATCGTCTCGGTCGCGAACGCGTCCGGTGCGCCGTTCGCCGGCGTGACCGTCTCGTTGACGCCGATCTCGGGCAGCGGCGCCGTCGCACCGAGCACCTCCCCGCTGCCGACCGACTCCCAGGGCTGCTCGTACGCGGTGAACGTGGCGCCGGGTGACTACACCGTCACCGCCAGCGTCGCGGGCGGCATCGACACCGACCAGAAGCAGCCCTCCCAGCAGACCCCGATCACCGTTGCCGCCGGCGCGAGCGCCCCCGTCCCGTTCGTCTACGACCGCGCGAGCCGACTGACGCTCGGGTACGCGCAGTCCTACGGGGCGACGCTCCCCACGAACATGCCCACGGTGCTCTCGAGCACCGGCGGCGGGCTCGACACGGTGACGCCCTGGGACACGACGAGCACGACGCTCGCGATCACCTCGACCTCGACGCCCTCGCTCCCGGTCTTCCCCTTCACCTCCGGGTACACGGCCTACGCCGGCCCCTACTCGAACAGCCCGAACGCCAGGGTCAACTGCCTCAGCCCGAGCCCCGCCGCGTGGACCACGCCCAATGCGGACGGAGCGGTCGGAGCCACCCTCGACGTGATCACGACGAGCGCGGGTGAGCCCTCGAGCGGTTCCGTGCGCATGGGTGTCGCGACGGTCAAGGGCGTCAAGGGGCGCTACGTCACCGCGGTCTCCTCCGCGAACCCCGGTCCGGGCGATCCGGGCTGCGCAGCGGGCATGACGATGAAGTTCCCGGTGTCGTCCGCGGACACCGCCACCATCGCCCTGCCCTTCGGCACGTGGACCATCTCGTCCGGCACGACGTTCGGGTCGACGTCGCGCAACGAGATCGCCACGAACGCCTCCAACGTCGCGCCGGTCACGCCCGGGACGGTCAACAGGAAGACCGCGCTCATCGTCATCAGCTACGACAACACGCTCACCCTCGACCCGCGCGGACAGACCTCGTGATGCGGGTGCTCCGTCGCTTCCGGCACGAGGACGACGGCGTCGGGCTCATGGAACTCATCGTCGCGATGAGCATCTCGATGGTGATCCTCGTCGCGGTCGGGGGCTTCTTCACCGCGACGCTGCGTGCCGGGTCGACGAACACCCGGTCCGACCAGAACGCGCGATCGGCGTCGGTCGTGATGAACTCGCTCACCCGCTACGTGCACGCGGCGAGCCTGCTGCCGAAGGCGGACGGCACCTACGCGTCCGCGGTGACCCAGGCCGACGGTTCGAGGATGACGTTCACCGCCTTCGTGAACCTCGACGGCAACGCAACCGACGTCCCGGTGCAGGTGCGGTACTCGCTCAACGGGGCGAAGGGCATCGTGCTCGACCGGTGGACGGGCACCACGACGAAGGGCTTCACGACCTTCCCCGCACCGACGCAGCCGCCCACCACCTCGACCGTCCTCGGCGGAGCGGTGTCCTCCCCGACCGGGGACGGCGACCCGCTCTTCACCTACCTCGGTGCGAACGGGACTCCGCTGCCGACCCTCGCCGACGGTTCCCTGGCCACGACGCAGCTCGGAGCGGTCCGCGCCGTCCGCGTGAACCTCGAGCTCGGAGCCCCCACGGCGGACACCCCGGGCAACACCCACATCCAGAACACGCTGTACCTCTTCAACGTGGCGTACGGCACGAACTCCGGAGCGACACCGTGATCGGCCGGATCAGCGCTGCCCTCCGCCGCGCGCACGGGGACGAACGGGGCATGGCCCTGGCGAACGTCGTGATCTTCGGCACGGTCATGCTCATGCTCGTCGCGACGATGGTCGCGGTGTCCACCTCGGGGGCGGTGAAGTCGGCGACGGACCGGAACTTCCAGAACGCCATGGCCGCGGCGTACGCCGGCCTGGCCGACTACCAGTCGAAGCTGTCCAACGACAACGGCTACGCGCTCTACGGCAACGCGGCAGCACAGTTCAGCAAGACGAGCGGGTCGACGTTCACCGGCGACGACAAGAACACCGCCTTCACCAGCAGCGGCTCGCAGTGGGCGTCCGTCGTGGGCTCCACGGACCAGTTCTTCCGGTACGAGGTCGACAACGCCGACTACTCGTCGAAGGGCGTGCTCCGGGTCCGCGTCACGGGGAAATCCGGCGGGAGCGTCCGGTCGCTCGTGGCGAACCTCAAGGGCGACGGCTTCATCAACTACCTGTACTTCACGAACTACGAGTCGTCGAGTCCGTCGATCTCCGGCAGTGACTGCACGACCGCCTACCAGTGGCAGGGAGGCGTGTCGAACAGGTGCCAGGCCGTGCAGTTCGCCGGGACCGACGTCCTCAACGGCCCGATCCGGACGAACGACGTCTTCACGGCGGCGTGCGCGACGACCTTCAACGGCAGCGTCGAGCAGCACGACACGTGGGTGCGTCCGTCCAGCGGGACCTGCAGCGGCCAGTTCCTCGGTGGTGACCCGTCACCCGTGCCGTACCTGGGGCTTCCGGCGCTGAACTCGAACATGTCCCAGGAGACCCGCGTCGACATCCCCGCCACCGTCCCGCGTCCCGGCTGCCTGTACACGGGCCCGACCCGGGTGACCTTCCTCGGAGGCGGCAAGATGACGGTCTGGTCGCCGTGGTCGAAGGCGACGCAGATCCGGGTGGACAGCCAGTCCGGCGAGGTGTCCGCGAGCGCGGACACCGCGAAGGCAGCGTCGCTCTGCGGGTCGATCGACGCCCTGCAGAGCCAGGGCGGCGCGACGATCCCCACGCTGCCCGCGAACCTCGTGTACGTGCAGGACGTCCCGTCGGCGACGAACAACGTGAACACCTGGTCGGGGACCTTCCCGTCGAAGTACACCAACACCTACTGCACGACGACGGTCACGGTCGGGGCGAACGGCCGGGCGACGACGAAGGCGAACCAGCCGTTCAGCAACGGCATGGGCTACCCGGCCGCAGGGGAGTGGGTGAACGGCCGCAGCGCCGGCCGCAACAACACGACGCAGGCCGGTTCCGCGCCGGACACCTACTCGTGCACCGCCGGCGACGTCTTCGTCAGTGGCCCGTTCGCCGGCGCGATGACGATCGCCTCGTCGGGCACGATCTGGGCGACCGGCAGCGTGACGTACGACGACCCCACCACCGACATCCTCGGCCTCGTCGGCCAGAACGCGGTCGAGGTGTACAACCCGACCAAGTGCACCTCCTACGCGTCCGACGGCACCGCCTGCAACAACTCGGGGATCGCCCTGCTGAACCGCTCGACCGGGGACGGCATCACCATCAGCGGTGCCATCGCCAGCAACGCCGGGACGTTCTGGAACCAGAACTACGACGTCGGACCGAAGCTCGGCGTGCTCAAAGTCGTCGGCTCCATAGCGCAGAACTGGCGCGGACCGGTCGCGACCACCGGGAACACCGGGTTCTCGAAGAACTACGTGTACGACCAGCGGCTGCTCACCACCGCCCCGCCGAAGTTCCTGCAGCCCGTCTCGACCTCGTACGGCGTGACGACGCAGGTCGAGGTGCAGTCCGCGTACCAGGTCGACGGTGCGTGCGCGAGGACGAGCACGGGAGCCTGCCGGTGAGCGCCGCCTGGGTCCTTGCCGCCCTGGCCGGTGTGCTCGGTCTGGCGATCGGCTCCTTCCTCAACGTCGTCGTGCACCGTGTCCCCGCCGGCATCTCCGTCGTCGCGCCGGCGAGCGCGTGCCCGCGGTGCGACCACCCGATCCGCAGACGGGACAACGTCCCGGTCCTCTCGTGGCTGCTGCTGCGCGCGCGGTGCCGCGACTGCGCCGCTCCCATCTCGGCCCGCTACCCCGCGGTCGAGGGCGCGACCGCGGTCCTGTTCGTGCTCGTCGCCCTCGTCGTCCCCCAGCCGCTCGGCGCCACCACCGTCGGCGAGGCCCTCGGTCGGACCGTGATGCTCGCCGCCCTGCTGTTCCTGATGGCGGTGAGCGTCGCGCTCTCGCTGATCGACCTCGACACGCACCGGCTGCCGAACGCCGTCGTCTACCCGGCTGCCGTCGTGCTGCTGGTGCTCCTCGGCGCGGTGTCCGCGGTGTCCGGGGACTGGGGCGCCCTGCTGCGCGGTCTCCTCGGCGCCGTCGTGCTCGGTGGTGCGTACCTGGTCCTGGCGCTCGCGGTCCCCGGGGGGATGGGGCTCGGCGACGTCAAGCTCGCCGTGGTCCTCGGCCTCGTGCTCGCGTACCTCGGATGGGGACCCCTCGCAGTGGGAGCTTTCGGCGGCTTCCTCGTCGGCGGTACGGTCGCGATCGCACTCGTCGCCGTCGGTCGCGCACGGATGGGCAGCGGAGTCCCCTTCGGGCCGTCGATGCTCGTCGGCGCCTGGATCGGCATCGTCCTCGGCGCACCCCTCTGGTCGGCCTACCTCGGGCTCCTCGGCCTCTCCTGACCCTCAACGAAAGCAGCACCATGGGAAAGAGCATCGTCGGCGTCGACATCGCCGCGTCGTCGATCCGCGCGGTCGAGGTCGGGGACGCCGACCGTGACCGCCCCGTCGTCCTCCGGGTCGCCGAGGTGCCGACACCCGAGGGTGCGGTCAGCCGCGGCGAGGTGCTCGAGCCGAACACGGTTGGGGCCGCGCTGCGGCAGCTCTGGTCGGTCGGCAGGTTCCGGTCGCGCGACGTCGTCCTCGGCATGGGCAACCAGCGGGTCCTCTCGCGTGACCTCACCGTGCCGCACGCTCCGCTCGCGCAGATCCGCGAGAGCCTCCCCTTCCACGTGCAGGACATGCTGCCGGTGCCGGTGGGGGACGCGATCCTCGACTTCTACCCGGTCAGCGAGGGTGTCGACGAGACCGGTCCGGTGATCAAGGGCCTCCTGGTCGCGGCGATCAAGGACGCCGTGCTCGCCAACGTGCGCGCCGTGCGGCTCGCGGGCCTCAACCCCGTCGGTGTCGACCTCATCCCGTTCGCGCTCACCCGGGTCCTGAGCCCGACGCAGGCGCAGCACGGCACCATCGCGATCATCCAGGTCGGTGCGGACACCACGAGCGTCGTGCTCGCCACGGACGGCGTGCCGCAGTTCGTGCGGATCATCCCGTCCGGCGGGGACGACATCACCCGGTCGCTCGCCGGTCGACTCGACATCCCCTTCGCCCAGGCCGAGGCGGTGAAGCGGCACTTCGGCATCGGACCGGGGGCCCGCACGCCGGACGACGTCCGCGCCGTCGCGGCGGTGTTCGACACGGTGAACGAACTCGTGACGAGCCTCCGCAACACCATCAACTACTACGTCAACACCCGTCCGGACGAGGTCGTCGCCGGGATCGCCCTCGTGGGCGGCGGCGCGCAGCTCATCGGGCTGCGCGAGGCACTCGCCGACACGACACACCTGCCGGTCTCGACCCCCTCCGCCTTCCGCGGTGCGGGCTTCGGGCGGGCGGTGCGCGAGGAGGACGTCCTCGCGCACGGCGACTCGGTGGCGGTCGCGTACGGACTCGCGGTGGGGAGCAAGGCAGCATGACCAGCACAGAGGAACGCACGGACGCGACGCAGGGTCGTCGGGGTCGGGCAGGCCGTCGAGCGGCTGCGGACTCGACCGCGGGGCGCACGCCCCGCGTCGACCTCCTGCCCGCGGAGGTCTACGTCGAGCGTCGGCAGCGCGCGGTCACGCGTCGCGCCTGGCTCGGTGTCGTGGTGGCGGCAGCCGCCGTCGTGCTCGCGAGCGGCGGGGCGATGGCGCACCAGATGGCCACGGCGGCGGCGCTGACCGCGGCGCAGGGTGAGACCACGACGCTCCTCGCCCAGCAGCAGCGGTACGCGGAACTGCGTGCGGCAGAACGCGACACCGACCTCCTCGACTCCGCCCGCGCCGTCGGCGGGTCGACGGAGGTCGACTGGGACGGCACGCTCGGCGGCATCCGGGACGTCCTGCCGGCAGACCTCGCGATCAGCGGGATGACCATCGCGTCCGCGACCGTGACGGAGCCGTTCGGGCAGCCGGCGGACGCAGGACGCACGCCGAGGGTCGCCACCCTCACGCTGACCGCCCGGTCGACGACGATCCCGTCCGTCCCGGACTGGACCTCGCGCCTGTCCGGGACCACCGGCTACCTGGACTCGTCGATCTCGTCGATCTCGTACGACGAGGACCGCGGCGAGTACACCTCCGTGATCGAGCTCGAGCTCGATGCGCGGGCCTACGACGGCAAGTACGAGAAGGACGCCGACCGATGACGAAGCACCACCTGTCCCTCGTGATCGCGCTCGTGGTCTGCGCGGTCGTCCTGGCCGGGGGCTGGTTCCTCGGTGTGCAGCCGCAACTCGCGGCGGCGTCGTCGAACCAGGCGCAGCAGAGCACCATCGACGCGACGAACGACAAGAACCGTGCGGAGCTCACGCGGCTCGCCGCGGCGTTCGCCGGACTCGACGCCACGAAGGCCGAACTGGCGCAGCTCCGGGCATCGGTGCCGTCGACGACGGACAGCGAGTCCTTCGTCCGGCAGATCGACGCGAACGCCGCCGCGGCCGGCGTCCAGGTCACGAACGTCACCATCGGGGACGCCACCGCCTACGCCCCCGCCACCGAGCCCACGGCGGAGAAGACGGCAAACGCGGCGCCGTCCGCGGCCGCGACCTCGAGCACCGACGAGGACGTGCCCTCGGCGCAGCCGGCGACCGACCCTGCGGTCACCGACGCGAACTTCTCGCTCGTCCCCGTGACGGTGGCGGTGCAGGGGTCGTACGACCAGGCGCTCGCGTTCACGAAGGCGATGCAGTCCGGGTCGCGGCTCTTCCTGGTCTCCGGCATCGCGGCCGCGAGCGAGGAGGAGGACGACGCGCCCCCGATGGAGTCGCAGTCCTGGTCGCTCTCCGGATCGGTCTACGTCTTCACGGACACCTCGTCGACCGCCTCGGCGAACGGCTGACACCCCCTCCGCAGAGCCCCCCCGCGAAGTGGGTGCGACACGCCACGCCGCACCCACTTCCGCGACACCCGTCGGTGTGCCTACGATGCTCCCGACGCCGCACTCGCGGCTGCTCACACCCCTCTCGGACGGTCGCCTCAGGACGGCCGTTCCTCGTCGTGCCCGGAGTCGCGCGTGTTGGTCGGAATCGTGGAGTTCCTCGGCTGGTTCGGAGCCGTAACCGTCCTCGCAGGTTACCTGCTGTTCTCACTGGGCAAGATCCCGAACGGGCCGCTCTACCAGTCCCTCAACCTGGTCGGCGGCCTCTCCGTCGCCGTCAACGTCGCTGCGCACCACGCGATCCCGTCGACGATCGTGAACGGTATCTGGGCGGTCATCGCGGTGGTCGTCCTGGTCAGGATGGGCCGCGCACGTCGGGCCGCCGGGAACCAGGCTTCGGCCCTGCCGAGCGCGTCGGCCCTGCCGAGCGCGTCGGCCCTGCCGACGGCGCCGGTCCTGCACAGCGAGCCGCCGACGACGACGGCGGTCCTGCCGGTCGTCGGGCCGGCCCTGCGCGACCACGAGGCGGAGCCGGGGGAGCGCGACCGCGGTGAGTCGCGCCTCCAGGACGGCACAGTGACGGCCCCCGTCGCTCCCATGACGGAGTCCGTCCCCGTCATCACGGCGACCATCGCGCTCGCGCTCGTCGCGGCCGCGCAGCACCAGGCGACCCAGGGCGGCCCCGCGCAGCACCACGTGGCTCAGGACGACTCGGCGCAGCACCGGGCGACCCAGGACGACTCCGCGCAGCGCCAGGCGACCCAGGGCAGCCCCGCAGCGCAGGGACCCCAGCACGCGCAGGAGCACGCCGCACGGTGACGTGACGGCGCCGCGACCCGCCACCCAGGGTGCCCGGCAGTAGCATCGAGCCATGTCCCGGTGGCTGATCGCGACGATGACGTCGGTCCTCTTCATCGCGCTCGTCATCGCGGTGACGGGCTTCGAAGCCCTGCTCGCCGACGTCGAGGCGATCCCGCAGCCGGACGCGAGTCCCTACCTCGGCCCCACGATGGTGGTCGCGGCGGCCGCGGTCGTGTTCCTCGCCACCGCCGCGGGCATCCGCGAGGGCAACCCGGGCGTCACCGGGCTCGTCGCCGCTGCCGGTACGTACCTCGTCATGCTCGGCACGGGTGCGATCGGGTACTCGATGACGCGGGGCGACGGTACCGAGCTCCTCGTGTTCCCGGCGGGGTCCGCGTTGAGCCCGTTCGTCGTGGGGTCCGTCGTCGTGGCGCTGCTCTGCGTCGTCGGCGGCGTCTCCGCCGCCCGCTACCAGGCCCGGCAGCGTCCGGCGGGCGCGACCCCCGGCGTGGAGGGCGACCGCCGCTAGGAGTCACCCGCGCGCTCGGCGCCCCCGGCCGTCGCGCGCCGTGCATGCGTGCGCCCCCGACCCCGCTCCGACTCCGGCCCGCGCTCCACAGCGCCGGCCACAGCCCCGGTCCCGCGGCGCCGGTCGGCGGTAGGATCCGGGGGCACGCAACAGGCACGACGGGGGACGCATGACCGACCATGAGCCGGACGGGTGGGCACGTGTCCCGCACGTCGACACGATCCGCGGGACGCAGGAAGCACCGGTCCCGGCGGCCGTCCCCGTTGCACGACGGCCTCGTCGCCGGATGCGCCGCGGCGCACTGGTCGGGATCATCGCCGGCGGTGCCGCCGTGGTCCTGCTGCTCGCGACGGGGGTCGTCGGGTACGCGCTCCAGTCCTCCTCGCACTCGGCCGACCGGCCGGTGCGGGCCTTCCTCGACGACCTGACCGCCGGTCACGTCGACGACGCGCTGCGTCTGGCGGGTGTCGACCACGACGACGAGGACGTCCTGCTCACCGACGCCGCCTACGCGAAGGCGACCGACCGGGTCACCGGGTACCGCATCGCGGCCACGCGCACCGACGGCGACACCGCGACCGTGCGTGCCTACCTCCGTCAGGGCGGCCGGGACGTCGCCTCCACCTTCACGCTCGACCGCACGGCGACCGACTGGGGGGTCTTCCCGGTGTGGGAGCTCGAGGCCCCCGACCTCGGCCGGGTGCAGGTCTCGGTGCGCGGCCCCGGCGGGACCCCGGTCGAGGTCGCGGGCCAGCGTGTCCGGACGTCCGACGACGGCATCGCGAACCTGACCGCGCTGCCCGGGACGTACGACGTGACCGTCGACGGCGGGAAGTGGTTCACGGCAGAGCGCGCCTCCGCTCGTGTCCCCGGGTTCAGCGGGACCGGTTCGGTGCCGGTGTCCTTGACGACGGAGCTCACCGACGACGGCAAGCAGGCCGCGGAGCAGGCGGTCGACCGCTGGGTGGACGGCTGCATCGCCTCCACCGACCCCGCCCCCGCGGGCTGCAGCTTCTACGCCTACGGCGAGGACCCGGCGTACACCTACACCAACCAGAAGTGGACGCTCGAGCAGCGCCCGGAGGTCACGGTCGGCGGTTGGCTGTCGCGCGGGTGGACGATCTCGACGACGACGCTCGGCCGTGCCACCTTCACCGCGGACATCTCCGGACCCGACGGCGTCGGCACGGCCACGGCGGGGCCGATGAACGTGAACGCGAGCGGGTACGTGTCGGGCTTCTCCGACGACGGCGCCACCTTCGAGTCCGCCGTCGGCAACGGGTCGTCGGACTCGGGTTCCTGACGCGGACCGGCCCGGACCCGCGGTCGACGGCCGGGAGGCCCGCCCCGCCTCCGCCGCGACCGGTGCGGTCCGGTACGGGGCCGGCCTGGCGCGTCGGCGGGTCGCTCGGAGCGCGACGCGCCCGGATTGATTTCGCCGTGTGACGCGGGTAGTCTCTACCGGGTGTGCGCTCTCGGGCGCGCCCGAAATCCCGGGTCACCCTCGTCGTCCTCGACGAGACCGTACCGGGTCATCCATCCCACGACCTCCCCTCCGCCGTCAGGCGGTGATCAGCGTGGGATGAGGAAGCCGACGGAAGGCGTCGGCCAGAACACGAGCGAAGAACCAGGAGAACAGTTGCCTACCATCCAGCAGCTCGTTCGCAAGGGTCGTACGCCCAAGGTCGTCAAGACCAAGGCGCCGGCACTGAAGGCGAACCCCCAGCAGCGTGGTGTCTGCACCCGCGTCTACACCACCACCCCCAAGAAGCCGAACTCGGCCCTGCGCAAGGTCGCTCGTGTCAAGCTCTCGAACGGCACCGAGGTCACGGCCTACATCCCCGGTGAGGGCCACAACCTGCAGGAGCACTCGATGGTGCTCGTCCGCGGCGGTCGTGTGAAGGACCTCCCCGGTGTGCGCTACAAGATCATCCGCGGTGCCCTGGACACCCAGGCCGTCAAGAACCGTAAGCAGGCCCGCAGCCGCTACGGCGCGAAGAAGGGTTGAGTTAGATGCCTCGTAAGGGTCCCGCCCCGAAGCGTCCCGTCGTCGCCGACCCGGTGTACGGCGCGCCGATCGTCTCGCAGCTCGTCAACAAGATCCTCCTGGACGGCAAGAAGGGCCTCGCCGAGCGCATCGTCTACGATGCACTCGAGGGCGTCACCGCCAAGAACCAGCAGGACGCCGTCGCGACGCTGAAGAAGGCGCTCGACAACGTCCGTCCGACCCTCGAGGTCCGCAGCCGCCGCGTCGGTGGCTCGACCTACCAGGTCCCGGTCGAGGTCAAGCCGCACCGCGCGAACACCCTCGCGCTCCGCTGGCTCACCTCGTACGCCAAGGCCCGTCGCGAGAAGACGATGACCGAGCGTCTCATGAACGAGATCCTCGACGCGTCGAACGGTCTCGGTGCCGCGGTCAAGCGCCGTGAGGACACGCACAAGATGGCCGAGTCGAACAAGGCCTTCGCCCACTACCGCTGGTAAGTCCGGCGCTGGTAGTCCCGGCTCCGGGTGGGTGCCGGCGGTCATGAACCGTCGGCGCCCACCCGGACGCCAACCTCTCCTACAACTCTTCCGGAGGAACCTGTGGCACAGGACGTGCTCACCGACCTGAACAAGGTCCGCAACATCGGCATCATGGCGCACATCGATGCCGGCAAGACCACGACGACCGAGCGCATCCTGTTCTACACGGGCATCACGCACAAGATCGGTGAGGTCCACGACGGCGCCGCGACGATGGACTGGATGGCGCAGGAGCAGGAGCGCGGCATCACGATCACGTCGGCCGCGACGACCTGCTTCTGGGACAACAACCAGATCAACATCATCGACACCCCCGGTCACGTGGACTTCACGGTCGAGGTGGAGCGCTCGCTCCGCGTCCTCGACGGTGCCGTTGCCGTCTTCGACGGCAAGGAGGGCGTCGAGCCCCAGTCCGAGACCGTGTGGCGTCAGGCGGACAAGTACGACGTCCCGCGCATCTGCTTCGTCAACAAGATGGACAAGCTCGGCGCTGACTTCTACTTCACCGTCGACACGATCATCAACCGCCTCGGTGCGGAGCCGCTCGTGCTCCAGCTCCCGATCGGTGCCGAGAACGACTTCGTCGGCGTCATCGACCTCATCGAGATGCACGCCAAGGTCTGGCCCGGCGACGCCAAGGGTGACGTGACCATGGGCGCCCAGTACGAGGTCCAGGAGATCCCGGCGGACCTCCAGGACCGCGCCGAGGAGTACCGCGCGAAGCTGATCGAGCGCGTCGCCGAGACCGACGACGCCCTGCTCGAGAAGTTCTTCGGTGGCGAGGAGCTCACCAAGGACGAGATCAAGGGCGCGATCCGCAAGCTCACGATCGCCTCCGAGGTCTACCCCGTCCTCTGCGGCTCGGCCTTCAAGAACCGCGGCGTCCAGCCGATGCTCGACGCGGTCATCGACTACCTCCCGTCCCCGCTCGACGTGCCGCCGATGATCGGCCACGACGTCAAGGACGAGGAGAAGGAGATCATCCGCAAGCCCGACGCCACCGAGCCGTTCTCGGCCCTGGCGTTCAAGGTCGCGGTGCACCCCTTCTTCGGTCGTCTGACCTACGTCCGCGTGTACTCCGGCTCGATCGAGTCCGGTGCCCAGGTCATCAACTCGACCAAGGGCAAGAAGGAGCGCATCGGCAAGATCTTCCAGATGCACTCCAACAAGGAGAACCCGGTCGACAACGTCACCGCCGGTCACATCTACGCGGTCATCGGCCTCAAGGACACCACCACCGGTGACACCCTGTGCGACCCGTCGGACCAGGTCGTCCTCGAGTCGATGACGTTCCCGGAGCCGGTGATCGAGGTCGCCATCGAGCCGAACACGAAGGCCGACCAGGAGAAGCTCTCCACGGCCATCCAGAAGCTCGCGGAAGAGGACCCGACGTTCCGCGTCGAGCTCAACGCCGAGACCGGTCAGACGACGATCAAGGGCATGGGCGAGCTCCACCTCGACATCCTGGTCGACCGCATGAAGCGCGAGTTCAAGGTCGAGGCGTCCGTCGGCAAGCCGCAGGTGGCCTACCGCGAGACCCTGACCAAGGTCGTCGAGCGCTACGACTACACGCACAAGAAGCAGACCGGTGGTTCCGGCCAGTTCGCGAAGGTGCAGATCGCCCTCGAGCCGATGGAAGTCACGGCCGAGAAGGTCTACGAGTTCGAGAACGCCGTCACCGGTGGTCGCGTCCCGCGTGAGTACATCCCGTCGGTCGACGCCGGTATCCAGGACGCCATGCAGGTCGGCATCCTCGCCGGGTACCCGACCGTCGGCGTGAAGGCCATCCTCAAGGACGGCGCGGCGCACGACGTCGACTCGTCCGAGATGGCGTTCAAGATCGCCGGTTCCATCGCCTACAAGGAGGCCGCCCGCAAGGCCGGCCCCGCCATCCTCGAGCCGATCATGGCCGTCGAGGTGCGTACTCCCGAGGAGTACATGGGCGACGTCATCGGTGACCTGAACTCCCGTCGTGGCCAGATCGCCTCGATGGAGGACGCCTCGGGCGTCAAGGTGGTCCGCGCGAGCGTGCCGCTGTCCGAGATGTTCGGCTACGTCGGGGACCTCCGGTCCAAGACCTCTGGTCGTGCGGTCTACTCGATGACCTTCGAGACCTACAGCCAGGTCCCGGCCAAGGTCGCCGAGGAGATCATCGCGAAGAACAGCGGAGAGTAACGCTCCGGCGTTCTCTCCACAGGCGAGGGTGCCCGGCGACGGGCCCCTCGTCACCAAGTACAGTTAGACACACACCCTGCTCGCCAACGGTCGTCAGACCGGGGGCGTGCTCTCCGAGTCCTGAGGAGGACCCACAGTGGCCAAGGCCAAGTTCGAGCGGACCAAGCCGCACGTCAACATCGGAACCATCGGTCACGTCGACCACGGCAAGACCACGCTCACGGCGGCGATCACCAAGGTTCTGCACGACCAGTACCCGGACCTCAACGAGGCCCGTGACTTCGCTCAGATCGACAGCGCTCCCGAGGAGCGCGACCGCGGCATCACGATCAACATCTCCCACGTCGAGTACCAGACCGACAAGCGCCACTACGCGCACGTCGACGCTCCGGGTCACGCCGACTACGTGAAGAACATGATCACCGGTGCGGCGCAGATGGACGGCGCGATCCTCGTGGTCGCCGCCACCGACGGCCCGATGCCCCAGACGCGTGAGCACGTGCTGCTCGCCCGCCAGGTCGGCGTCCCCTACATCGTCGTCGCGCTGAACAAGTCCGACATGGTGGACGACGAGGAGATCCTGGAGCTCGTCGAGCTCGAGGTCCGTGAGCTCCTCGGCTCGCAGGAGTTCGACGAGGACGCCCCCGTCGTGCAGGTCTCGGCGCTCAAGGCGCTCGAGGGCGACGAGAAGTGGGTCAAGTCCGTCCAGGACCTGATGTCCGCCGTCGACGAGAACGTCCCGGACCCGGTGCGCGCCACCGACCAGCCGTTCCTCATGCCGATCGAGGACGTCTTCACGATCACCGGTCGTGGCACCGTCGTCACCGGTCGTGTCGAGCGTGGCACGCTGGACCTCAACTCCGAGGTCGAGATCGTCGGCATCCGCCCGACGCAGAAGACCACGGTCACGGGCATCGAGATGTTCCGCAAGCTGCTGGACAAGGCTGAGGCGGGCGACAACACCGGTCTCCTCATCCGTGGCCTCAAGCGCGAGGACGTCGAGCGCGGCCAGGTCGTCGTGAAGCCGGGTTCGGTCACGCCGCACACCGAGTTCAAGGCGAACGCGTACATCCTGACCAAGGAAGAGGGCGGTCGTCACAACCCGTTCTACGCGAACTACCGTCCGCAGTTCTACTTCCGCACCACGGACGTCACCGGCGTCATCACGCTGCCCGAGGGCACCGAGATGGTCATGCCCGGCGACACCGTCGCCATGTCGGTCGAGCTGATCCAGCCGATCGCGATGGAGGCCGGCCTCCGCTTCGCCATCCGTGAGGGTGGCCGCACGGTCGGCGCCGGTACGGTCGAGGAGATCGTCAAGTAACTCCCGGTTCTCCGGAAGACACTGCGTCAGCGGGGTCGGGCCTTCGGGTCCGGCCCCGCTTCGTCGTTGCCGGCGGCCTTCTGGTCTCCTCCGGGAGCGTTCCCGGTGACGGGTCACAGGCGCTGACGGGCAACATCGTCGGAGTGACCCGTCTCCGCCGCTCCGCGACCAACGGTCGTGGCTACCACCGTGTCCGCAGCGGCAAGGGCTTCTCGTACCGCGACCCGGACGGGAAGACCGTCACGGACGAGGCCGTCCGGCAGCGCCTCGAGGACCTCGTGATCCCGCCGGCCTGGGACGACGTGTGGATCTCGCCGTACGAGAACGGGCACATCCTCGCGACCGGCAAGGACGGCGTCGGCCGCCGCCAGTACATGTACCACCCCGGCTGGCGCGAGCGGATGGACCGCATCAAGTACGACCGCGCGCTGGCCCTGGCGGAGTCGCTGCCGTCTGCACGACGGATGGTCACGCAGGACCTGCGACGGCCCGAGCCCGACCGCCGACGTGCCCTCGCCGCGGCCTTCCGGATGCTCGACCAGGGCTCG
The DNA here is from genome assembly GCF_023712445.1 of Curtobacterium sp. P97. Classification (NCBI taxonomy): domain Bacteria; kingdom Bacillati; phylum Actinomycetota; class Actinomycetes; order Micrococcales; family Microbacteriaceae; genus Curtobacterium; species Curtobacterium sp. P97. Next base: position 34,859 of record NZ_JAMAYF010000010.1, on the reverse strand, counting down.
CTCCGGGTCGGGTCCGAGCGGTACGCCACCGAGCACGGCAGCCGCGGGCTGTCGACGCTGCTCTGTGCGCACGCGCACGTGTCGGGCGACGACATCGAGCTCGACTTCCCGGGCAAGAGCGGCCAGGAGTGGTCCTCGACCATCCACGACCACGACCTCGCGCGGGTGATCGCCGGGATGAAGCGGCGTGGCCCGAACGCCCGCCTGCTGTCGTTCCGCGACGGACGGGGTGCGGAGTGGGAGCCCCTCGCCGCCGAGGACATCAACGAGTACGTGAAGGAGCGCGCCGGCGACGAGTTCACGGCGAAGGACTTCCGCACCCTGCACGGCACGGTGGCCGCCGCCGTGGACCTCGCGCGCACCGGACCCCAACCCAGCGAGGCGAAGCGCAAGAAGGCCGTCTCGCACGCCGTGAAGGCCGCGAGCGAGGAGCTGGGCAACACGCCGACCGTGTGCCGGCAGAGCTACATCGACCCGCGGCTGCTCGACGCGTACCAGCACGGCGAGACCATCGACCCCGAGCGCCTGCACGCAGCCGAGTCCGAGGTGCGTGCCCTGCTCTACCGACAGTGACGGAAGGGGGCGGATCATGACGTACGGTTGGACACCGTGCCCGACCTCCCCCACCCGGGCACGGAAGGACCCCTCCCAGTCGTGACCGACGAGTGCATCCACGGTTTCCCCACCGAGCTCTGCGACATCTGCTCCCCCCGACAGGCCGAGGTGCCTGCCGTCCCCACCACGCCGACGCCCCGTCGGACCCGCATCACCACCGACCTCCGCTCCACCCCGGCCCCCGCGCGCGGCTCGTCGTCGCTCCGGTCTCCCGCGGCTCCCGAGCTGCCGGAGCCCCGCGTCTTCGCGTCGCTCCGCGCGCACCACGCCACCCACGTCGACAACCTGTCGTCGATCGTCGCCGAGGGTGCGATCCTCGCTGCCGACGCGGCCGCCCCGGTCGTCGACGTCAGCTCGGCCGAGACGCGGGCCGCCCGCGCCGAGGCGAGTGCTCCCGACGGCGGACCCGTCTCCGGGCACGTGCCCTTCACCCTCTCGCCCGACGCCACCCGCTGGGACGAGCTCCGTCACGGTGCCGAGGGCACCCGGTGGTCGGACGCCGCCCGCCGCACCCGCGCGACCGAGTACGTCGTGCTCGTCGTGCCGGTGTCCGCGTTCGGCGCGTCGGTGATCGTGGCCGACCAGGACGCCGACGCCGACGACGTGCGGTTCGCCGTCGGTCCCGAGGCCGCGACGAACCTGATCCGCCGGACCGACTTCACCGACCCGGACATGCACGGGCTCGAGCTGCTCGCCGGTCCCCGGGTGCCGTTCTCGTCCGTCGCCGTGATCGGTGTGCCGAACGACCGCGTCCGACAGCAGGTCAAGTCGCTGCTCGCGCAGCACCGGGTCACCGGGCCCCGCGTCGCGGTCTTCCCGCCCTGGTTCGTCCCGCCCGTGCCCGAGGAGTTCTGACCGGGTCGGACGACCTCCCCACCATCGTGCCCGCGCGGCCGCGCCGAGCGGGCCCCCCGCGGGGCCACGATCGGTTCCACAGGGCTCGCCGCGCTGCCCGGTCCTCCTGCGCCGTGCCGAGCGGGCTGCTTCCGTCGCGCTCGGCACCTCGACGCGACCGATCCCGCCCGCCCGCCGCCCGCCGCGCACCGCGCGGCGTGTCCTGCCCGCTCGCGGAGCGACGGGGGCTGCACTTGCACCCGCCTGACCGGGGTCGGCCGCACTGGCACCCGCCGGACCGACGTCGGCCGCACTGGCACCCGTCGGACCAACAACGGCCGCACCGGCGCCCGCCGGACCGACGCCGGCGTGCCCGATCCCGGCCACCGGAGGCGCCGCCGCGAGCACATCGAGCACCTCGGGAACGCGCCCGACGCGCCCGGGGTGCGCCGTGCCTCCAGGCCGACCGGAACCCCGCCGTTCCGGGGGAGCGGCCCCTCTCGCACCCCACCGGACCGGGCGACACGCCCGGGTTGCACGCACGGACGTGCTGTGCGAGACTTGTCCGGTTCCGAATTCCGCGGGCGTTCGCGCGCGCAGGATCACTGCTCTGGCAGTGCACAACCCCTCCGTCCAGCGGAGCTGGGTTGGGCCGCAGGCAGCAGAACACGATCGAGTCCCTCGTGAGCGCCTGGCCACTGCTGTGTCCAGGTGTGGGGGAAGCGACATGCCCACGCTGGACGGCCACGGTCGCCCTGCGCGGTTGACAGGAGAACAGCGGTCATCCCCCGAGGATGCGGCCGGTTGGTTCAGGAAAACAGCCAAGCCCTGCAGGAATGCACGGTGACGGCGGCGTCAGGCGGCCCGAGGGTGCGCGGCGCAGAGAGGACAGAGAGACACATGGCGGGACAGAAGATCCGCATCCGGCTCAAGTCGTACGACCACGAGGTCATCGACACGTCGGCCCGGAAGATCGTCGACACGGTGACCCGTGCCGGTGCGACCGTGGTCGGCCCGGTGCCGCTCCCCACCGAGAAGAACGTGGTCACCGTGATCCGTTCGCCCCACAAGTACAAGGACTCGCGCGAGCACTTCGAGAAGCGCACGCACAAGCGGGTCATCGACATCGTCGACCCGACGCCGAAGGCCGTCGACTCGCTCATGCGACTCGACCTCCCGGCTGACGTCAACATCGAGATCAAGCTGTAAGGGGGACCGACCAATGGCGAACTCAACCAAGACCGTCAAGGGCCTCCTCGGCAAGAAGCTCGGGATGACCCAGGTGTGGGACGAGAACAACAAGTTCATCCCCGTCACCGTGATCGAGGTCGGCCCGAACGTGGTCACCCAGATCCGCAACGTCGAGCGCGACGGCTACGAGGCGATCCAGATCGCCGCCGGTGCCATCGACCCGCGCAAGGTGAACAAGCCGGCCGCCGGTCACTTCGAGGCTGCCGGTGTGACCCCGCGTCGCACCCTCACCGAGATCCGCACCAACGACTCCGCCGAGTACACGCTCGGCCAGGAGCTCACCGTCGACACCTTCGAGGCCGGCCAGAAGGTCGACGTCGTCGGGACGTCGAAGGGCAAGGGCTTCGCCGGTGTCATGAAGCGCCACGGCTTCGCCGGTGTGTCCGCTTCGCACGGTGCCCACCGCAACCACCGCAAGCCCGGTTCGATCGGTGCTTCGTCGACCCCGTCGCGTGTCTTCAAGGGCATGCGCATGGCGGGCCGCATGGGTGGCGAGCGCGTGACCGTCCTCAACCTCACGGTGCACGCCGTCGACGCCGAGAAGGGTCTGCTGCTCGTCAAGGGCGCCGTCCCCGGTGCGCGCGGTCGCTCCGTCTTCGTCCGCACCGCCGTGAAGGGTAAGTGATCATGGCCACCGAGACCGCAACCACGATCGACGTCCTCGACGCGACCGGAGCCGTCGCCGGCAGCATCGAGCTGCCCGCCGCGCTCTTCGACGTCGAGACCAACGTCCCGCTGATCCACCAGGTCGTCACCGCGCAGCTCGCCGCCGCGCGTCAGGGCACCCACAAGACCAAGAACCGCGGCGAGGTCCGCGGTGCTGGTCGCAAGCCGTTCAAGCAGAAGGGCACCGGCCGCTCCCGTCAGGGTTCGGTCCGCGCTCCGGAGCACACCGGCGGTGGCGTCGTCCACGGACCGACCCCGCGCGACTACTCGCAGCGCACCCCGAAGAAGATGATCGCCGCAGCCCTGCTCGGCTCGCTCTCGGACCGTGCCCGCGGTGGCCGCATCTCCGCTGTCGAGTCCTTCGTCGCGGCCGAGGTGCCGTCGACCAAGACCGCTCGCACGCTCATCGAGAAGGTCGCGCCCGTCAAGAACGTGCTCGTCGTGCTCGAGTCGGACGACGAGCTCACGCTCAAGTCGATCCGCAACCTGCCGGGTGTCCACGCACTCTCGTACGGCCAGCTCAACGCCTACGACGTGCTCAAGTCGGATGCCCTCGTCTTCAGCAAGAGCGCACTCGACGCCTTCATCGCGTCGAAGACCGCGAAGGAGATCTCCGCATGAGCGGCTTCAACAAGGACCCGCGCGACATCATCATCTCGCCGGTCGTCTCGGAGAAGAGCTACGGCCTGATCGACCAGGGCAAGTACACGTTCATCGTGGACCCCCGCTCGAACAAGACCGAGATCAAGCTCGCCATCGAGAAGATCTTCGACGTCAAGGTCGCGAGCATCAACACGCTGAACCGTCCGGGCAAGACCCGTCGCACGAAGTTCGGCCTGGGCAAGCGCAAGGACACCAAGCGCGCCATCGTGACGCTCAAGTCCGGTTCGATCGACATCTTCACGGCTGTCGGCTGAGGACCAGAGGGATAAATCATGGCTATTCGTAACTACAAGCCGACGACCCCCGGTCGTCGCGGCTCGTCGGTCGCCGACTTCGCTGAGATCACCCGTTCGACGCCGGAGAAGTCGCTGCTTCGTCCGCTGCCGAAGACCGGTGGCCGCAACAGCTCGGGCCGCATCACCACCCGCCACATCGGTGGTGGCCACAAGCGCCAGTACCGCGTGATCGACTTCCGTCGTCACGACAAGGACGGCGTGGACGCCAAGGTCGCACACATCGAGTACGACCCGAACCGCACCGCGCGCATCGCGCTCCTGCACTACGTCGACGGCACGAAGCGCTACATCATCGCGCCGAACAAGCTCAAGCAGGGCGACGTCATCGAGCAGGGCCCCGGCGCCGACATCAAGCCCGGCAACAACCTGCCGCTGCGCAACATCCCCGTGGGTACGGTCATCCACGCGATCGAGCTCCGCCCCGGTGGCGGCGCGAAGATGGCGCGTTCGGCCGGTGCCTCGGTCCGTCTCGTCGCCAAGGACGGCCCCTACGCGCAGCTCCGCCTGCCGTCGGGCGAGGTCCGCAACGTCGACGCCCGCTGCCGCGCCACGATCGGCGAGGTCGGCAACGCCGAGCAGTCCAACATCAACTGGGGCAAGGCCGGCCGCATGCGCTGGAAGGGCGTCCGCCCGACCGTGCGTGGTGTCGCGATGAACCCGGTCGACCACCCGCACGGTGGTGGTGAGGGCAAGACGTCCGGTGGTCGTCACCCGGTCAGCCCCTGGGGCCAGGCCGAGGGTCGTACGCGCAAGCCGAACAAGCCGAGCGACAAGCTCATCGTCCGTCGCCGTAACGCCGGCAAGAAGCGCAAGTAGGAGTTCAGAAGATGCCACGCAGTCTGAAGAAGGGCCCCTTCGTCGACGAGCACCTGCTCCGCAAGGTCGTCACGCAGAACGAGGCCAACACCAAGAACGTGATCCGCACCTGGTCGCGTCGCTCGATGATCGTCCCGAACATGCTCGGACACACGATCGCCGTGCACGACGGCCGCAAGCACATCCCGGTGTTCGTCACCGAGTCGATGGTCGGTCACAAGCTCGGCGAGTTCGCGCCGACCCGCACCTTCCGTGGTCACGTGAAGGACGACAAGAAGGGCCGTCGCCGCTAACGCGGCGACGCAGAGGAGGAACGAAATGGTGGAGTCGATCGCACGCGTGCGACACATCCGCGTCACGCCTCAGAAGGCCCGTCGCGTCATCGAGCTGATCCGCGGCAAGCAGGCCCACGAGGCCCTCGCCATCCTGAAGTTCGCCCCCCAGGGCGCTTCGGAGCCCGTGTACAAGCTGGTCGCCTCGGCGATCGCGAACGCACGTGTCAAGGCGGACTCGACGAACAGCTTCCTCGACGAGCGCGACCTCTACGTGAGCCGCGTCTTCGTCGACGAGGGCACGACCCTGAAGCGGTTCCAGCCGCGTGCCCAGGGCCGCGCCTTCCGCATCAACAAGCGCACCAGCCACATCACGGTCGTCCTCGCGACGCCGGACGAGGCCGAGGCTGCCGCGACGAGCAAGAAGGCGAGCAAGTAATGGGCCAGAAGGTCAACCCGTACGGCTTCCGTCTCGGGATCACGACGGACCACGTCTCGCACTGGTTCACCGACAGCACGAAGGCCGGTCAGCGCTACGCCGACTACGTGGCCGAGGACATCAAGGTGCGCGAGTACCTGAAGAAGACCCTCGACCGCGCCGGTGTCGCCCGCATCGAGCTCGAGCGCACCCGTGACCGCGTCCGCGTGGACATCCACACCGCGCGTCCGGGCATCGTCATCGGTCGCCGTGGCGCCGAGGCGGAGCGCGTCCGTGGCGAGCTCGAGAAGCTCACCAAGAAGCAGATCCAGCTCAACATCCTCGAGGTCAAGAACCCCGAGACCGAGGCCCAGCTCGTCGCGCAGGGCATCGCCGAGCAGCTCTCCGCTCGTGTCGCGTTCCGTCGCGCCATGCGCAAGGGCCTGCAGGGTGCACAGCGTGCCGGCGCCAAGGGTGTCCGCATCCAGGTGTCGGGCCGTCTCGGCGGCGCCGAGATGTCCCGCTCGGAGTTCTACCGCGAGGGCCGCGTGCCCCTGCACACGCTCCGCGCGAACATCGACTACGGCTTCTACGAGGCCCGGACCACGTTCGGCCGCATCGGCGTGAAGGTCTGGATCTACAAGGGCGACATCACGAACAAGGAGCTCGCTCGCGAGCAGGCGAACCAGCGTTCGTCGCGCCCCGAGCGTCGTGGCGGCCCGCGTGGCGAGCGCGGCGACCGTGGGGACCGCCGTGGCGGCGACCGCGGCGGCCGTCAGCAGCAGGCTCCGCAGGACGCGCCGGCCGGCGCAGGAGTTGAGGCGTAACCATGCTTATCCCCCGTCGAGTCAAGCACCGCAAGCAGCACCACCCGAAGCGTTCGGGCCAGGCGACGGGCGGCACCAAGGTGTCGTTCGGCGACTTCGGTATCCAGGCGCTCACGCCCGCCTACGTGACCAACCGTCAGATCGAGTCCGCTCGTATCGCCATGACGCGTCACATCAAGCGTGGCGGCAAGGTCTGGATCAACATCTACCCGGACCGCCCGCTCACCAAGAAGCCGGCTGAGACCCGCATGGGTTCCGGTAAGGGCTCGCCCGAGTGGTGGGTCGCCAACGTCAAGCCGGGTCGTGTGCTCTTCGAGCTCTCCGGCGTCAGCGAGGACATCGCCCGTGAGGCGCTGACCCGTGCAATCCACAAGCTGCCCCTCAAGGCACGCATCATCAAGCGCGAGGAGGGCGACGCATAATGGCGATCGGTTCCAAGGAGCTCCGTCCGACGGAGCTCGACACCTTCGAGAACGAGCGTCTCGCTGACGAGCTGAAGAAGGCCAAGGAGGAACTCTTCAACCTCCGCTTCCAGTCGGCCACCGGCCAGCTGGAGAGCCACGGTCGTCTCCGCGCCGTCAAGCGCGACATCGCACGCATCTACACGGTCCTCCGTGAGCGCGAGCTCGGCATCCGTGCCACCCCCGCGCCCGTCGAGACCGCCACCAAGGCCAAGAAGACGAAGAAGGCTGACAAGCCCGCCGAGTCGACCGAGGCCGCTACCGCCGAGGAGAACTGATGGCGAACGAAGAGAACAACTCCGCCGCCTCGACCCGCGGCTACCGCAAGACGCGTCGCGGCTACGTGACGAGCGACAAGATGGACAAGACCATCGTGGTCGAGGTCGAGGACCGCGTGAAGCACGCGCTCTACGGCAAGATCATCCGTCGCACGTCCAAGGTGAAGGCGCACGACGAGCTCGGCACCGCCGGTGTCGGCGACCTCGTCGTGATCAGCGAGACCCGTCCCCTCAGCGCCTCCAAGCGCTGGCGCCTGGTCGAGATCCTCGAGAAGGCCAAGTAGGCCCCGGCCTGCTTCGGAATAGGAGACAGCAGTGATTCAGCAGGAATCCCGCCTGAAGGTCGCCGACAACACGGGTGCCAAGGAGATCTTGACCATCCGCGTGCTCGGTGGCTCGGGTCGTCGCTACGCCGGCCTCGGTGACGTCATCGTCGCCACGGTGAAGGACGCCATCCCCGGCGGCAACGTGAAGAAGGGTGACGTCGTCAAGGCGGTCATCGTTCGCACCAAGAAGGAGACCCGTCGTCAGGACGGCTCCTACATCAAGTTCGACGAGAACGCGGCAGTGATCCTCAAGGCCGACGGCGACCCGCGCGGTACGCGCATCTTCGGGCCGGTCGGTCGTGAGCTCCGTGACAAGAAGTTCATGAAGATCATCTCGCTCGCGCCGGAGGTGCTGTAAGCCATGGCGAACATCAAGAAGGGTGACCTCGTCCAGGTCATCACGGGAGCCAAGCAGGAGCGTGGCGGCGACCGTGGCAAGCAGGGCAAGGTCATCGAGGTCCTCAAGGACAAGAACCGTGTCGTCGTCGAGGGCGTGAACTTCGTCACGAAGCACGTCCGCGTCGGCCAGACGCAGCGCGGGTCGAAGACCGGTGGCGTCGAGCAGCACGAGGCTCCGATCCACGTGTCGAACGTCGCCATCGTCGACCCGAAGACCAAGAAGCCGACCCGCGTCGGCTTCCGCATCGAAGAGGTGGAGAAGGACGGCGTCAAGAAGACCGTCCGCGTCCGCTACGCCAAGAAGTCGGGTGAGAAGCTCTGATGACCGACACGACTGCCGCGCCGGAGACCAAGGTCGAGCCGCGCCTCAAGCAGAAGTACAAGAACGAGATCAAGGCTGCCCTCACCGAGCAGTTCGGGTACGCGAACGTCAACCAGGTCCCCGGCCTGGTCAAGGTCGTCGTGAACACCGGTGTCGGTGAAGCAGCTCGTGACTCGAAGGTCATCGAGGGGGCCGTCAAGGACCTCACGGCGATCACGGGTCAGAAGCCGGTCGTGACGAAGGCCCGCAAGTCCATCGCGCAGTTCAAGCTGCGTGAGGGTCAGGCCATCGGCGCGCACGTCACCCTCCGTGGTGACCGCGCGTGGGAGTTCATCGACCGCCTCGTCACCCTCGCACTGCCCCGCATCCGCGACTTCCGCGGGCTCAGCGACAAGCAGTTCGACGGCAACGGCAACTACACGTTCGGTCTCACGGAGCAGTCGATGTTCCACGAGATCGACCAGGACCGCATCGACCGCGTGCGTGGCTTCGACATCACCGTCGTGACCACCGCGAAGACGGACGACGAGGGCCGCGCGCTGCTCCGCCAGCTCGGCTTCCCGTTCCGTTCGGCCGACCAGACGGTCTAAGCTAGTCCGGGCGCTGCGGGCCGGAGGATTCACGTCCTCCGGCCCGCACGCACGAACACCGGCCGACGGCGACAGCCGCCGGCCCCCAGGTCTCCGGGATCCGCTCGGAGACCACCCGATCGCTCAGGTCGGCATTCGTGGAACGGGTGTCGAAACCAGGCGAAGAATGGACGACCATCATGACGATGACCGATCCGGTCGCAGACATGCTGACCAGATTGCGGAACGCGAACTCGGCGCACCACGACGCCGTCTCGCTCCCCAGCTCCAAGCTGAAGAAGAACATCGCCGAGATCCTCAAGCGCGAGGGCTACATCAGCGAGTGGAAGATCGAGGACGCCCGCGTCGGGCAGACCCTCACGATCGACCTGAAGTACGGCCCCGAGCGCGAGCGTTCGATCGCCGGCATCAAGCGCGTCTCGAAGCCCGGTCTCCGGGTCTACGCGAAGTCGACGGAGCTCCCCCAGGTCCTCGGTGGCCTCGGCGTGGCGATCCTCTCGACCTCGTCGGGACTGCTCACCGACCGTGAAGCCGAGCAGAAGGGCGTGGGTGGGGAAGTCCTCGCCTACGTGTGGTGATCGACAATGTCTCGAATCGGACGTCTTCCCATTGACATCCCCGCGGGTGTGACCGTCGCCATCGACGGCCAGACCGTCGCGGTCAAGGGCCCGAAGGGCGAGCTCGCGCTCACCGTCGCAGAGCCCATCCAGGCCAAGGTCGAGGAGAACCAGGTCCTCGTCACCCGTCCGGACGACGAGCGCAGCTCGCGTGCGCTGCACGGCCTGACCCGCACCCTCATCGCGAACAACATCGTCGGCGTGACCCAGGGCTACTCCAAGGGCCTCGAGGTCGTCGGTACCGGTTACCGCGTCGCGGCGAAGGGCAGCAACGTCGAGTTCGCGCTCGGCTACTCCCACCCCATCACGGTCGAGCCGCCGGCGGGCATCAGCTTCGCCGTCGAGGGCAACAACAAGCTCACCGTGTCGGGCATCGACAAGCAGGCCGTCGGCGAGGTGGCTGCCAACATCCGCAAGCTGCGCAAGCCCGAGCCCTACAAGGGCAAGGGTGTCCGCTACGCGGGCGAGATCGTGCGCCGCAAGGCCGGAAAGTCAGGTAAGTGATCATGGCTCTCGGTATCCGAGGAAAGAGCAAGTCGGCCGCCAAGGCGCGCCGTCACAACCGTCTCCGCAAGAAGATCACCGGCACCGAGGCGCGTCCGCGTCTCGCCGTCACCCGTTCGTCGCGTCACGTGTTCGTCCAGGTCATCGACGACGCGAAGGGCCACACCCTGGCCAGCGCGTCGACGATGGAGGCCGACCTCCGTTCGTTCGACGGCGACAAGACGGCCAAGGCCCGTCGCATCGGCGAGCTCGTCGCCGAGCGTGCGAAGGCCGCTGGCGTCGAGGCCGTGGTCTTCGACCGCGGTGGGAGCAAGTACGCCGGTCGCGTCGCCGCGATCGCCGATGGTGCCCGTGAAGGAGGGCTGAACCTGTGAGCGACATCGCGAACAACAACGAAGCGGCCGAGACCGAGACCGCTGCTGCGACGGAGACCGTCGCCAAGGCCGCGGCCGGCAAGGAAGCGGAAGCCCCTGCCGTCGCCGAGCGTCCGGTCGAGACCGCCGCGGGCTCCGCGTCGAACAACCGTGACAACGCCGACCAGCGCGGCCGTCGTGGTGGCGGGCGTGACCGTCAGCAGGGTCGTGACCGCAACAACCGCGGTGGCGACAGCCAGTTCCTCGAGCGCGTGGTGACCATCAACCGCGTGTCGAAGGTCGTCAAGGGTGGTCGTCGCTTCAGCTTCACGGCGCTCGTCGTCGTGGGTGACGGCAACGGCCTCGTCGGTGTCGGCTACGGCAAGGCGAAGGAAGTCCCCACCGCGATCTCGAAGGGCGTCGAGGAGGCGAAGAAGAACTTCTTCCGCGTCCCGCGCGTCGGCAACACCATCCCGCACCCGGTGCAGGGTGAGGCCGCTGCCGGTGTCGTGCTCCTGCGTCCGGCCGCTGCCGGTACCGGTGTCATCGCCGGTGGTCCGGTCCGCGCCGTGCTCGAGTGCGCCGGCATCCACGACGTCCTGAGCAAGTCGCTCGGCTCGTCGAACACCATCAACATCGTGCACGCGACCGTCGAGGCGCTGCAGCAGCTCGAGGAGCCCCGCGCGGTCGCGAGCCGTCGTGGCCTCGACGTCGACCGGGTCGTCCCGGCCCGTCTGCTCCACGCCGAGGCTGCGGCGCTGCGTGCCGCGACCGAGAAGGCAGGTGCGTGATGGCGATGCTGAAGATCACGCAGACGAAGTCCGTTATCAGCGAGAAGCAGTACCAGCGCGACACCCTGCGCAGCCTGGGCCTCAAGCGCATCGGCCGTACGGTCCTGCGTGAGGACAACGCCCAGAACCGCGGGTACATCGCGACGGTGGCGCACCTCGTGAAGGTCGAGGAGGTCGACGCATGAGCGACGAGAAGAACGAGCGGGTCCAGGTGCTGAAGCTGCACCACCTCCGTCCGGCTGCCGGTTCCAAGAAGGACCGCACCCGTGTCGGCCGTGGTGAGGGCTCGAAGGGCAAGACCGCCGGCCGTGGTACCAAGGGCCAGAAGGCTCGTTACCAGGTCAAGGTCGGCTTCGAGGGTGGGCAGATGCCGCTGCACATGCGCACCCCGAAGCTCCGCGGGTTCAAGAACCCGTTCCGCGTCGAGTACCAGGTCGTGAACCTGGACAAGATCGCGGAGCTCTACCCCAACGGTGGCGACGTCACCGTCGCGGACCTGGTCGCCAAGGGCGCCGTCCGCAAGAACGAGAAGGTCAAGGTTCTCGGTCAGGGTGACATCAGCGTGAAGCTCACGGTCTCGGTCGACAAGGTCTCGGCGTCCGCCGCCGAGAAGATCGTGGCTGCTGGCGGAACCGTCTCCCAGTAACCCCCGTCGGGGGGGCGGGGCGTTGCGCACGGGCCGCCGTTACGGTTTCCTTGACAGTGGCTGACGTCCGTCGGCCAGGTCGGCGCTGCCGATCGACACCGTGAAGACCCCGATCGGGTCGCCGGTCCCAGAAGTTCGGAGTCCTCGTGTTCAGAGCGGTCGCGCGCATCATGCGCACCCCAGATCTTCGCAAGAAGATCGGCTTCACCCTCGCGATCATCGCGCTGTTCCGTCTCGGGTCGTACATCCCCGCGCCGTTCGTCGACTACGCCGCCGTGCAGAGCTGCCTGGCGAGCGCCGGCTCCTCGGGTGGGCTCTACGACCTCATCAACCTCTTCTCCGGCGGCGCGCTGCTGAAGCTGTCGGTCTTCGCGCTCGGCATCATGCCGTACATCACGTCGTCGATCATCGTGCAGCTCCTGCGCGTGGTGATCCCGCACTTCGACGCCCTCTACAAGGAGGGCCAGTCCGGCCAGGCGAAGCTGACGCAGTACACGCGCTACCTCACCATCGCGCTCGGTGTCCTGCAGTCGACCACCCTCATCACGGTCGCGCGCTCGGGTGCCCTCTTCGGCACGAACGCGTCGGCGTCCTGCTCGTCGATCATCTCGAACGACAGCTGGTACGCGATCATGCTCATGGTCGTCACGCTGACCGCCGGTACCGGCCTGATCATGTGGATGGGCGAGCTCGTCACCGAGCGCGGCATCGGCAACGGCATGTCGCTGCTCATCTTCACGTCCATCGCCGCGCAGTTCCCGTCGGCCCTGTGGGCGATCGAGCAGTCGCAGTCCTTCGAGCTCTTCCTGTTCGTCATCCTCGTCGGTCTGGTCATCATGATGGCCGTCGTCTTCGTCGAGCAGTCGCAGCGACGCATCCCGGTGCAGTACGCCAAGCGCATGGTCGGGCGCCGCACCTACGGCGGCAACAACACCTACATCCCGATCAAGGTGAACATGGCCGGCGTCGTGCCCGTCATCTTCGCCTCGTCGCTGCTGTACCTGCCGGCCCTGGTCGCGCAGTTCAACCAGCCCTCGGACGGCTCGGAGCCGGCCGCCTGGGTGACCTGGATCCAGAACAACCTGACCTCGGGTGACAACTGGTTCTACATGGTCCTGTACTTCCTGCTCATCGTCGGGTTCACGTACTTCTACGTCGCGATCACCTTCAACCCCGAAGAGGTCGCCGACAACATGAAGAAGTACGGCGGCTTCATCCCGGGCATCCGGGCCGGCCGTCCGACGGCCGAGTACCTCGACTTCGTCCTGACCCGGGTGACGTTGCCCGGCTCGCTCTACCTCGGTCTCATCGCGCTCATCCCGCTGGCAGCACTGGCGCTGTTCGGCGCGAACCAGAACTTCCCGTTCGGCGGCGCGAGCATCCTCATCATCGTGGGTGTCGGTCTCGAGACCGTGAAGCAGATCGACTCGCAGCTGCAGCAACGTCACTACGAAGGGCTTCTCCGTTGAGCGCACGCCTCATCATCGTCGGACCTCCCGGAGCCGGGAAGGGCACCCAGGCCGGTCGCATCGCCGAGGGCTTCGGCGTCCCCGCGATCTCCACGGGTGACATCTTCCGCAAGAACGTCTCCGAGGGCACGCCGTTGGGCGTTCAGGCCAAGGCGATCATGGACGCGGGGAACTACGTCCCCGACGAACTGACGAACGAGCTCGTCAAGTCGCGCCTCGCCGAGCCGGACGCCGAGCAGGGCTTCCTGCTCGACGGCTACCCCCGCACGGTGGGCCAGGTCGAGTACCTCGACGCGCTGCTCGCGGAGCACGGCGCCGGGATCGACGCCGTGGTGCAGCTCGTCGCCGACCAGGACGCGCTCGTCGCGCGGCTGCTGAAGCGCGCCGAGGACCAGGGGCGCAGCGACGACAATGAGGAGACCATCCGGCGTCGCCAGGAGGTCTACACGGAGCAGACCGCGCCGATCGTCGCGGCGTACGCCGAGCGCGGTCTCGTGGTCGACGTGGACGGCCTCGGCGGCATCGACGAGGTCGGGGACCGCATCCAGGCGGCGCTCAGCTCGCGCGGCCTCACCGCGGGCGTCTGACACCCCTCGTGCGTCGTCGCAAGCCCTCGATCTACAAGTCGCCGGAGGAGCTCCGCGCGATGCTCCGTCCCGGATTGCTCACCGAGGCCGCGCTCGTCGCGGTCCGTGCTGCGATCCGCCCGGGCGTCACCACGGGCGAGCTCGACGCGATCGCCGAGCGGACGATCCGCGAGGGCGGCGGCGTCCCGAACTTCCAGCTCGTCCCGGGCTACCGGCACACCCTGTGCGTGTCCGTGAACGACGAGATCGTCCACGGGATCCCCGGCGAACGCGTACTCGAGCCGGGCGACATCGTCTCGGTCGACGCCGGTGCAGAGGTCGACGGGTGGAACGGTGACAGCGCCTTCACGACGGTGCTCCCCGGCGGCGACGCTCCCGTGACGGCGGCGCGCCAGACGCTCTGCGACACCACGGAGCGCTCGCTCTGGCACGGCATCGCGGCGCTCGCACACGCACGGAACCTCAACGAGGTGGGCGCGGTGATCGAGGACGCCATCGACGAGACGGGCGCCTGGGGCATCGTCGAGGACTTCACGGGGCACGGGATCGGCCGGTCGATGCACGAGGACCCGCCCGTCTTCAACTACCGGGTCCGCGGTGCCGGTCCGGCGGTCCGGCCCGGTCTGGTCGTGGCGATCGAACCGATGGTGACGGCCGGGACGATCGACAGCTCCACGGACGACGACGACTGGACGATCAGGACCCTCGACGGTTCCGACGCGGCGCACTGGGAGCACTCGGTGGCCGTGCACGCCGACGGCATCTGGGTGCTCACCGCATCGGACGGCGGCGCCTCCGGCCTCGTGCCGCTCGGCGTCACGCCCGTCCCCGTTCCGTAGGGCGTCCGGACGCGTCCGGTCCGTGACCGGTGACCGCGAGGTCGGCCGGGAGGCGCGGTGCGACTCCGCGCACCGGCCCGGCCACGTCGATGGCCGGGCCGACGCCGGGACCGCTCCGCGCGCGACCGCGCCGGTCCCCGACGGGCTGAGTTCCCGACGGGTTCAGTCCCCGACGCGCTCAGTCTCCGACGGGCGCAGTCCCCGACGCGCTCAGTCCCCGACGCGCTCAGTTGCCGACGGTGCAGGTCTGCTCGGACGCCGACTGGCCGGAGATGCTCGAGGGCAGTGGGGTCGCCGTCGGCGTCCCGGCATCGGTCGCCGCACCCGTGGCCGTCCCGGTCGCAGCTCCGCTCGCCGCATCGTCCCCCGCGGCCGGCGCGTCGGACGACGGTGCGTCGCTCCCCGGGGTGCCCGCCGCGGTCGGGGACTCCTCCGACGCCCGGCCGGTGGACGAGTCGCTCAGCGAGGTCTTGCGGTCCTGCTGCAGCACGACGTTGAGGTCGTGCGCCGCCGCCTCGTCGACGAGCACGTGCGCGGTGTCGGAGGGGTCGTCGACGACCGGGTACTGCACGAACAGCATGTCCGAGGTGCTCATGCCCCGCAGGGTCGAGGCGAGTCCGACGAGGGTGCGGGTCTGCGCCAGGCCGTCGGAGAGCGTCATGTTCGACAGCGCCGCACCGGCCAGCTTGTAGAGGGTCACCGGGTTCGACAGGGTGCCGTCCGAGGTGACCTTCCGGAGCAGGGCGGACAGGAAGACCTGCTGGGAGCTGATGCGCGCGAGGTCGCTGCCGTCACCGACGCCGTGCCGGCTGCGCAGGAACGCGAGCGCGTCCTGGCCCGCGAGGGTGTGCTGACCGGCCGAGAGCTGCAGGCCGGTGTACGAGTCGTCGATGGGCTTCGCGACGCAGACGTCGACGCCGCCCACGGCGTTCGACATCTCGATCACCCCGTCGAAGGTGATGAGTCCGGCGTAGGGGATCGTCAGCCCGGTCAGGTTCTCGACCGTGTCCACGGCGCAGGAGATCCCGCCGTGCCCGAGGGACTCGTTGATGAGCTCGCTGTCCACGGCCGGGTACGAGGTGCCCGTCTCGGGGTTCGTGCACGCCGGGATCGGGACCTTGAGGTCGCGGGGGAAGCTGACGGCCGTGAGCTGCTGGTGGTCCTGCGAGATGTGGACGAGGATCGTGACGTCGTTCCGGGCGCCCTCGACGTTCTCGTCCGAGTCGAACTGCCCGACGCGGGTGTCGCTGCCGAGGAGCAGGATGTTCGCGCCGCCCTGCATCGCCGTGATGTCGGCGGTCTTCGCGGTGTTCTGGTCGTCGGTGCTGAGCTCGACCGTGTGCGGTGCCGCGGCGAGCTGTGCGCCGGCGATCGCCGCGACGCTCGTGCCGCTGACCAGGACGACGGCGACCGTGGCCGCGACGAACCCCAGCAGCGTGCCCCATCCGCGACGGCGCGGCAGTCGACCGTGACGGGCGAGGGGGCGGCGGGGCGCGTCAGGCACGTGGTCTCCGATCGGTTCTCCGGCGCGGGCGTCGGGGGGTCAGCGACGGCCAGGCTACGGCGACGGGCCCGTTCCGGACCTCGGAAGCGGCCGCTGATCCACTGTGGACCGTTCAGCTCCGGACGGCGAGCCCCAGACGGAGGGTCGCGGCCCGACCGGCACTTGGCAATCTGCGCCTGATCGCATAGGGTTGATCTTTGGTGTGTCATGCCCTTCGGCGTGGCGCCCGACCCGCAGACCGGCTCGGGGATCACACCGGTAATCCAACCAAGCGACAGTGAGGCTATGGCCAAGAAAGACGGCGTCATCGAGATCGAAGGCTCGGTGCTCGAAGCTCTGCCCAACGCGATGTTCCGCGTTGAGCTGACCAACGGACACAAGGTCCTCGCGCACATCTCCGGGAAGATGCGCCAGCACTACATCCGCATCCTCCCCGAGGACCGCGTGATCGTGGAGCTGAGCCCGTACGACCTGACCCGCGGCCGGATCGTCTACCGCTACAAGTGATCCGCGAGCTGGAAAGGAACGGCTCGGCGAACCCGCCGGGCACGAAGCCAGCGAGCAACAGGAAGCAATCATGAAGGTCAACCCCAGCGTCAAGCCCATCTGCGAGCACTGCCGTGTCATCCGCCGCAAGGGCCGCGTCATGGTGATCTGCAAGAGCAACCCGCGCCACAAGCAGCGCCAGGGCTGAGCTCCCAGCAGGACCCACAACTCAACACTGAACACGCAGTACCAGAACTCCGCCACTGACCTCGGTCGTCGGCGGGGGGACACCTCGGGGCGGAGGCCCGGGCACCGGTACTGCGCCACACCTCCACCGAAAACAGGAGCAGCCAGAACATGGCACGTCTAGCAGGCGTCGACATCCCGCGCGAGAAGCGCGTGGAGATCGCACTCACGTACATCTACGGCGTCGGCCGTACCCGCGCGGTCCAGGCACTCGCCGAGACCGGTATCTCCGGTGACATCCGCGTCAAGGACCTGACCGACGACCAGCTCGTCGCCCTCCGTGACTTCATCGAGGGCAACTTCAAGGTGGAGGGTGACCTCCGCCGCGAGGTCGCCGCCGACATCCGCCGCAAGGTCGAGATCGGTAGCTACGAGGGTCTCCGCCACCGTCGTGGTCTCCCGGTGCGTGGTCAGCGCACCAAGACCAACGCGCGTACCCGCAAGGGACCGAAGCGCACCGTGGCAGGCAAGAAGAAGGCCCGATAGGAGATCATCATGGCTACCCCCAAGACTGCCGCGCGCAAGCCGCGTCGCAAGGAGAAGAAGAACGTCGCCGTGGGCCAGGCCCACATCAAGAGCACGTTCAACAACACCATCGTCAGCATCACCGACCCGTCGGGTGCCGTCCTCAGCTGGGCGTCCTCGGGTGCCGTGGGCTTCAAGGGTTCGCGCAAGTCGACGCCGTTCGCGGCGCAGCTCGCCGCCGAGTCCGCTGCGCGTCAGGCGCAGGAGCACGGCGTCAAGAAGGTCGACGTCTTCGTCAAGGGCCCGGGCTCGGGTCGCGAGACCGCGATCCGCTCGCTCCAGGCCGCTGGCCTCGAGGTCGGCTCGATCAACGACGTCACCCCGCAGGCGCACAACGGCTGCCGCCCGCCGAAGCGTCGCCGCGTCTGACGCGAGGAGCAACCGGCCGTTCCCCGCTCGTCCCCTGACCGGGGCGAGCGGGGCCGGCCATTCCTGGTCGTTCGATCGCGTACGTCGGGCCCTCCCGGCCCCGCGCTGCGCGTGATCACAACTCAACAGACCCGTCGGGGCCCGGTCGGCCCCGTCGTACCGCCGAGTGTCATATAGCGGACACTCCGCCGAAAGGAATCCCACAGTGCTCATTGCACAGCGCCCCACCCTGACCGAGGAGTCGATCTCCGAGCACCGCTCGCGCTTCGTCATCGAGCCGCTCGAGCCGGGCTTCGGTTACACCCTCGGCAACTCGCTGCGCCGCACGCTCCTCTCCTCGATCCCCGGCGCGGCTGTCACCAGCATCCGCATCGACGGCGTCCTCCACGAGTTCAGCACCGTCCCCGGTGTCAAGGAAGACGTCACCGAGATCATCCTCAACATCAAGAGCCTCGTCGTCTCCAGCGAGCACGACGAGCCGATCACCGCGTACCTGCGCAAGCAGGGTGCCGGTCAGGTCACCGCGGCGGACATCTCCGCCCCGGCCGGCGTCGAGATCCACAACCCGGACCTCGTCATCGCGACCCTGAACGACACCGCGCGCTTCGAGCTGGAGCTGACGATCGAGCGTGGCCGCGGCTACGTCTCGGCGACCCAGAACCGCTCGGAGTTCAGCGAGGCCGGGCAGATCCCGATCGACTCGATCTACTCGCCGGTCCTCAAGGTCACCTACCGCGTCGAGGCGACGCGTGCCGGTGAGCGCACGGACTTCGACCGCCTGGTCGTCGACGTCGAGTCGAAGCCGGCGATCACGCCGCGCGACGCCATCGCGTCGGCCGGTCGCACGCTGGTCGAGCTGTTCGGTCTCGCCCGCGAGCTGAACACGGCGGCCGAGGGCATCGAGATCGGCCCCGCGCCGGTCGACGCGGTGCTCTCGAACGAGCTGCAGACCCCGATCGAGGACCTCGACCTGTCGGTGCGCAGCTACAACTGCCTCAAGCGGGAGGGCATCAACACGGTGTCCGAGCTCGTCGCCCTGTCGGAGACGCAGCTCATGAACATCCGCAACTTCGGTCAGAAGTCGGTGGACGAGGTCAAGGACAAGCTCACCGAGCTCGGCCTGTCCCTCAAGGACACCGTCCCCGGATTCGACGGCGCCCACTTCTACAGCGGGTACGACGAGGACGAGTCCAACAACTGACCTCGCGCTCACGCGCACGCGCACCGATGAGTCGGTGCGCACCACCATCACCACTGGAGAACTGACATGCCGAAGCCCACCAAGGGCCCCCGCCTCGGTGGCGGCCCCGCCCACGAGCGCCTGCTCCTGAGCAACCTCGCCAACGCCCTCTTCACGCACGGTCGCATCACGACCACCGAGACGAAGGCCAAGCGCCTGCGTCCCGTCGCCGAGCGTCTCATCACGTTCGCGAAGCGTGGCGACCTGCACGCGCGTCGTCGTGTGATCGCCCAGCTGCGCGACAAGTCCGTCGTGCACACGCTGTTCACGGAGATCGCCCCGCAGGTCGAGGACCGTCAGGGCGGCTACACCCGCATCACGAAGCTCGGCTTCCGCAAGGGTGACAACGCGCCGCTCGCCTCGATCGAGCTCGTCCTCGAGCCGGTGTCGAGCACGCCGGCCCCGGTCAAGCGCGACGCGGCCCCGGCTGCTGCCGCTCCGGCCGAGGAGACCCCGGTCGAGGAGACCCCGGTCGAGTCCACGGAGACGACCGAGGAGTCCGCTCCCGTCGAGGCCGAGACCGAGACCCCGGCTGCCGCCGAGGTCGAGGCCGACGCCGAGGCGAAGTCGGACGACGCCAAGTAGGTCCAGCACCACCACACGGAACCCCCCGCGACCCACGTCGCGGGGGGTTCCGTCGTCCCCGCGGACGGCGTGGCGACGGACGGGAGGCGCGGGGCGGGGCCGCCACGGGCCTCCCGTCCGGAGCGCACCCGCGTCCGCTCCCAGCGTCGCCGCCGTACGGTGATCGCGACATGGCGAGAGCGGAACGGATCACCGGCGCAGGGCGCCGTCTGTGGCGGTGGAGTCGGGACTCCGGCACCCAGCCGCGGTTGTTGCTGGCCGGCAAGGCCGCGCTGGCCGCCACGATCGCGTGGACCCTGGCGAAGTACGCACCGGGCGTCGCCGCGGAGTACCCGTACTACGCACCGCTCGGTGCGATCGTCGCGATGCGCACGACCGTCTTCGCGGGGATCCGGGCCGGCGTCCAGACGCTGGTCGGCATCACGCTCGGCATCCTGATCGCCGGGTTCACGATGCTCATCGGCGATCCCGGGGTCATCGCGGTCGCGCTCGTCGTCGGCCTCGGGGTGCTCGTCTCGGGCTTCCGGATCCTGGGCGAGGGGTACTCGTGGGTGCCGATGGCGGCGCTCTTCGTGCTCCTCATCGGCGGCGGCAACGCGGAGGGCTACTCGTTCGCGTACGTCGTGCAGATGGCGATCGGCATCGGCATCGGGCTCGCGGTGAACTTCGCCGTGGTCCCCCCGCTGCACTTCTGGGACGCCGAGCGCCGCATCGACCAGGTGAACGCCGTGCTCGCGCAGCAGCTCGACGACCTGGCAGACGTGCTCGACGAGGGCGAGCCGGACACCGGTGCCTGGGACCGCCAGCAGGAGCGGCTGGACAAGGCGATCGCCGAGGTCCGGGACCGCGTCTCGACGGCGCAGGAGGCGCGCCGGATGAACCCCCGGAGCGTGCTTCGGGGACCGCGTGCGCGCCTGCAGACCGACGGTGCGCGCTTCCGGGCGCTCGAGCGCGTCGCCTGGTACACGACCGACCTCACCGAGCTGGTCGCCCGTTCGGGTCCGGTCGCGGAGAACATCGGGCGGCCGGACCCGGCGTTCGCAGGACCCTTCGCGGCGGCGCTCCGGAAGGTCGCCTGCGTGGTCCGCGGCGACTGCGAGGAGGACGGGGCGGACGAGTCGATCGCCGACCTCGAGCGCGCCATCGACGCCAGTGACGCGGACCCGTCGCAGGTGACGGTGACCTCCAGCGCGATCGTCGCGCTGCGCGGGGTGCTCGAGTCCGAGAAGCGGGCGACCGCGGACGTCGACACCGAGACCGGGCCCTCGGGACGACAGCGCTAGCGAGCGCCTCCGGTCAGCCGCGCGAGGCCGTCGCCCAGCGCTCGACGGCCTCGGCGGTGTCCGGGGCCACCGCGCGCATCAGGACGAAGTGCTCCCACGTGCCACCGTCCGACACGACGTCGAGGGTGCATGCGGTGTCGTCGCACGTCCGCCAGGCGCCGTCGCCGTCGTCGAGGCCGTCGAGGTCGATCCGCCCGTCGCGGTCGATCGTGCCCGCGGCCAGGCGCTGCTCCACCGCCCAGCCACCGTTCGGAAGGCGGTCGTACTGCGCCTGCTGCTGGTCGTACCGCGGATCGGACTCGACGGGCGCCACGAAGCCGCACGACGCTCCCGACAGACGGTCGAGCGCGTGCTCGACCGTCGTCGGAGCGACGTCGGTGCCCTCGAGTGCCCAGCGGAGCGTCGTGTCCGTGACCGCGTCCACGTTGTCGGCGACGCAGGGCGGCAGGCTGCCGTCGACGTGCTCGTCGACGCGGGCGGTGGTGACGGGGCTCGTGCGCACGGCGTCGCCGACCTGCTCGACGAGAGCGCGGAAGGGGGCGTCGAGTGCCGCCTCGGTCGTGTCCGGGTCGTCCTGGACGCGCTGCGCCAGGACCTGCACCCAGGCGTCACCGACGAGCACGTCGGAGACGCAGTACACGACCGCGGCGTCGCTCGCGCTGCAGCTCGGACCGCCGTCCAGGACGCCGGTCAGCCCGGACGCGGCGAGGTCCTGGTACTCCGCCGTGGCGTCGGGCAGCACCGTGACGCGCACGCCCTCGTAGCGGGGGTCGTCGATCGTCCCGAGCACGGTGCCGTCGAGCGGTGCGACGCCGGTGGTCGACGTGCAGGAGGAGCCACCGGCGACCACCGGTGCCCAGTCGGCGGCCGCGACGTGCGGGACGTCGGCGAGGGCGACCGCACGCGCGCCGGGGACGACGGCGTCGACTGCTGCTGCGGGCAACAGCGCCGAGCAGTCCGGTGTGCCGTCGCCGGCGGGGGCCGTCCCGAAGTCCACGGTCACCTCCGCGGACGGGCTGCTGCTCGGCGCGGACGACGCGGGCGGGCCGGAGGCGCTCGGTGTCGCGCCCTCGGTCGACGGCGACGAGCAGGCGGTGACCGCGAGGAGCACGGCGACCGACGTGGCGAGGACGGCCGCGCAGCGGGTACGAGGGAATCCCATGTCCGTGACGCTAACCCTCGCGTGTCACGGACCGGTGACGACCGCGTGCTCGCCGGTCACGATCAGGTGACGGCGTCCTCGCACGGCCGGAACTAGGATCGGGTCGTGCCCGTCGCGTCCCGTGTCGCCGTCCTCGGACCGGTGACGGTGGCGGGCCCGGACGGCGCCGCGGTCGCCGTTCCCGGTGCACTCGCGCGGTCGTTCCTGACCGCGCTGGTGCTCGCACCCGGCCGTGCACTCGGCACCGAGGCACTGATCGACGAGCTCTGGGGTGCGGACCGGCCGAAGGGCGCCCGGGCGGCCCTGCAGACCCTGGTCTCCCGACTGCGCCGGACGACGGCGGACGGTCTCGTCGTGTCGACCAGCACGGGGTACGCGCTCGGTGGCGACCCGGCGGACGTCGACCTCGTCGCCGCGGAGCGGGCCGTGCACGCACCCGACACCGCAGCGGTGCGGGCAGCGCTCGGCCGGTGGCGGGGTGCACCGGGTGCGGACGTCGACGGGGACCTGGGCTCGGCGCTCGCCGACCGCGCGGCCGCGGTCGAGCACGCCCTGTGTCGGCGGCTCGCCGTCCTGCTGCTCGAGGACGGCGACGCCGCCGCCGCTGCGACCACCTGGCTCGCCGAGGTCGACGCGGCGCCCTTCGACGACACGGCGGTCGGGGGAGCGATGCGCGCCCTCGACGTCGACGGGCGGACCCCAGAGGCACTCGCGGTGTTCGCCGCGCACCGCGGACGGCTGGCGGACGGACTCGGGGCTGATCCGTCCGCGGAGCTCGTGCGGCTGAACGCCGAGCTCCTGCGCCGGTCGGCGTCCGCGACCGACCACCCGGTCCGGCGGACCGGGCTCCGGGTCGCGCCGAACGAGCTCGTCGGGCGGCAGGACGACGTCGCGACGGTGTCCCGGTCGCTCGACGAGCACCGCCTGGTCACGGTGCTCGGCCCGGGCGGACTCGGCAAGACGCGCCTGGCGCAGGCCGTCGCCGCCGCGCTGCCCCCAACCACGGGCGTCGTCGTCTGCGAGCTCGCACCGATCGACGACGGCGAGGACCTGCTGCCTGCCCTCGGCGCACTGCTCGGGATCGCCGAGGTCCGGACGGCGCGCATGCTGCAGGACGCGGTCGTCACCGACCTGTGGGGCCGGGTGGTGCGTGCCCTCGACGACGGACCGACGGTGCTCGTGCTCGACAACTGCGAGCACCTGCTGCAGGCCGTGGCCCGCTGCACGGCCGACCTGCTCGCCGCCGTGCCCGGCCTGCGGGTGCTCACGACGTCCCGGGCACCGCTCGCCATCGCGGGCGAGGTCGTCGCACCCCTCGGACCGCTGCCGGTCGAGGCCGACGGCGCGGCGGTCCGGCTGTTCACCGAACGCGCCCGTGCCGCTCGGCCCGGTGCGGTGCTGCCCGTGGACGCGGTGCGCAGGATCTGCACCCGACTCGACGGGTCGCCGCTCGCCATCGAGCTCGCCGCCGCCCGCATCCGAGGGATGTCGGTCGACGAGGTCGAACGGCGGCTCGACGACCGCTTCGCCCTGCTGCGCGGTGGTGACCGGAGCGCTCCCGAACGGCACCGCACCCTGCTCGCCGTCATCGAGTGGAGCTGGCGGCTGCTCGACGAGGGCGCCCAGGACCTGCTGACCCGCCTCGCACTGTTCCCCGACGGTGTCGCGGTCGAGGCCGTCGAGTCGGTGGCGGAGCCCGGACGGCGGTGGGACGCGCTCGACGACCTCGCCGACCTGGTGGAACAGTCCCTCGTGCAGCTCGTCGAGGTCGAGGGGGAGCCGGTCCGCTACCGACTGCTCGAAACCGTGCGCGAGTTCGGCGCCGCACGCCTGGCGGCGCGGGGCACCACCGAGGCCGTGCGGGCGGCCATGACCGCGTGGGGCCGGGAGCTGTCGGCAGCGCGCAACCTGTTCGCACTGCGGGGTCCGGCGCAGCTCGTCGCGTTCACCGAGGTCCGCCGCGAGGCCGACACGCTCGTCACCCTGCTGCGCTGGGCGATCCGCGCCGACGACGTGCCGACGGTGGCGCAGGTCTTCGCGGCCCTCGGCGGGTACTGGACGCTCCGCGGGCTGCACCGCGAGGTCGCCGCGACCGCACCCGACGTCGTCGCGGCGCTGCGGTCGCGCGTGCCGGCGCCGGCCGACCGCACCGCGACGGTGATCGGCCTCGTGATGTGCGGTGCGACCGCGGTGTTCACCGACCTCCGCACCACCGCCCGGGCGATCAGCGGACTCCGGGAGCTGCACCGCTCCGGGCGTGCCGAGGACCCGGTCGTCGACGCGCTCGCCGGGCTCCTGCTCGCCCTGCCGCGACCCGAGCAGGGCTCCGCCGAGCTGGCACGGCTGCGTGCCCACCGGGAGCCCGCGGTCGCCCTGCTCGGCCACCTGCTCAGCGCGCCGCTGGCCGAGAACGACGGCGACCCGGCCGGGGCGCTGCGGTACATCCGGCGTGCGGAGGAGCTGGCACGGACGACCGGAGAGGCCTGGACCACGGGCACCGTCGCGGTCACGCTGACCCAGCTGCTCGCGCAGTCCGGGCGGTACCGGGAGTCCCTCGCCGCCGCCGTCACCGCCCGGGAGGACCTCGAGCTGTTCGGGGCGGAGGACGACCTGTACGAGATCGGGTGGACCGTCGGTCTCGCCTCGGCCGCGACCGGCGACGTCGACCGTGCACGTGCCGTCGCAGCAGACCTGCGGCACCGGCCCGACGGCGGCCGCGGCGGGTTCGACGACCGCGGGCTGATCGCCGTGCTCGCGGTCGCGATCACCGCCGAGTGCGCGCGGTACGAGGGCGACCTCGCCGGGGCCGCGGCGGCGTACGCCGCGGCCTGGGACGTCGTGCAGCCCGGTCGCGGACCCGCCGCGCACTGGGCGCTGACGGCGGGGGCGGCACGCATCGCGGCGGTGGACGAGGCGGGCGCGGGCCGGACCGACGGCGCGGCCCCGGGCCTCCCGGCAGCCGAACTGGCGGTCGCCCGCCGGATCCGTGTCGGCACCCTCGTGCAGCTGCGGCTCCGCCAGGCCCGCCGGGACGTGCCCGTCATCGGGACGGCACTCGCCGGGCTCGCGATCGCCTACGCGCGCACCGGACGTCCGGACACGGCTGCCGCGTGCTGGGGCACGCTCACGCGGATCGGCTCGCGGCAGGACTTCGCGGTGCTCGCGCACGCCCGGCTGCGACCGCTGCTCGCCGAGGTGGTGGGGGAGCCGGCGCTCGCCGACGCCGAGACGGCCGCGGCGGGCAGGGACCGGACCGAGGCGGTCTCGTGGGTGCGGCGCGTGCTCGAGGACGCTCGCCTGCCTGGCTGACCGGCGCTCGGGCCGTCCTCCCCCCGGACGGTCGCCCGGACCGTCAGGCCTTCCGCATGTACGCGCGGACCGTCAGCGGGGCGAACACCGCGACGACCACGGCCGCGCCGAGCAGGCTCAGCCAGAGGTCGCCGCCGACCACGCCGTGGTTCACCAGGTCGCGCACCGCGGTGATGAGGTGCGAGACCGGGTTGACCTCGGTGAACCAGCGCAGCCAGGCGGGCAGCGTGTCGGTCGGGACGAAGGCGTTCGACAGGAACGTCAGCGGGAACAGCACGAGGTTCGCGATGCCGGAGACGCTCGACGCGGTCCGGGCGATGACCCCGAAGTACGCGAAGACCCAGCTGATCGCCCACGCCACCACGATGACGAGCAGCGCCGCGAGGAGCACGGCGCCGAGTCCGCCGGCGGGGCGCAGCCCCATGACGATGCCCACCACGAACGTGATCGTCGTCGCGATGGCGTAGCGGACGGTGTCGGCGAGCAGGGCCCCGGCGAGCGGGGCGATCCGGGCGATCGGGAGCGACCGGAACCGGTCGAACACGCCCTTGTCCATGTCCTCGCGGAGCTGCACGCCGGTGACGACCGACGACGTGATCGCCGTCTGCACGAGGATGCCGGGGATGATCACGGGCAGGTAGCTGCCGACGTCGCCGGAGATCGCGCCGCCGAAGATGTACGTGAACATCACCGTGAAGACGATCGGCATGAGCGTGACGTCGAACAGCTGCTCGGGGGTACGGCGGATCTTCACGAGTCCGCGGTACGCCATCGTGAACGACTGGCGGACGGTGGCGGCCGGGCCGGTGCCGCCGATCCCGGGTCGGGGTGTCACGCGGGGCGACGACGTGGTGGTGGGGGTCGGGGCGAGGGTGGTCATGCGGGGCTCCCTTCGAGCGCGCGCTCGGACTCGGTGTCGGTGTCGGCGTCCGCGGACGTCGGCGAGCCGGTGATGGTGAGGAAGACCTCGTCGAGGGTCGGCTTCTGCACGCTCATCTCGGCGAGGGAGACGCCCGCTTCGCGGAACGACACGAGCAGGTCGGTGACCCGGTCGGGCGCCGTCATCGGGGCGGTGAGCCGCGCGCCCTCCGGGCTGACGACCGCCGGGGTGCCGAGCACGCGCTCGACGAGCGACGCCGCGGTCGCGAGGGCGTCCGCATCCGCGTCCGCCAGGCGGAGCTGCAGCGAGGCCGTGCCGACCGAGGACTTCAGTTCGTCCGCGGTGCCCTCGGCCACGACACGTCCGTGGTCGATGACGGCGATGCGGTCGGCGAGCTGGTCGGCCTCGTCGAGGTACTGCGTCGTGAGCAGGACGGTCGACCCGGTCGCGACGAGCTCGCGGATCGTGTCCCACATCTGCGCCCGGGTGCGGGGGTCGAGGCCGGTCGTC
Organism: Curtobacterium sp. P97; assembly: GCF_023712445.1. Lineage (NCBI taxonomy): Bacteria > Bacillati > Actinomycetota > Actinomycetes > Micrococcales > Microbacteriaceae > Curtobacterium > Curtobacterium sp. P97. Next base: position 7,920 of record NZ_JAMAYF010000010.1, on the reverse strand, counting down.
GGCTCGTCGAGGAAGATGAGCGGCGGCTGCGCGATGAGGCTCGCGGCCAGGTCGAGCCGGCGGCGCATGCCCCCGGAGAACTTCTTGAGCGGACGCGACGCCGCCTCGGACAGCCCGAAGCGCTCGAGCAGCTCGACCGCCTTGCGCTTCGCGTCGCCGCGGGAGAGGCCGAGCAGCCGCGCGAAGATGACGAGGTTCTCGGTGGCGCTGAGCGTCTCGTCGACGCTCGCGTACTGCCCCGTCACCCCGATCAGGGAGCGGACCGTCTGCGGCTCGCGGCGGACGTCGTGCCCGAAGACGCGGGCCTCGCCGCCGTCCGGCCGCAGCAGGGTCGCGAGCATCGAGATGGTGGTCGTCTTGCCGGCGCCGTTCGGGCCGAGCACGCCGTAGACCGTGCCGGCCTCGACGCGGAGGTCGACCCCGTCCACGGCGCGGTTGCTGCCGAACGTCTTGACGAGGCCGGTCGCCTCGACGGCGAGTGGTGTGGTGGTCATCGCACAGGTCCTTTCGTCGATGTCGGGACGATCGTGCCGCCGGCCGCTCACGCGGCACTGACGTGGCGCTGACACGGTCGGACGCTCTCCGTCAGCGGGGCGGGCGCGGTCGTCGTCGGCGGGGCCGGACGGGAGGCCCGCCCCGGCCCCGGTACGCTCGCTCCCGTGGCAGGGACGGACGACTCGGGTGCCGGTGTCGGCGGTGCCGTGCGGCTGCGGCTGGACGTCGCCTACGACGGGGCTGCCTTCTCGGGCTGGGCCCGGCAGCCCGGCCTGCGGACCGTGCAGGGCGCGCTCGAGTCCGCGCTCGCCACGGTCTTCACCCGGTGGGGCGCGCCGCCGCAGCTGACGGTCGCCGGTCGGACGGACGCCGGGGTGCACGCCACCGGGCAGGTCGCCCACGTCGACCTGACCGCGGAGCAGTGGGGTGCGCTCACCCGTCCGCGGCGGTCGTCGCCGGACGGCCCTCCTCGCACCTCGCTCGACGGACTCGTCAAGCGCGTGAACGGTCTCGCCGGGGCGACGGGCGACGTCGTCGTCACGCGCGCGTCGGTCGCACCGGACGGCTTCGACGCCCGGTTCTCCCCGCTCTGGCGGCGCTACGAGTACCGGGTGGCGGACGCCGACGCCCCGCGCGATCCACGTCGCCGCGGGCACACGCTCTGGCACCCGACGCGCCTCGACCCGGCGGCGATGGAGCGCGGTGCGCTGACGTTGCTCGGGCTGCACGACTTCGCGACCTTCTGCAAGCCGCGCGCGGGCGCGACCACGATCCGGACGCTGCAGGAGTTCCGCTGGGACCGCGAGCCGGACGGCGTGCTGGTGGCGCGCCTCCAGGCCGACGCGTTCTGCCACTCCATGGTGCGGGCGATGGTCGGGGCGACCATCGCCGTCGGGGAGGGCCGCTTCGGCCCGGACCGCCTCGAGGAGCTGCGGGTCGCGCAGCAGCGCACGAGCGCGTTCAAGGTCGCACCCGCGGCCGGTCTGACCCTCACCGAGGTGGGCTACCCGGGGGACGACGAGCTCGCGGCCCGGGCGGCGCAGACCCGTGCGCGCCGGACGGACGACGAGCCGGACGCCGGTACCGTCGGGGGATGAGCTCCCGCAGGCCCCGGTCCGTCGTCTCCGTGGCACCCGGTGTGGTGTTCGTCGAGGGGCCGGTCTCGAACTGGGTCGTGCTCGCCGAGGAGGACGGCGTCGCGCTGATCGACGCCGGCTACCCCGCGGACACCGCGCTCGTCCTCGACACCGTGCGCTGGGCGGGGCACGACCTCGGCGACCTCCGACGCATCTACGTCACGCACGGGCACGTCGACCACGTCGGGGGCATCCCGGGGATCCTCGAGCGGTACCCGCACGTGCAGGTCCTGGCGCACGCCGACGAGCTCGACAACGTGCGCGGGCCGCAGCGGCAGCAGGTCCGGCCGGCGGAGATCGGCGGGCGTCTCGCCGCACCGCGGACGTTCCGCTGGCTGGCGCGGGCCGTCGGTTCCGACGCCCTGCGTCCCGTGACCGTCCCCACTGCCCGGGCCTTCACCGCGCACGACTTCGCGGGGCGTGCGATGACGCCGTTCCCCGCCGTCGGGCACACGGCCGGCTCGACCGCGTACCTGTTGCCGGCCGCGAACGCCATCGTCACCGGGGACGCGGTCGTCTCGCACCACGACACGCTCCCGGGGTCGTGGCAGCCGCGGCCACGCATGATCACGCCGTTCTTCACCGCGGACCAGGCGACGGCGCTCGAGTCCGCACGGGCGCTGCCGATCCCGGAGATCGTGCTGCCCGGGCACGGACCGGCCGTGCACCGGGTCGGCAGCGGGTGGGTGCCGGTCGCCGGCTGAGCGCGCCGCCGGGCACCGTCCCGTCGCCACGCTGCGCACCCCGGACGGGGGTGGACCGGATCGTTCACCTGCCGGAAACCTGAGTGGCCCCGCAGGTCGCTAGCGTGCTGGAGTCCCCCTCCTCCTGCCGAAGGTCAGCATGCCCAACCTCCTGCGGCGCACCGTGCTGTGCGCCACGGTGGCAGCGACGCTCGTCGCCGCCCCGCTCGTCTCCGTCTCCACCGCCGTCGCGGACCCCGCGGGCGCCGGCCTCGTCATCGCCGAGGCGTACCTGAAGGGCGGCAGCGCGAACCAGCCGTTCACGAACAAGTTCGTCGAGATCGCGAACCCGACCGACACCGCCGTCGCCGTGGACGGGTGGTCGATCCAGTACCGGGCCGCCGCGAACACCGGCACGCCGTCGGTCGGCAAGCTCGCCGGCACCGTCCCCGCACACGGGTCGTACCTCGTGCAGATGGGCTCGAACGGGACGAACGGCCAGGCGCTGCCCACCCCCGACGCCGTGACCGGCCTCAACCCGTCCGGGTCGACCGGCACGCTCGTCCTGTCCGACCAGGCCACGGCGCTCACGCTGCCGGTCGGCTCGGTCACCACCGGGACGCCCGGCGTCGTCGACCTGCTGGGCTACGGCACGTCGAACACCTTCGAGACCGCCGTCGCGCCGACCGGGACGGCGAACTCCGTGCCGGACGCGCTGCACCGCGACGGCACCGTCGACACCGACTCCAACGCGGCGGACTTCGCCCTGGGCTCGACGGTGACGCCGGAGAACTCCGGTGGCGCCGGCACGACACCGACCGACCCGGGCACCCCCACCGACCCCGGCACGCCGACCACGCCTGCCGAAGCGGTCACGATCGCCGAGCTGCAGGGCACGGGTCCCGCGTCGCCGTACGTGGGGAAGCGCGTCGTCACCGAGGGCGTCGTGACCGCGGTCTACGCCACGGGTGGGCTGAACGGCTACACGATCCAGACCGCCGGTACGGGCGGGGCGGTCGACCTCGCCACCCACACCGCGTCGGACGCCGTGTTCGTGTTCTCCGCCGCGACCGCGGGCAGCGTCGCCATCGGGGACGCCGTGCGCCTCACGGGCACGGTCGCCGAGTACAACGGCCTCACCGAGCTCGAGATCGGCTCGACCGCCGACGTCGAGGAGCTCCCCGCCGCGGGCGTCGTGCAGCCGGTCCCGGCCACGCTGACCCTGCCGCGCACGGACGCGCAGCGCGAGTCGCTCGAGAGCATGCTGATCGCGCCGCAGGGCGACTACACGGTCGCCGACAACTACACGACGAACCAGTACGGCGAGATCGCGCTCGCCGCGGGGACGAAGCGCCTGATCCAGCCGACCGAGGTCGCCCGCCCGGGCAGCGCCGAGGCCGCCGAGGTCGCCGCCGACAACGCCGCACGCACGGTGGTCCTCGACGACGGCGCGAGCACGAACTTCCTCAGCGCCGCGAACCAGTCGGTCCCGGTGTCCTGGCTCACGCAGGGCCCGGTCACGGTCGGTGCCGCAGCGACCTTCTCGGAGCCGGTCGTCCTCGACTACCGCAACGACACCTGGAAGTTCCAGCCGACGTCGCCGATCACCGGTGCGACGCCCGCGGCAGACCTGCCCGCGTCGTTCTCGCAGGTCCGCACCGCGGCCCCCGAGAACGTCGGTGGGGACCTCAAGCTCGCCGGGTTCAACGTGCTGAACTACTTCCCGACCACGGGCGACCAGCTCACCGGCTGCACGTACTACACCGACCGCGACGGCGACCCCGTGACCGTCCGCGGTGGCTGCGACGCCCGTGGCGCCGCGAACGCCGACGACCTCGAGCGCCAGCAGGTGAAGATCGTGAAGGCGATCAACGCCCTCGGTGCCGACGTGGTCTCCCTCGAGGAGATCGAGAACTCGGCACGGTTCGGCAAGGACCGCGACGCCGCCGTCGGCACGCTCGTCTCCGCGCTGAACGCGGCGACCGGCCAGGACACCTGGGCGTACGTGCCGTCCCCGGCGGTGCTGCCCGCGAGCGAGGACGTCATCCGCCTCGCCCTCATCTACAAGCAGGACCGCGTCGCACCCGTCGGCGAGTCGACCATCCTCGACGACCCGGCCTTCGCGAACGCCCGCCAGCCCGTCGCGGACGCCTTCCGCCCGGTCGGCGGGGACGCGGACGACGACTTCCTGGTGATCGCGAACCACTTCAAGTCGAAGGGCTCCGGCTCGGGCGCGGACGCCGACCAGGGCGACGGCCAGGGTGCCTCGAACGCGTCCCGCGTGGCACAGGCGACTGCGCTCGCCGCGTTCTCGACCACCGAGCAGGAGAAGTACGGCACCGACAGGGTGTTCATGCTCGGCGACTTCAACGCCTACAGCGAGGAGGACCCGATGGTCGTCCTGCGCGACGCCGGTTACACCGACCTCGGGCCGGCGAAGGACCCGACCGAGTACTCCTACGTGTTCAGCGGCCTGAGCGGTTCGCTCGACCACGTGCTGGCCTCACCCGCGGCGCTCGAGGCCGTGACCGGCGTGGACATCTGGAACATCAACTCGACCGAGTCGGTGGGCCTGGAGTACAGCCGCTACGACTACAACGTCACCGACCTGTACCGCGACGACGTGTACCGGGCGAGCGACCACGACCCGATCCTGGTCGGCTTCGACCTGGCCGAGGACGAGACCCCGACGCCGGGTGACGGTGGCACGCCGGGCAACGGCGGAACCCCAGGCGGACCCGGCCACGGCGGCGACCACCCGGGCAAGCCGGGCAAGCCGGGTCACGGCGGCGACCACCCGGGCAAGCCGGGTCACGGTGACGGGAAGCCGGGCGGGCCGGGTCACGGTGGCTTCGTCGCGGACGTCGTCCGTGTCGTGCTCGGTGTGTTCGGCTGGCTGCGTGGGCTGTTCGGCTGAGGTGACCACGGCCCGGACGTGACCGGGTGACGGGCGGGCGGGCGCGGTGTCGGACGGCACCGCGCCTCCCGTCCGTCACGGCCCGTTCGACAAGGCGAGCCGCGTCGGGTAGGCTCTCACCTTGGTCTGTGCGCCCCGTGCGCCGGACAGTCAGATGAGCCCTCCACCGGGCAGTTCCACGAGCATCGCCCGCGGAACACCCACCGGAGCGGGATTCACGGACTCCTCACCTCGACACGAAAGCAGCACTCCTGTGACTCGTACGTTCTCCCCGAAGCCGGCAGACGTCCAGCACGACTGGATCGTCATCGACGCGACCGACGTCGTCCTCGGCCGTCTCGCCACCCACGCCGCGGCGCTCCTGCGCGGCAAGCACAAGGCCACCTTCGCCCAGCACATGGACACGGGTGACTACGTCATCATCATCAACGCGGACAAGGTCGCCCTCACCGGCTCCAAGCTCGCGAAGAAGGTCTACTACCGTCACTCGGGCTACCCGGGCGGCCTCACGGCGACCTCCTACCCGGAGATGCTCGAGAAGCACCCGACCCGCGCCGTCGAGAAGGCGATCCGCGGCATGCTGCCGAAGAACACCCTCGGCCGTGAGCAGCTCAAGAAGCTCAAGGTCTACGCCGGCGCAGAGCACCCGCACGCCGCGCAGCAGCCCAAGGCGTACACCTTCGACCAGGTCGCACAGTAGTTCCGGCCACGACGACTTCAAGGACTGATAAAACTCATGGCTCAGATCGCTGACTCCCTCGACCAGACCCCGGAGAGCTTCACCACCGAGAGCGCCCCGGCGTCCTCGGAGGCCGCTCCCCGCCAGATCCTCAACGTCTCGGGCGGTGCCGTCGGGCGCCGCAAGGAGGCCATCGCCCGCGTGCGTCTCGTCCCCGGTGGCGGCTCGTTCACGGTCAACGGCCGCACGCTCGAGGACTACTTCCCGAACAAGCTGCACCAGCAGTTGATCAACGACCCGTTCAAGGTGCTCGAGCTCCTCGGCGCCTACGACGTCGTCGCTCGCATCACCGGTGGTGGCCCCTCGGGTCAGGCCGGTGCGCTCCGCCTCGCCATCGCGCGTGCGCTGAACGAGATCGACCGCGAGAACAACCGCGCCACCCTCAAGAAGGCCGGCTTCCTCACCCGTGACGCCCGCGTCATCGAGCGCAAGAAGGCCGGTCTCAAGAAGGCCCGCAAGGCGTCGCAGTTCTCGAAGCGCTAGTCGCGCGACGAACCCGATCGCAATGCCGCGTCTGTTCGGTACCGACGGTGTTCGTGGACTCGCCAACGGCGAGCTGACGGCCGCGCTGGCTCTGGGTCTCGCCCAGGCCAGCGCGGCCGTGCTCACACACGGACACCATGCGGACGCCCGCCGGGCGTCCGGTCGACCGCGCCCCCGCGCGGTCCTGGCGCGCGACCCGCGCGTCTCCGGTGAGTTCCTGGGTGCCGCGGTCGCGGCCGGTCTCGCCTCCGCCGGTGTCGACGTGCTCGACGCCGGGGTCATCCCCACCCCCGCTGCAGCGTTCCTCGTCGCGGACATCGACGCCGACTTCGGCGTGATGATCTCCGCGTCCCACAACCCCGCGCCCGACAACGGGATCAAGTTCTTCGCCACGGGCGGCCGCAAGCTGCCGGACGAGGTCGAGGACCGCATCGAAGCGGCCATGCACGACCAGTCCGCCCCGACGCCCACCGGTGGCGACGTCGGCCGGATCACCCGCTTCGCCGACGCCGAGGACCGCTACGTCGTCCACCTGCTCGGCACGCTGCCGCACCGGCTCGACGGCCTGCACGTCGTGCTCGACTGCGCGAACGGTGCCGCCGCGGGCGTCTCGCCCGAGGTCTTCGTCAACGCCGGCGCTCGCGTCACGCTGATCGGCGCGGACCCGGACGGCATGAACATCAACGACGGTGTGGGCTCGACCCACATCGACAACCTCGCCGCCGCCGTGCTGGCGCACGGCGCCGACGTGGGCATCGCGCACGACGGCGACGCCGACCGCTGCCTCGCGGTGGACGCCGCCGGCAACGCCGTCGACGGCGACCAGATCATGGCGATCCTGGCGCTCTCGCTCCAGGAGCGGGGCCGGCTCGCCGACGACACGCTCGTCGCGACCGTCATGTCGAACCTCGGGCTCAAGCGGGCCATGGCGGACGCGGGCATCACGGTGCTCGAGACCGGCGTGGGCGACCGCTACGTGCTCGAGAAGATGAACGAGGGCGGCTTCTCGCTCGGTGGCGAGCAGTCCGGCCACATCATCTTCAACGACTACGCCACCACCGGCGACGGCGTGCTGACGGGCCTGCACCTGGTGGCCGAGATGGCCCGCACGGGCAAGAGCCTGCAGGAGCTCGCGTCGTGCATGACCGTCTTCCCGCAGGTGCTCCTCAACGTGCGCGGTGTCGACCGCCACGGGCTGGACGACCAGGGCGTGCAGGACGCGATCGCCGCGGCGACCGAAGCCCTCGGCGACGCCGGTCGGGTGCTGCTGCGCCCGTCGGGCACCGAGCCCGTCGTCCGCGTGATGGTCGAGGCGGCGTCGCAGGAGGATGCCCAGCGGGTCGCCGAGGAGCTGGCTGCCGTCGTGCGCGACCGGCTGGCGATCGACGCGGCCGCGTAGGGCACTCGCACGCGACGTCCCGGGTCGTCGGAACAACCGGAAGCGGCTCGCGCCACGTGATCACGTGG
>NZ_JAMAYF010000108.1:0-457 GCF_023712445.1 Curtobacterium sp. P97 | reverse complement strand
GCCAGGACTCCGAGCTGTCGTGGCTGGACTGGGGCGCCATCGACGCCGACCTGTGGAGCTTCACCTCCCGGCTGGTCGGGCTGCGCCGGACGTCCCCCGCGCTGCGCCAGGAGGCGTTCTTCGACGGCCACGAGGTGGCCGGGTCCGGCGGCACCCGCGACCTCGCCTGGTTCGCCCCGGGCGGGGGCCAGCTGACCACCGAGGACTGGTACGACACCGGGCTGCAGACGGTCGGCATGTACCTCGACGGCCGCGGCATCCGGCACCGCGACGAGCGCGGCCGGCCGGTCCGCGACGACTCGTGGCTGGTCTGGCTGCACGCCGGGCCCGAGGACGTCGAGGTGCACCTGCCCGACGCCCCGTGGGCCGACGGCTACGAGTTCGTGGTCTCCACCGAGTGGCCGACCGGTGCCCCGGACCGCCCCACGGTCGTCGCTCCGGGGCCGATCACCATGCC
>NZ_JAMAYF010000107.1:0-458 GCF_023712445.1 Curtobacterium sp. P97 | reverse complement strand
TCCTTAACTGAGCAAGGACTTAACCTGATCACTGGGGTCACTTATCAAAAGGTTGAGCAAAACGGTAAGTCGACAAGCATTTATATTGAAGTGAACGGTCAAGAACAAGTCATCGAAGCCGATCAAGTCCTCGTGGCAACAGGAAGAAAGCCGAACACAGAGACTTTAAACCTTGAATCAGCAGGTGTGAAAACAGGGAAAAAAGGCGAAGTGCTGACCAATGAATATTTGCAAACGTCGAATAACCGAATATATGCCGCGGGCGATGTGACCCTCGGTCCGCAATTCGTTTATGTTGCAGCTTATGAAGGCGGGATTGTGGCAAATAATGCGTTGGGTCTAGCGAAACGCAAAATCGATCTTCGCTTTGTTCCCGGCGTAACCTTCACCAATCCATCGATCGCCACAGTCGGCTTGACTGAACAACAGGCAAAAGAAAAAGGTTACGATGTCAAAAC
>NZ_JAMAYF010000106.1:0-459 GCF_023712445.1 Curtobacterium sp. P97 | reverse complement strand
GCTGCAGGGGCCCGCGGCGCGCGCAGCGTGACGTGTGTGTGTGTGGGGGGGGGGGGCAGTCGGGTCCTTTCTCTAGTCGTTGACCAGCAGCACCTTGCCGGTGTGCGAGCTCTCCTCGAGGATGCGGTGGCCGTCGGCCGCGCGGGCCATGGGCCGCCGAGTGTGCACGACGGGGCGCACCCGGCCGGCCTCGACGTCGGGCCACACGTGCCGGCGCACCTCGGCGATGATCGCGCCCTTGCCGTGCGGCCCCTCGACCGGGCGCCCGCGCAGCCCCATGGCGTGCACGCTGCCGCGCTTGGCCAGCAGCGCCCCGATGTTCAGCTCGGCCTTGACGCCGCCCTGCATGCCGATGATCGTAATCCGGCCGTCGGGGGCCAGGGCGTCGACGTTGCGCGGCAGGTAGGCCGCGCCCATGTTGTCCAGCACGACGTCGGCCCCGCCGGCGGCCTTCACCAC
>NZ_JAMAYF010000105.1:0-459 GCF_023712445.1 Curtobacterium sp. P97 | reverse complement strand
ATCACGATCCATGTCGGCACGGAACCGCCGGCAGAACCGGTAGCAGCTGTGAGCATCCGATGACCGTAGTGGCCTGCTGCCGTGTGCAGCCTGTTCGCGACGGTGCCGAAAAGGGCAGCAAGGTAGCGGCTGGCCCGCGCCAGATCGTCCGGCCGCACTCGCGCAGCTGTCACGATGTGCGGATGACAGCGTGGCCGTTCGCCGACTCGCCGGACACCTTGATCTTCACTACCCAGCCTGTGCTGGATGGAGCCCCGGTCGTGGACGTCTTTCACGACGAGGACGGCGATTGGCAGATGCTCTGCGGCACGACGCTGAACCCTGCAGACGGGAGGATGGTCCACGTCGAGCACCTGGTGCAGATGCACCCCTCGCTTTGCGACCTGAGCGATCTACCTCTGGGCTGGTCGGCAACCGTCTGCGACGACCCCGGACATCATGGGTGGTGCCGGTCTCCCG
>NZ_JAMAYF010000104.1:0-459 GCF_023712445.1 Curtobacterium sp. P97 | reverse complement strand
CTAGGATCGCGGCCATGCACCAGGGCATCGACGAGTTCGCGATGCCCGACCCTGCCCAGGTCAGGGCGGCCACCGACCTGCTGCGCATGCTCAGCGACCCCACCCGGTTCTCGGTGCTGTGGGCGCTCGCGCAGGGCGAGAGCAACGTGGCCTGCCTCGCCGAGCTGGCCGGCACCTCGGCCACCGCGGTGAGCCAGCACCTCTCCAAGCTGCGGCTGGCCGGGCTCGTGCACGGCCGCCGCGAGGGCACGTTCGTCTACTACACGGTCGCCGAGGGGCCGCTGGGCGCCCTGCTGGTCCAGGCGCTGCGCGCCGTGGGCGCCGACCCGCGCCCCGCCGTCCACCGCTGACCCCTCTCGTCACACGCGACACGCCCGCCCCACGGGTCGCGCCCCGAGGTCATCGCCCCCTCTGCTGAGCGCGACCTGCGGAAATGCCGTTCCGGATCGACATGTGGGC
>NZ_JAMAYF010000103.1:0-460 GCF_023712445.1 Curtobacterium sp. P97 | reverse complement strand
CTGCACGGGTGCCGCCACCTCTCGGCGGGGATCACCGAGGACCGGCGCCGGGACGGCGCACGGGGACCCCGACGATCGTAGGCTGCCGCCCCCGTCACACCCCAGGGACGGCTAGCCTGGCCGGGTGAGCTCCTGGGACGACGCCTTCGGCGCGACCGGGGACGACGACTCCCCGCCGCCGCCCCCGCTGTCGGTCGAGGAGCGGGCCGGCGTGCTCGACGACCTCGCCGAGCTCGAGGTGTTCCGCACGCTGCTGGAGCCCACCGGCGTCAAGGGCATCGTCGTCGACTGCCCCGACTGCGACGAGGAGCACCACGTCGACTGGGCGCTCATGCAGGCCAACCTCCGGCAGCTGCTCGACGAGGGCCAGACCGGCCGGCACGAGCCGCCCTTCGACCCCGACCCCGACGACTACGTCAGCTGGGACTACGCCAGCGGCTACGCCGACGGGGTGGCCGCC
>NZ_JAMAYF010000102.1:0-461 GCF_023712445.1 Curtobacterium sp. P97 | reverse complement strand
CCGCCAGGCCGGTGCCGCCGAGGACGAGTGCGCGAAGCTGACCAACGCCGGCGAGCGCATGACCTTCGTGCGCAACGAGGTGCGTCGGGCCGGTGGTCGCATCACCCCCGACGCCGCCACCGCTCTGCTCGAGGCGGTGGGCAACGACCTCCGGTCGCTGTCGGCGGCGGCCAGCCAGCTGGTCTCCGACTTCGGCGGATCCATCGACGCCGACGCGGTGGCCCGCTTCCACCGCGGCCAGGCCGAGGTCAGCGGGTTCACCGTGGCCGAGCGGGTGCTCGTGGGCGACCACGCCGGCTCGGTCGAGATGCTGCGCTGGGCGCTCGACCGGGGGGTGCCGCACGTGCTGCTGGCCGACGCCATCGCCGACGGTGTGCGCACCGCGGCCCGGGTCGCCTCGCTGGGCACCTCGAACATCGGCGAGCTGGCCCGGCAGCTCAAGATGCCGCCGTGGAAGGTGA
>NZ_JAMAYF010000101.1:0-461 GCF_023712445.1 Curtobacterium sp. P97 | reverse complement strand
GTGCGCAGCTTGCCCCAGTCGTTGCCGTACTGCAGCACCTCGTGGGCGCCCCACTGGCTGACCGGGACCACCGGCACGCGGGTCTGCAGCGCCAGCCGCGCCAGTCCGGTGCGGCCGCGCTCGGGCCAGCCGTCGGCGGTCAGACCCACCCGGCCCTCGGGGTAGACCACGACGTGGGCGCCGTGCTCGAGGGCGACCAGCACGACCCGCATGGCGTGCGCGGCGACGTCGGTGCCGCGGTCGACCCGGATGCCCCCGCACCGCTCGAGCAGCGGGCCGGCCACGGGGGCCGTCATGATGCCGCCGGTGGCCAGGAACCGGGGGACCAGGCCGACGCGGTGCAGGGCGGCAGCCACCGTGAACGTGTCGTAGTCGCCGATGTGGTTGGCCGCGACGATGACCGGTCCGCCGCGCAGGTGCTCGGGCACCGAGCCGGTCACCACGACCCGGCCGAACAGGGA
>NZ_JAMAYF010000100.1:0-461 GCF_023712445.1 Curtobacterium sp. P97 | reverse complement strand
GGCCAGGGCTGGATCCTCGAGTTCCGCGACCCCGACAACGTCGCCCTGGAGCTCATGGCCCCCGCCTCGTGACCGCCTCCTGAGCCGCTCCGCTCCGGCTGCCCGCGCCCGGCACCCCTCGTAGGGTGCCGGGCGTGGGTGCGCTGAGCGGGCTGGTCGACAAGGGACTCATGGCGGCGGACTGGGCGGAGGCCCTGGCCCCCGTCGAGGAGCAGATCGCGGCGATGGGCCGGTTCCTGCGCGACGAGGTCGCGGCCGGGCGGCCCTACCTCCCGCACGGCGACCAGGTGTTCCGGGCGTTCCAGGCCCCGCTGGCCGACGTCCGGGTGCTCGTCGTGGGGCAGGACCCCTACCCGACCCCGGGCCACCCCATCGGCCTGAGCTTCGCCGTCGACCGGCACGTGCGCCCGCTGCCCAAGTCGCTGGTGAACATCTACAGGGAGCTGCGCGACGACCTGGGC
>NZ_JAMAYF010000099.1:0-461 GCF_023712445.1 Curtobacterium sp. P97 | reverse complement strand
ATGCGGGACGTGGCAATCAGGGCAAGTCGCTCGCACACCACTGCGGTTGTTGTAGTGTACGGTTTCCATGTATTCCTGGTATACCGTATTGCGCATTTCGTGACAGCTAATGCAGAACTCTTCTGTATTGGCCTTTTCCATACCGGTATTAAAGCCGCCCCAGAAAATAATGCCGCCCACAAAGCCGATTAACAACAGCGTGCCGAGCGCCAGACGGCTGGGGCGACGCCACCATTGCCAGACGCGCTTAATCCAGCCTGGTTTACGGTTAGAATTTTCCATAATGACCTCTTATTTCCCGTAACCTTTCGAGGGGGTGAAGGTATTTTCAACAATCGGCGCGGCGTCAGCCTGCGGAACGTGACATTGCAGGCAGAAATAACGACGCGGCGCAACTTCAGCCAATACCTTACCGTCGCTGTCCATAAAGTGCGTCGGACTGATGCGCGGCGCACCGGTAG